>NZ_JBIAUR010000009.1:0-524410 GCF_042893105.1 Streptomyces sp. NPDC001663 | reverse complement strand
ACGGCAGACGACTGAAAGCCACACCCAGCGCCCCTGGGTGAACCAACCCTACGAATGGCTCGCTCATCCCGATCAACAAGGTAGGGACGACTGAGGAAATGCTGCCGTACAAATTGAGCGGGCTCCGAGCGGGCGACAACTTCCCTGCCCGGAGCCCGAGTTCACCCGGGTGTTGCTGAAACGGCAACAGACATCGCGTGGACCGGGTCGACCCCTGCATGCTCGTCGTCCATGCCCCCGCTCCGGGAAGGGCCCATGCCGCAGACCCCTGTCGCCACCCCCACCCACCGCCTGGTCCCCTCACCGGCCGGTCGCACCCACCTCGTCGAGCAGGGCAGCGGGCCCCTCGTGCTGCTCCTGCACGGCTTCCCTGAGTCCTGGTACTCCTGGCGCCACCAACTGCCCGCGCTGGCCGCCTCCGGTCACCGCGCCGTGGCCGTCGACGTCCGCGGCTACGGCCGCTCCTCGAAACCCGGGGACGTGGCCGCGTACCGCATGCTCGAACTCGTCGAGGACAACCTCGCCGTGGTGGACGCACTCGGCGAGCGTTCGGCGGTGATCGTCGGGCACGACTGGGGCGCGACCATCGCGGCAACTTCCGCCTTGCTGAGGCCGGATGTGTTCCGCGCGGTCGGGCTGCTGAGCGTGCCCTACACCCCGCCCGGCGGCCCCCGGCCCAGCGAGGTCTTCGCACAGATGAGTGGCGAGGAGGAGTTCTACGTCTCCTACTTCCAGCAACCCGGCCGCGCCGAGGCGGAGATCGAACCCGATGTGCGCGGCTGGCTCGCGGGCTTCTACGCTGCCCTGTCGGCCGAGACCATGCCCCGACCCGGCGCTCCCACCCCGCACTTCGTCGCCCGGGGCGGGAGGATGCGTGACCGATTCCCGGCGGGACGTCTGCCGTCCTGGCTCGGCGAGCACGAACTCGACGTCTACGCCGGGGAGTTCGAGCGCACCGGCATGACAGGTGCCCTCAACCGGTACCGCAGCATGGACCGGGACTGGGCGGACCTGGCCGACCACCATGGCGCCCCGATCCGCCGGCCGTCATTCTTCGCCGGTGGAGCCCTCGACCCCTCAACCGTCTGGCTGGCCGACGCCATCGAGGCCTACCCCACCACGCTTCCCGGCCTGACCTCCTCCCACGTCCTCGACGGCTGCGGCCACTGGATCCAGCAGGAACGCCCCGAGGAGGTCAACCGGCTCCTGATCGACTGGCTCGCCTCCCTCGATCTCTGAGCCCGGCGCGTCTCAGCGCGCCCCGGTCCAGTTGTGGGCCACGTCCACGACCACGTGGCCGTCCACCCGCAGGACCCGGAACGGCAGCCGGGCCCGGACGCCGAGCCCGAGCTGGGTGTCGCCTTCGAAACTGCCGGCGAACCGGGTGTCCCGGAAGGTGCGGTACCCGGTGAGGTCGACGCCCGGCAGCGGGCGGCCGGCCCGTGCGCGATAAGACGGTGCCCCGGTCTCGGGGTCGTAGCTCGGTGCCGTCACCCGCACCTCGAGGACGGCTCCGCCGCCGACGGGTATGAGGCGACCGGATCCGTCCTGGTAGAGGTGTTTGACGTACCTGACGGAGTAGCCGAGGTGGCTCTTGCCCGCGCCGGGGATGTCGACGACCATCCGGTCGTAGCAGGCGTGTCGGCCGGTCCTGACATTCGTCACCGGCGTCGTCGTACTGGCTGTGTAGGTCTTGGTGAGGCTGCCCCAGCCGGTGGGGCAGGCGGTGGTTTGCGTTGCTGCTACCGGCGCGGCGTCGGCCGGGAGTGCGGTCACTCCCAGTGCGGTTGCCATGACCGTGAGCGCTGCCCATAGTGTTCTGCTTCGTCTCATCACGTCCCCCGAAGCGTGTTTGGTGCTGATATTGGATGAGACATGGGAGATGGCTGAAAGGTTGCGGTTTCTGGCCGAATATCTCCAGGGTGCGCTCACGCGGCATCCGCCGGCTACCAGGTCGGAATGAATCCGCCGTCGACCCGCACGTCGGTACCGACCGTGTTCGCGGCACGGGCACCGGCGAGGAACAGGACGGCCTCCGCGACCTCGGCGGGCTGCGAGAACCGGCCGGTGACCATCGCCTTCGCGGCGCCCGCCTTCACCGTCGAAGGATCGGCGCCGGTCGCCCGGCTCACCGTGGCCGCCACGCCGTCGTCGGCCAGCCACAGATCGGTGGCGACCGGACCGGGGCTGACCGTGTTGACGCGGATCCCGCGGGCGCCCACCTCCTTCGACAGGCCCTTGGAGAAGGCGAGGAGCGCTGCCTTGGCCGCGCTGTAGTCGAGCACCAGGGGATCGGGCAGCGCGGCGTTCACCGAGGCGATGTTCACGATGCTGCCGCGGCCCTGCGCGAGCATGACGGGCAGCGCCGCGCGGGTCGTCCGGATCGCCGCCAGCAGGTTGAGGGTGAGCGAGGTCAGCCAGTCCTCGTCGGTGATGCTCAGAAACCCTTCGGGCCGGACAGGGGCGGCACCGACGTTGTTGACCAGGATGTCGACGCGATCGCCCGCCCGCTCGACCAGGCGGGCCGGACCCGACTCCGTGGCGAGGTCGACCTCGACGACCTCGACGGCACCGCTCTTGGCCAACTCGTCCAGCTCGCCCGACGAGTGACGGGCACCCGCGACCACCCGAGCCCCCTCACCCGCCAGCGCCTGTACGACGGCGAGGCCGATGCCGCGGCTTGCTCCGGTGACGACGGCGACCTGACCGTCGAGTTCATGGTCCATGACCTGCTCCTTGACGTGTCCGCGAGGGATCCTGGGCGCTCGCCGCCCACCGAGCCGACCGTACGGGAAGGCCGAGGAGTGGGCTTGGGTCATGCGACTGTTCGGTCGATGCGCCCACCTGTTTTCCGCCGATGCACGCACCAGCCGGCACTCCCTCGCCGTGCGGCACACGTACCGCACGAACCGGGTGCCACAGGATGTGCGGAAAGTTCACGACCTGAGACGCGCAACTCCGAACTCTCGCCGAGCTGATCGAACGGCTCCCCGAGGGCGGCGGCGCGCTGGTCATCGCGGGTGAGGCGGGCATCGGCAAGTCGTTGCTGCTGTGTGCCGCGGGGCTGCACCAGCTTCTACGGCCCCTCGTCGACGCCGCCGAGGCGCGCTGCAAGGTCACGCTCAAGCAGCACCGGCACTCGACGGCGGTCACCGATCTACCGAGGCCACACCTACGACACCCTGAGCACGACCTTCCCCCGGCGGTGCTCCCGCTCCAGGGCCGCATAGGCCGCCGCAGCGTCCGACAGCGGCACCACCCGGTCGATGCGCGGCGTCA
The DNA here is from genome assembly GCF_042893105.1 of Streptomyces sp. NPDC001663. NCBI lineage: Bacteria > Bacillati > Actinomycetota > Actinomycetes > Kitasatosporales > Streptomycetaceae > Streptomyces > Streptomyces sp. NPDC001663. Next base: position 521,131 of record NZ_JBIAUR010000009.1, on the reverse strand, counting down.
GCCTGCCGGACTCGAACAGCCGGGCCAGCTCGGTGAGCCCGGCTCGGTCCGGTTCGACCACGAAGAACACGCCACGCGCCTCGCCCGCCCGGCTGGTGTCGGGCGGGGCGACGATGCTGACGAGCACACCCCCGGGCCGCAGCACCCGCCAGGAGCGGGTCTGGCTGTCTCCGCCGACCGTGTCGAAGACCAGGTCGACATCCTTGACCTGGTCCTCGAACCGCTCGCTCGCGTAGTCGACGACGTGCTCCGCGCCCAGCTCACGCACGAATTCCGCGTCTTCGGCCGAAGCCGTGGCGGTGACCGAGGCTTCCAGGGCCGCGGCGATCTGCACCACGAAGGAACCCACCCCGCCCGCCCCGCCGTGCACCAGAACCCGCCCGCCCGCGGTGAGGCCGCCGTGGCGAACAAGGCCCTGCCAGGCCGTCAGCCCGGCCAGCGTCAACGCGGCCGCGCCGTCGTGGGACAGCGCCGGGGGTTTGACGGCGAGCACCTGTGCCGGGACGGCGGTGAACTCGGCCGCCGCACCGTCCCGCGTGAAGGGGATCAGCCCGAACACCTCGTCACCGACCGACAACTCCGAGACCTGCGCGCCCAGTTCGGCGACCTGCCCCGAGACCTCCTTGGCGGGGACGATCGGCACGCGGGAGCTGCCGGTGCCGTCGAGACTGTCCGTCCAGGTCGCGTCCCAGGTCAGTTCCCCCGAAGTGATCGAGGCCGACCGCACGGCGACGAGCACCTCGTCCGGCCCGGGCACCGGCCGGGGCGCCACCTCGTAGACGAGCTGTTCCGGCCCGCCGCGCCGGTGGCCGCGGACTGCGTGCATGGTGGCCGTGGTGTTCATGAGAGGTCCCTTCGCCGGGCGCATGCCGATGGGGCGCACACGCGACCATGCCGATCGCCGTACCTGACCATGGTGATCCTCGCGCCTCGGCCCGGCTTGAGTCGGATGACTGAGCCAGTTGCCCGACACCTGCTGATCAGGCTGGATTGCAAGAGCCCAAAAAAATCCGACGGCGATGTCGAGAACCCGTGCCCGGCTCCGTCCCCGAGGTGAACGCGACCACAATGGGTCGCACCACCACCGAGGAGAAGCCCGATGGCCAAGTACCTGCTGCTGAAGCACTACCGCGGCGCTCCGGCTGCCGTCAACGACGTGCCCATGGACCAGTGGACGCCGGAGGAGATCTCGGCGCACATCCAGTACATGAACGACTTCGCCGCCCGGCTCGAGAAGACCGGCGAGTTCGTCGACAGCCAGGCACTCGCGCCCGAGGGGAAGTGGGTCCGCTACGACGGTGAGGGGCGCCCGCCGGTCACCGACGGCCCGTTCGCCGAGACCAAGGACGTCATCGCCGGCTGGATGATCATCGACGTCGACAGCTACGAGCGCGCCGTCGAGCTGGCCGGTGAGCTGTCGGCCGCCCCCGGGGCGGGCGGAAAGCCGATCCACGAGTGGCTGGAACTGCGCCCGTTCCTGCACGCGGCACCCACCATCACGGAGTGCCTCGTCCATGGATGAGGCCCTGCTCAGGAGCCTCACACCGAACGTGCTCGCCGTCCTCGTCCGCCGCGGAGCCGACTTCGCGGCGGCCGAGGACGCCGTGCAGGACGCGCTCATCGAGGCACTGCGCGTCTGGCCGGCCGACCCTCCGCGGGATGCGAAGGGCTGGCTGGTCACCGTGGCCTGGCGCAAGTTCCTCGACGCGACCAGGTCGGACGCCGCTCGCCGCCGGCGTGAGGACCGCGTGGAGGAGGAGCCGGGGCCCGGCCCCGCGCCCGCCGTGGACGACACGCTTCAGCTCTACTTCCTCTGCGCCCATCCGTCGCTGACCCCGTCGTCCGCGGTCGCGCTCACGCTGCGCGCCGTCGGCGGGCTCACCACCCGGCAGATCGCCCAGGCCTATCTGGTGCCCGAGGCGACCATGGCACAGCGGATCAGCCGGGCCAAGCGCACCGTCTCCGACGTGCGGCTCGACCAGCCCGGCGACGTCGCCACCGTGCTGCGCGTCCTCTACCTGGTCTTCAACGAGGGCTACTCCGGCGACGTCGACCTCGCCGCCGAGGCGATCCGCCTCACCCGGCAGCTCGCTGCCGTGATCGATCACCCCGAGGTGTCGGGACTGCTCGCCCTCATGCTGCTCCACCACGCCCGGCGCGCCGCCCGGACCGCGCCCGACGGGAGCCTGGTGCCGCTCGCCGAGCAGGACCGCGGGCGGTGGGACACCGTGTCGATCGCCGAGGGCGTCGAGATCCTGCAGTCGGCCCTCGCCCGTGACCGGCTGGGCGAGTTCCAGGCCCAGGCCGCCATCGCGGCCCTCCACGCCGACGCACCCACCGTCGAGGAGACCGACTGGGTGCAGATCGTCGAGTGGTACGACGAGCTCGCGCGACTGACCGACAGCCCGGTCGTCCGGCTCAACCGCGCGGTCGCGGTCGGCGAGGCCGACGGACCACGCGCCGGCCTGGCGGAACTCGCGAAGCTGGACGACTCACTGCCCCGCCACACCGCGGTGGCGGCCTACCTCCACGAACGCGACGGCGACCTGGCGACAGCGGCACAGCTGTACGCCGAGGCGGCCCAAAAGGCACCCAACCTCGCCGAACGCGACCACTTGACCCGCCAGGCCGCCCGTCTCAACGCCCGCCGTCGTCGTTGATCTGCGGCAGAGTCCTGGGCCCGTCACGGACCGGGCACCAACTAGGTCCCGGCGGATGGCGTCCGTCTGACTACTCAGACGGCCCGGGCGAACGCGGTTCACCCGCCGGATCCCCTCATCGACGCTCTCCGACTCGACCCGGTAGCGCGACTCCTCGGGCGGGCAAGTCTGCCGTAGGGGGTGAGGCCTCTTGTGCCAAGATCGCGCCGACCTGTAGGAGTGTCGCGTACAGGACATGAAGAAACGGGGCATGATGAGGCGCGCCATACTGCGAACTGCAGTTCCTCTCAAGACGTCACTGTGTCTTGCGGCCGCGGTGATGCTCACCGGGGCGTGCAGTTCAGGTGGGTCGGCGCTCGATCGCCGCGTCCAGGTGCCGTGGATAGAGGGCCGCCTGCACCCGCACATCCAGTGGTGAACTCGCCCCGCGGCGGCTCCAGTCGGCGACGTTGTCCGAGAAGTGGAAGTCGATGACAAGGACGGCGACTCACACCCACGCGTCACCGGCCGTCATCAGCACCCCGGCCCGTGCGTACAGCCGGAGGATGACCACTTGGTCGCGGCCCAACTCCCGCAACCTGCGGTCCAGTCGGGTCCGGGCGAGCGCGCTGTACGTCCGTTGTCACCTTGGTTGACCGGGAGCGCCGTTCGCCGTCAATAGGGACCGTGCGTCCACCGCCCGCCCAGCATCGTGGCGTGCACCGCCATCTCCCGCAGCGTGGGCGCGTCGGCCTCCAGCGGATCGAAGTCCACCACCACCAGGTCGGCCGCGTCACCGACCCGGATCTCCGCACGCCCCCGTGCCGACGCCGCGAGCGCCGCGCGTACCGGGACGCGCTGTTCGGGATGCCAGGCCGGCCGCTCGTCGCCCGTCCGGTGCACGGCGGCGGCGATGCCCAGCCACGGGTCGAGCGGCGAGACCGGGGCATCCGAACCGAACTCCAGCCGGGCACCGGCCGCCAGCAGCTCGGCGTAGGCGAAGGCGCGCCCGGTGCGCCCGGCCCAGTGCCGGTCTGCCACATCGCGGTCGTCGGTGGCGTGCGCGGGCTGCACACTCGCCGTGACCTCCAACTCCGCGAATCGCCCGATGTCGGCGGCCGTCAGCAACTGCGCGTGCTCGATGCGGCCCGGGCGGCCGACGGCCGCGAACGCGTCGAGGGCAAGCGTGTTGGCCCGGTCGCCGATGGCGTGCACCGCGGGTTCGATGCCGTGCACGACGGCGCGCCGCATCAGCCGTACGAGCTCCTCGTACGGCGTCTCCTCGATGCCGTACGCCTCCTGCGTGCCCTCCAGGCCGGGATACGGGTCGCAGCACAGCGCGGTCCGTGTGTTGAGGGAGCCGTCCGTGAAAAGCTTGAGCGGGCCGACCTGCAGCAGGCCGCCGGTTCCGGGCAGGACGTCACCCGTCCGGAGCCCGCGCTCGATCGCCGCGTCCAGGTGCCGTGGATAGAGGGCCGCCTGCACCCGCACATCCAGTGGTGAACTCGCCCCGCGGCGGCTCCAGTCGGCGATGTTGTCCGAGAAGTGGAAGTCGATGACGCCCGTGACTCCGCGCGCGGCCGCGTCCCGGCAGGCCTCCGCCACCCACCGGTCCAGGACCTCGGCCGGAACCTCGGGCAGTGCCTGGAGTGCCTCGAAGGCCTCGTGCTCGCGCAGGAGGCCCGTCGCGTGGTCGCCCCGGCCGACCAGCTTCAGACACGCCGAGTTCAGCCACGCGGCGTGCAGATCGGCGCTGATCAGCGCGACCGGCCGGTCCGGGCACACCCGGTCGAGCAGCGCCTTGTGCGGAACGTCGGGCCACAGTCCGTCACGGAACCCCTGCCCCATGAGCACCTCGCCCGCGGGCAGGCCCACCGAGTGCAGCCGTACTGCCTCGGCGACCTCCCGCGCGGAGTCCATGCCGGCCAGATCCACCCGGTGACGGTTGCCGGCCCACTGCGCGGCGTGCACATGCGCGTCCCACAGACCCGGCAGTACGGTGCGACCGTCCAGGTCGAGCACCGGGCCCTCGAGCTCAACCTCCGCGGCGACGGCGACGACCTTGCCCTCGGCGATGCGCACACTGCCCAGCGGCCCACCCGCACCCAGCCGCACCCGGGAGAGCGTCAGCGCGGACGGCGTGTCGAGTTCGTCCGCGGAGGGGCCGGGTATGCCGTCGAGGCTCGTCATCAGGGCTCCAGTGATGAGGTCACGTGCGGTCGGGCGGGACAGCTGGTCGCTGTCCCGCCCACTGGATGATCTGCTGCTGAGGCTACGCGGCGACCGAGTGGCGCACGCGCGTCGAGCTGCGATAGGTGGAGATTCCCACGGCCAGCAGCCAGTAGCTGAGGATCGCCCCCATCGAGGCGGTCGTGCCCCAGCCGTTCGCCGCGTAGAAGTGCGCGGGCGTGTTGCCGAAGAACAGGGACGGCACGAAGGCCAGGTTGATCGCGGCGAGGACGTAGGCCGAGCGGCTGATCCAGCGTGGCAGCACGTCGGTGCGCGAGACGATGTAGCCGACCGCGGTCAGGAACAGCGCCAGCATCAGCCGGGAGATCGACCCGTAGAGGATGTATGTGCCGTTGACTGTGATGGTCGGATCGATCGGATGGTCGGTGGCGATCACCGCGCCTGCCTCCAGCCCCATGGAGACCAGGGTGATGGTCGCGTAGACCAGCCCTGTGGCGAAGGCAAGCGAACCCGCCCACTCGTAGTCCGGACGCGTGCGCTTGACCAGTTCGCGGAAGGCCGTCACGAACACGACCAGGCAGGCGAGGGCGACGATTCCGAGAAGCAGCCTCGTGAGCACGTTCGCGTCCGGCGGCGGGCCCGAGTAGACGAAGTACAGGGGCACTTCGACGATGAGCGCGGCCGCGGCAGCGATGCCGGCGACGCCCGTCAGGCGCCGGGCGAAGGTTTCGTTCATGGGTGTTCCCCCGAGTCCGTGAGATGGATTCCGAGTCGGTCCGTTTGCCGACGTCATGAATCCTTCCGGCCGCGGGGCCCCTCGTCCCTGGGCCTGGGCGGCGGATGCGGGGTGGATCTACCGACACCCGTGTCGGTGGACCCAGTTGTCAGCCGAGGGCCTTGTCCAGGTTGAAGGCCGCGCTGATGAGCGCGAGATGGGTGAACGCCTGGGGGAAATTGCCCTGTTGCTCGCCGGTGTGGCTGATCTCCTCGGCGTACAGGCCGAGATGGTTGGCGTAGGTGAGCATCTTCTCGAAGGCGAGGCGGGCCTCGTCGATGCGGCCGGCGTGGACCATGGCCTCGACGTACCAGAACGAGCAGATGGAGAAGGTGCCTTCGTCGCCGCGCAGCCCGTCGGGGCTGGCCATCGGGTCGTAGCGGTAGACGAGGGAGTCGGACACCAGGTCGTGGGTGAGCGCGTCCAGCGTGGACAGCCACTTGGGGTCGGTGGGCGCGATGAACTTCGTCAGCGGCATCATCAGGACGGCCGCGTCCAGCACGTCGCCGTCCTCGTGCTGGACGAACGCCTGACGGGTCTCCGACCAGCCCCGCTTCATGATCCGCCGGTAGATCGTGTCGCGGCACTCGCGCCAGTGCAGCAGGTCGCCGGGCAGACCGCGCCGCGTGGCCATGCGGATGGCCCGTTCGATCGCCACCCAGCACATCAGGCGGGAGTAGAGGAAGTTCTTGCGGCCGCCGCGGGTCTCCCAGATGCCCTCGTCGGGCTGGTCCCAGTTCTCGCAGACCCACTCCACCAGCGCGCACACGTCGTCCCACTGGTCGCTGGAGATGGGCTTGGCCCACTTGTCGTAGAGGTAGATCGAGTCGATCAGCGCGCCGTAGATGTCGAGTTGGAGCTGTTCGGCGGCGGCGTTGCCGACCCGCACCGGCGCGGAGCCCTGATGTCCTTCCAGGTGGTCGAGTTCGGCCTCGGTGAGGTCGGTGCGGCCGTCGATGCCGTACATGATCTGCAGGGGACCGGAGGGTTTGCCGTCGCCCGGACTGACGTGCCGGGTCACGAATTTCATGAACGCCTCGGCCTCTTCGGTGAAGCCGAGCCGCAGCAGCGCGTACACGCAGAAGGCGGCGTCGCGCACCCACACGTACCGGTAGTCCCAGTTGCGCTCGCCGCCCAGTTGCTCGGGCAGGCTCGTGGTCGGCGCGGCCACGATCGCTCCGGTGGGCGCGTAGGTGAGCAGCTTCAGGGTGAGGGCGGAGCGGTGCACCATCTCCCGCCAGCGGCCTCGGTACTTGGAGGCGGACAGCCAGCGCCGCCAGTACGCCACCGTGGTGGCGAACTGCTCCTCCGCCTCGACCCGCGCGCAACGGCGCGGCTCCACGTCGCCGCCGACCTGGTCCAGCGCGAACACCGCCGACTCGCCCTCGGACAGCTTGAACTCGGCCCGCGCGTCCAGCCCTTGGGCCTCCAGCGGCACCGTCGCCGTCAGTGCCAGCGACAGCCCGTCGGACTCGAAGACCGCCACCTCACCGGCCAGACGCACGGTGTGCGGGCGAGCGCCGTAGTCGAACCGCGGGGCGACCCGCGTACGGAACGGGATCGAGCCGCGCACGCACACCACCCGCCGGATCAGCCGGTGCCGTTCGGCCTCCACCGCGCCGCCGTTGACCGGCATGAAGTCCTGCACCTCACCGACGCCGTCCTCGGTGAAGAAGCGGGTGATCAGTACGTTGGTGTCGGGGAAGTAGAACTGCTTCGTCTTCGCCGGCACGGACGCCGCCAGCTCGAAGGCCCCGCCGCGCTCCGCGTCCAGGATCGCCGCGAAGACACTCGGCGCGTCGAAGGCCGGGCAGCAGTACCAGTCGATGGTGCCGTCGGTCCCGACCAGGGCCACGCTGCGCAGATCACCGATCAGCCCGTGCTCGGCGATCGGCAGATAACGAGGCCCCGCCCCCGGGACGTCCTCGTCGCTCGCCACTGAGCCCATCGCAGCCTCCCTGCCCCGATACGCATCCCGCACCCCAGCCTAGGCCGGATGGGGCCTGCGAGCGCGAGGATCGCAGTGGTCGGAGGGTGCCGTCCCGGATCAGACCGCGACCACCGTGATGCCCGCCTCCTCGAAGCGACGCACCGCCTCCGCGCTCGCCGCCGTGTCCGTGACCAGGGTGTCCACGACCTCGGCCGCGCAGATCCGGGCGAACGCCCGCTGCCCCAGCTTGCTGGAGTCGGCGGCGACGATCACCCGCTCGGCACGCTCGCACAGCAGCCGGTTGATCGCGGCCTCCGCCTCGTCGTGCGCGGCGGCGCCGTGCGTGACGTCGAAGGCGACCACGCCGAGCACCGCCACATCGATCGTGATCTGACCGAGCACACCGTCCGCGAGCGGCCCGATGAGCTCGTACGACTGCGGGCGGGCGACCCCGCCGGTCACCACGATCTTGAACTGGGGGCGCACGGCAAGCTCGTTGGCGATGTTGAGCGCGTTGGTGACGACGGTGAGCGCGGGCGTGCCGGAGGTGAGATCGCTGCGTACGGCGAGGGCGCGGGCCACCTCGGTGGTGGTCGTGCCGCCCGTCAGACCGACCGCCTCGCCGGGCGCGATCAGATCCGCCACCGCCTTCGCGATCCGCTGCTTCTCGGAGGCGTGCCGGGCCGTCTTGTAGCGCAGCGGCAGCTCGTACGACACCCCGTGCACGACCGCGCCGCCCCGGGTGCGCACCAGCATCTGCTGCTCGGCGAGCTGGTCGAAGTCGCGCCGGATCGTCGCGGCCGACACCTCCAGCTCGACGGCCGCCTCCTCGACGTCCAGCCGGCCGCGCTCGACGAGCAGCTCCAACAGCGCCTTCCAGCGGGCGTCCCGCGACATGCCCCGCCTCCGTTCCTCGATCTCCCGGCGACCCTAGCGCACCCCACATCCAGCGGCATGCTTGATTGTGCTCGAAAGTTGGCTATATCTTGCAAGAACATGCAAGCGGGAGAGGGGTACGTCATGACCCACGTCGAGGACGAGCTGACCAGCCAGCCCGAGTGCTGGACACGCGCCGCCGCCGAGGCGGAGCGGCACCGCGGGACGCTCCCGGCGCCGGGGGAGCGGGTCGCGATCGTCGGCTGCGGCACCTCGTACTTCATGGCACAGGCGGTGGCGGCGCTGCGCGAGGGCGCCGGCCTCGGCGAGACGGACGCCTACGCCGCCTCCGAATTCCCGCACGGCCGCTCCTACGACCGGGTCCTCGCCCTCACCCGCTCCGGCACCACCACCGAAGTCCTCGAACTCCTCGGCGAGTTGAAGGGGCGCACGCGCACGACCGCGATCACCGCCGACCCGCACACCCCCGTGATGCAGGCGGCCGATGACGTCGTCGTACTGGACTTCGCGGACGAACGGTCCGTCGTGCAGACGCGGTTCGCGACCACCGCGCTGACCCTGCTCCGGGCGCACCTGGGCCTGCACACGGACGCCGTCGTGGCCGACGCCCGCGCCGCGCTCTCGACCCCGCTGCCCGAAGGCCTCGTCGCCTGCACGCAGTTCACCTTCCTCGGCCGTGGCTGGACGGTCGGCCTGGCCAACGAGGCCGGGCTGAAGATGCGCGAGGCCTCGCTCGCCTGGACCGAGGCCTACCCGGCGATGGAGTACCGGCACGGCCCCATCAGCATCACCACCCGCGGCACGGCGACCTGGATGCTCGGCGACGCCCCCGACGGCCTGGCCGAACAGGTGCGCGCCACCGGCGGGTTGTGGATCGCCGGCGACCTCGACCCGCTCGCCGAACTGGTCCGCGCCCAGCGCCTCGCGGTCGCCGTCGCCGCGGCCCGCGACCTCGACCCGGACCGCCCCCGCCACCTCACCCGCTCGGTGATCCTCACGCCCTGACGCGTCCGCCGAAGTCCTCCGACACATCCGTCGAAGATCTCCGACGCGCCCCTTCGAAGGGAGAAGCCGTGCCCCTCGTCACCACCGGCGAACTCGTCACCCGCGCCGCCGCCGAGCACTCCGCCGTCGCCGCCTTCAACATCATCACCCTCGAACACGTCGAGGCCGTCATCGCCGGCGCCGAGTCGGCCGACGCACCCGTCGTCCTCCAAGTCAGCGAGAACGCCGTCAAGTTCCGCTACGGCCGCCTCCTCCCGCTCGCCCGCGCCGCCGTCACCGCCGCCGAACGCGCCGCCGTACCCGTGGCGTTGCACCTCGACCACATCCAGAGCGACGACCTGCTGCGGCAGGCGGCGGACGCCGGATTCAGCTCCGTGATGTACGACGCGGCCCGCCTGCCCTACGAGCAGAACCTCGCCGCGACCCGGGCCGCCGTCGACTGGGCGCACGCCCAAGGGCTGTGGATCGAGGCCGAGTTGGGGCAGGTCGGGGGCAAGGCGGGCGAGCCGCCGCTGGACGCCCATGCGCCCGGCGCGCGCACCGATCCCGCCGAGGCGCGTGCCTTCGTCGCCGACTCCGGCGTGGACGCCCTCGCCGTCGCCATCGGCAGCGTGCACGCCATGACGACCCGCACCGCCACCCTCGATCACGACCTGCTCAAACGGCTGTCCGCAGCCCTGGACGTGCCGCTCGTCCTGCATGGCTCCTCCGGCGTCCCGGACGACGAACTGGCCGCGGCGGTCGCGGGCGGCATCGCCAAGGTGAACGTCGGCACCGCCCTCAACATGGCGATGACGGGCGCGATCCGCGAGTTCCTCGCCACCCACCCCGAGGCGGTCGACTCGCGCAAGTACCTGAGTGTGGGCAGGGAGGCGATGGTGCGGGCGGTGACCGGGATCATCCGGACGCTCGCCCGGTCGTGACTATCTCTTGACGGCCTTCAAAACCACGAACTTCGGGTCGCTGGCCACCAGTTGACTGTTGCCGAACACCTTGCGCAGCCTCACGTGGTAGCCCAGGTGCCGGTTTCCGATCACCCACAGCTCGCCGCCGGGCCGCAGCACGCGCCGCGCCCCGGTGAACATCCGCCACGCCGCGGTGTCGGTCGTCGCCTGGTGCGAGTGGAACGGCGGATTGTTGAGCACCAGGTCCACACTGTCGGCCGGCAGCCCCGCCAGCCCGTCCCCGACCCGGAACTCGGCGTGCCCCGGCACCCCGTTCGCCTTGTACGTCGCCTCCGCCGAGGCCACGGCCTGGAACGACTCGTCCACGAACAGCACCTCGGCCGCCGGATCGGCGACCGCCACCGCCGTACCGACAACTCCGTTGCCACACCCGAGATCCACGACCCTCCGGGCCCCGGGCCCGCTCGGCAGATGCTGCAGGAAGAACCGGGTGCCGATGTCGAGCCGGTCGGCGCAGAACACCCCCGCGTGGTTGACGACGGTCCGCCCCGACACCGCACCGACCCCCTCGGGCAGCGCGTAGCTGTACGGCCACGGGTTGGCGGGCCGCTCCAGCGCCGGATCCGGCGTGCAGAAGATCAGCCGGGCCTTCTTCTCGGCGAGCGAGGTGCGGGTCGGCCCGAGGATGCGCTCGAACAACTGCAGCGTGGAGGTGTGAATCTCCTTGACCATCCCCGTCCCGACGACGACCGTCCCCTCGTGCACCGAGGGCGCCAGCCGCGACAACTGGTCTTCCAGCAGCGCGAGACTCTTCGGCACCCTGACCAGTAGAACGTCGATACGCTCCGGCGGCGCATCCTGGCTGGTCAGCAGCCCTACGGCACCGGTCTCGACGCCCGCCCGGGCCAGGTTCGCCCGGGTCGCCTCCTGCGTGAGGAAGGAGTCGGTGATCTGCACGGGCCGGTGCTCCGCGAGCGCGGTGACCAGGGCACCCCAGCGGTCCCCGAGGACCACGACCGTGCCGGACAGCGGGACCTTCTCACCGGCGAGATGCCTGAGCAGATACTCGTCGGAGGCGTCCCAGGCACGCAGCCTGTCGCGCGGATCCTCGGGAAAACGGGCCAGCTCGAGCTCGCCCCACGGCGTCGTCATACGGTCGTTCATCGTGCGTCAAGGCTAGCCGAGCCCCAGCTCAGCCCCGGTCGGGCGGCCCCGTCGGGCAGGATGGGGAGCATGGATGCCGAGCTGTTCCCCAGGGCTCGCACGGAGGTCGCACCGGGCGCGGTGCACGTGCCGGACTGGCTGGACGCGGGACGGCAGCGGGAGCTGCTGGAGGCGTGCCGGGAATGGGCCCGACCCCCGGCCGGCCTGCGCACCGTCCGCACACCCGGTGGCGGCACGATGACCTCCCGCCAGGTCTGCCTGGGCTGGCACTGGCACCCGTACGCCTATGCGCGAACGGTCGTGGACGGTGACGGCGCTCCCGTGAAACCGTTTCCCACGTGGCTGGACGAGCTGGGGCGGCGAGCGGTCGTGGATGCCCTGGGGACGGGGCCAGTGGCGTGTGACATGGCACCGAGCAAGGTGCCGTATGACATAGCACTGATCAATTTCTACGACGCCGACGCCCGCATGGGCATGCACCGCGACAGCGACGAGAAGGCGGACGCACCAGTGGTGTCGCTGAGCCTCGGCGACACGTGCGTCTTCCGCTTCGGGAACACCGAGACCCGGGCCAAGCCGTACACGGACGTCGAGCTGCGCAGCGGGGACCTCTTCGTGTTCGGCGGGCCGTCGCGGCTCGCGTATCACGGGGTGCCCCGGGTGTACGCGGGCACCGGGCCGCCGGAGTTGGGGCTGTCCGGACGTCTGAACATCACGCTTCGGGTCAGTGGCCTGTAGGCCGACACAACTGCGGATCATGGGAGACTCGCCCTCATGAGCGGCAACGCGGACCCCCGGCCGGCGGGGGAAGGGACCACCTCGAGGGCGCGGTTGGACCGGGGGCGCGGTGCGCTCGGGCCCGCGTTGGAGCTCGTGCACACCGGACGTGCGCCGACCCGCGCCGTGCTCACCGCCGAGCTCGGGGTGACGCGGGCGACGGCCGGCGCGGTCGCCGCCGAACTGGAGGCCCTCGGGCTGATCCGGGTCGACGCCCGGCCCGGCGCGGCGGCCGGCTCGCAGGGCAGGCCCTCGCACCGGCTCGCGGTCGCCGAGGACGGCCCGGTCGTGCTTGCCGCGCAGGTGCACGCCGACGGGTTCCGGGCCGCGCTGGTCGGCCTGGGCGGCCGCATCGTCGCCACCGCACCCGGCTGCGAGACCGTCGACGCCGACCCGGCGAAGGTCCTCGGCTCGGTCGTCGAGGCGGGCGCCGAGCTGCTGCGTTCGACGGGGCGGCGCTGCGTCGGCGCCGGCCTCGCCGTACCGTCCGCGGTCGCCGAGCCCGACGGCCTGGCCCTCAACCCCCTGCACCTGGCATGGCCGGCGGGCGCACCCGTCCGCCGTATCTTCGCGGAGTGTGTACGCGCGGCCGGCCTCACCGGCCCGGCGTTCACGGGCAACGACGTCAACCTCGCCGCCCTCGCCGAGCACCGGCACGGTGCGGGCCGCGGCTCCCGGGACCTGCTGTGCGTGGCCACCGGCCACCGGGGCGTGGGCGGCGCGCTGGTCCTCGACGGCCGCCTGCACACCGGGAGTTCGGGCCTCGCCCTGGAGGTCGGCCACCTCACCGTCAACCCCGAGGGCCGTCCCTGCCACTGCGGCAGCCGCGGCTGCCTCGACGTCGAGGCCGACCCGCTGGCCCTGCTCACGGCGGCCAGCCGCGACCCCGGCCCCGAGGTCTCCCTCCTCCAACAGGCCATCGACCTGATCCGCAACCACTACGACGATCCGTCCATCCGTACGGCCACCGAGGCCCTCATCGACCGCCTCGGCCTCGGCCTCGCGGGCCTGGTCAACATCCTCAACCCCGACCGCATCATCCTCGGCGGCCTGCACCGCACCCTCCTCGACGCCGACCCCGACCGCCTGCGCGCCGTCGTCGCCGACCGCAGCCTGTGGGGCCAGAGCGGCGGCGTCCCCATCCTCGCCTGCACCCTCGACCACAACAGCCTTGTCGGAGCGGCGGAGTTGGCGTGGCAGCCGGTGCTGGACGATCCGCTGGGAGCGCTCGCCTGACGGTCACCCCTCCTCGGCGGTCTCCAGAATCCGCGTCCGCGGCGTGCCGGCCAGGGCGGGCGCGTTCTCGGCCGAGGACCACACCCGCGCCCTGAGGAAACCCAGGAACCGCTCGGCCCCGGCCACATCGTCAAAATCCAGATCCACGACGACGTACGCGGCATCGTCGACCGGCCGCTGGACCCTATGGCGCCGCACGCCCGCACCCGCGCGCGCCTCGGCGAAGCGGTCGAATGCGGCCTTCCAGGCGGCGAAGTCCGTGATCGGATGCTCGATGTGCAGGGTCGGCATGACTCCTCCTCGGGCCGTTTTCGCCGGTCACCTTCATGCTGGGCGGCAGGCCGGGCCGCCGTACATCCCAGACATGTGGGGGGAGTCGCGGCACGGTCCCGGAACACCCGGAGATCCGGGGCCGCGGCGTACGCTCGGATCATGGCCGACCAGGACCGGCTCGCGGCCCGCTACGACCGCATCGTCCGGCTGTGCGAGGCCGGTGGCGATGCCCGGGAGCTGCGTCTGCGGCTCCTCGACGAGGTGCGGGCCGCCGTCGGGTTCGACGCATACGCGTTCCTGCTGACCGACCCGGAGACGGCGGTCGGCTGCGCGCCCGTCGCCGATGTGCCGTGTCTGCCGGAGCTGCCCCGGCTGATCCGCCTCAAGTACCTGACCCGGGCCAACCGTTGGACCGCGGTGCGCGATGTCGCCCTGCTGAGCGACCGTCCTGAGGGCGACCGTGGGCCCCTGTGGCGCGACCTGCTGCAGGCCCACCGCATCCGGGACGTCGCCTCCATGGCCTTCCGGGACCGCCACGGCAGCTGGGGCTTCCTCGACCTCTGGCGGGCCGGCCGCGACTTCAGCCCTGCCGAGGCCGCCCACCTGGCCCGCCTCACCGCACCGATCACCGCCGCGCTGCGCCGCAGCCAGGCCGCCACCTTCGTCGTACGGCAGCGGGAGGCGCCCCGGCCCGGGCCACTGGTGCTGCTGCTCTCGCCCGAGCTCCAGGTCCTCGGGCAGACCCCCGACACGCATGCCTACCTGCGCGTACTCGTCCCGCCGGAGCAGGGGCGTCCGCCCGTGCCGGCCGGCGCGTACAACGTGGCCGCGCAGCTTCTGGCGGTGGAGGCGGGCGTGGACCCGCATCCGCCACGCGCGCGCGTGCACCTCACCGACGGGCTGTGGCTGACACTGCGCGCGGCCAGGCTGGGGGAGGAGGGGCCGACGGAGCGGCGCACCATCGCCGTCACCATCGAGGAGACCTCACCGGGCGAGCGGCTCGCCGTCTACGCCCGCGCCTTCGCCCTCACCCCACGGGAGAGCGAACTGCTCGGCCTGCTCGCCACGGGAGCCGACAGCCATACCGTGGCCGGCAGCATGTACGTCTCGGAGCACACCGTGCAGGACCACCTGAAGTCGGTGTTCGCGAAGACCGGCACCCACAACCGCCGCGACCTGCTCGCCCGCGCGCTGGGAGGCTAGGCTCCGAGCATGCGGATCTCGGTCTCCTCGGACATGGACGAACCCGTGGCGCGCACGCTCGTCACGGAGCTGCGGCGACGCGGCCACGACGTAGTGACCCACGGGGCGCTCAGCCCCGGCGACGACCCGCAATGGGCCGCCTGCTCGGAGGCCGCCGCGCGCGAGGTCGCCGAGGGGGCCTCGGACCAGGCGGTCGTGTGCTGCTGGACCGGCACCGGCGCGTCCATCGCCGCGAACAAGGTGCCGGGCGTACGGGCCGCCCTGTGCACCGACGCCTACACGGCGGACGGCGCCCGCCGCTGGAACGACGCCAACGTACTTGCGCTCAGCCTCCGCCTGACCTCCGAGCCACTGCTGAAGGAGATCCTCGACGCCTGGTTCGCGGGCGAGGCCAGCGAGGACGCCGAGGACCGGGGGAACGTGGAGCGCATCGAGCGGCTCGACCTCGGCATGACTGCTTCCTGACCGCCCGAGCTCCGACCCGCCACGTCCCGAGCCACCCGTCGTGATGCACAGGCCGACTCACTGACACAGGCTCCACAGCGCCGCCACCAACGGCCGCCGCAGATCGGCCCGCCGTACGCACAACCCGATCTCGAACCGCTCCGGCGCCGGATCGGCCGGAATCACCGCCAGCCGGTCGCGCACCGCGCTGTGCTCCAGCACGAGGCGGGGGACCACGCCCGTGCCGCAGCCCAGGGCGACCAGCGTCAGCAGCCCTTCGTGGCCGTCCGGCTCGCAGGCCACCTCGGGTGTCGTGCCCCGGGTACGGAACCAGCGGTCGGCGGCCTCGCGCACCAGCCCGCGGTGGGGGAGGACGAAGGGTCCGTCGAGACCGGGGTCCGGGCGATCCCGTGCCGTGACCAGGACCAGCTCGGTAACCGCCACCGTGCGGCCGACCAGCCCCTCCGGCAGCCGCGCCGGGATCCCCGCGACGGCCACGTCCACCTCCCCCTCGTCCAGCCGGGCCAGCGCGGCCGCCGCGTCACCGGTGCGCAGGTCGAGGAGGACCTGGGGATGGGCGGTGCGGAAGGGAGCCAACAGGTCGGGCAGCAGCGCCTGGCAGGCGGTTACGGTGGCGAACAGCGCCAGACGGCCGGTGAGTTGGGCCGGATCGGGATGCTCCTCGCGGTAGGAGCGCCACAACTCCAGCGCCTGGACGGCGTATTCACGAAACCGGTGCCCCTCCGCAGTCAGCGACACCCCGCGCGGCCCGCGCTCGAACAGCAGATGCCCGAGATCCGTCTCCAGCCGCTGCACCGTACGCGTGAGTGTCGCCGGGCTGACATGGCAGTCGAGGCTCGTCCGCCCGAAGTTCAGCGTCTGCGCCAGATGCAGAAAGAGCCGCAGCTCCCGATGGTCGTCGCGCATCCGCTCACCTGGCCCTTTCGCTTCCCGCAACACTCCGCTGCAGATGTTGCGCTTGCTGCAATGCTCTGCCGGAGCCTACAACTCGACCATGACCTCGACCACGACGTACTCCTCCCGCGTCTTCCCCCTCGAAACCATGGCCGTGCCCGGCGGCACCGAGACCATCCTCCGCGGCGGCCGGCACCTCTTCCCGCTGCTGCCGCAGGCCTTCGCCGGCGTGCAGCGCATCGGCGTGCTCGGCTGGGGCCCCCAGGGCCGCGCCCAGGCCCTCAACCTGCGGGACTCGCTGGCCGGCACGGACATCCACGTGGCCGTCGGTCTGCGCCCGAACTCCGCCTCGGCCGCCGACGCCCGCGCCCACGGCTTCACCGAGGAGGACGGCACGCTCGGCGACTGGCTCGCCGTCACCGCCGACAGCGACCTGGTGATCCTCCTGATCGCGGACGCCGCACTCGCCACCCACCACCAGGAGATCTTCGCGGCTCTCGAGCCGGGCGCGGTCATCGGCCTCTCGCACGGCTTCCTGCTCGGCCATCTCCGGGAAACCGGCGGGGAGTTCCCGCCCGGGCACGGGGTGATCGCCGTGTGCCCCAAGGGCATGGGTGACTCCGTGCGCCGCCTCTACCAGCAGGGCGAGGAGATCAACGGCGCCGGAATCAACAGCAGTTACGCCGTCCACGCCGACCCCGACGGCCGGGCCACCGACCTCGCACTCGGCTGGTCGGTCGCGCTCGGATCGCCGTACACCTTCCGCACCACGCTCGACAGCGAGTACCTCTCCGACATCGTCGGCGAACGCGCCATCCTGCTCGGGGCGGTCCACGGCATCGTCGAGAGCCTCCACACCCGTTTTCGCCTCGCCGGGGCCGACGAGGTGACCGCCTACGAGCGGTCCTGCGAGAACATCACCGGCCCGATCGCCCGCACCATCTCGCACACCGGCCTGCGCGCCGTGCGCGAGGGCCTCGACCCGGCCGGCCGGGAGGTCTTCGACCGCGCGTACACGGCCACGTACGGACCGGCCCGCGAGATCGTCGCCGAGATCTACGACGAGGTCGTCGACGGCACCGAACTGCGTAGCGTGATCCTCGCCGAACGGCGCCTGGGCAACCGGCCGATGAGCGAGATCGGTGGCTCCCCGATGTGGGCGGTCAGCGACGAGGTGCACGCCCGCCGCGGTGAACACGCCCTGCCCGTCGACCCGTTCACCGCCGGCGTGTTCGTCGCCACCATGACCGCCCAGATCGACGAGTTCGCCGAACGCGGCCACCCTTGGTCGGAGATCGTCAACGAGTCCGTGATCGAGGCGGTCGACTCCCTGCTGCCGTACATGCACGCGCGGAACGTGGCGTACATGGTCGACAACTGCTCCCGCACGGCCCGCCTCGGCGCCCGCCGCTGGGGCCCGCGCTTCCAGGCGGCGTACGAGCAGATCGCCTACCCGGCCGCCGAACACCCGGCGGACGAGGCCCTGTTGGCGGTCTTCGACAGCCACCCGGTGCACGAGGCGCTGGCCGCGGCGGCGAAGCTGCGGCCGTCGGTGGACATCTCGGTGGCGTAGGGCCGTTGTCAGTGGCAGCGGCTAGCCTGCGTGCATGATCGAGACGAGACACGACGACCGCAGCTTTCCGCCTGCCCTCGTCGACGTGGCCCGGGTGGAGTTCGACTACGACGAGGGCGAGGGCGTCGACTTCGAGCCGTACGACGCCTTCGACTCCGCCGAGGAGACCACCGACTGGCTGCGCCACTGGACCGGCAACCACGAGCTGGTCGGCGACGCCTACCGGGTCTTCGGCCAGGACGGCACGGGCGGTCTGGCTGCCCTGTGGTGCGTGCGGCCGGGGCGGCCCCTCGCCGACCAGCCCGTGGTGTTCCTGGGTTCGGAGGGCGAGCGCGGAGTGGTGGCGGCGAACCTGTCCGACTTCCTGTGGGTCCTGGCCGACGGCCTGGGCCCGATGGAGATCGTGGAGTACGAACAGTACGAGGCACGCCCCAATACCGCACTGACCGAGCTCGCCGAGCGGCATGCGACCACCCCGCGCCGAACCACCCGCGAGATCGTCACCGCCGCCCGGGCCGAGTTCCCGACCTTCTCCGACGACATCGACGAACTCTGCCGGTGAGCCGGCTCAGCCAGACCGGTCCTCGACGTCCTGCTCCTGGCGGACCGTGGGGCGCAGCAGGACAGAGCCCCGTTCCGCTCAGCGCCACTCCACGGCGAACGCCCGGCCGGGGTTCGCCGTGAGGACGCGGTCCGTAAGCTCCGCACCCAGCTCCCGCGCCAGCCGCGGCCGCACCCTGCGCAGCAGATTCGGCATCCCGGGCCCGCCGTCGACCGACCGCGCCCCGGCGACCACGGTGTCCCCGCCGAGCAGCAGCCGATGCCCGAAACCGGCCTCGGCCAGGGCCCGTACGGCGTCCGGCATTCGCCAGTCGGTGGCGTGATGGGCGCGGGAGGGGCCGTCGAACGCCAGCCAGCAGCCCGACTCGGCCGCCTGCCGCTGGACCACGAAGTCGGGGGAGCGGTTCAGATGACCGAGGATCACCCGGCGCGGCGGCACCCCCAACTCCCCGCACAGCACGTCCAGTACGTCCAGCGCTCCCGTACCCAGCTCCAGGTGGACGGCGATCGGCGCGCCCGTCGCGTGATGCGCCTCGGCCGCTGCGGTCATACTCCAGCGTGCATGCGCGTCCAGGGCGTGGAAGCCGCCCGCGACCTTGATGAGCCCGGCCCGGACGCCCGACGTGCCGATGCCCTCGGTCAGTTCGCCGACGAAGACCTCGGCGAGCTTGCCGCGCAGCTCTTCGAGTAACTCCGGTGCGTAGTGCGCCGCTTGGTGCAGTCCCGTCGCGCAGACCACGTGCACACCGGCCGCCCGGGACAGCAACGGCAGGTCGGCGGCGCGCCGCCCCATCCCGTACGGGGTCCACTGGACGACGCTCGCCCCGCCGGCCGCTCGGAACGCCTCCAGTTCGGCCCGCGCGGCGGTGGCGTCGTTGAGTTCCCGGCCGGGCAGTTGCGGGCTGCGGATGAAGAGATGGTCGTGCGCGTCGCACACGCCCAGGTCCTCGGGCCGCACATCCCCCAGCACCGTACGGACGCTGCTCACCACTGCCGACCCCGCGGCAACCGCCCCCGCCCCGGCGTCGACAGATGCAGCACCTGGAACATGTCGCCGTCGGCCTTCGGCGCGTCGTGCTCCCAGAGCGAGAAGTGGACCAGCTCCCAGCGGCTCGCATCCACGGCGGCCGCGGCCAGCACCGCACCGTCGGCACCGGCCAGCCGCTGCGTCTCGCTCACCGCGTCCGCCATCACCTCCGCCAACTCAACGCCCTCCGGCATGAGTTGGCGCCTGCGCACCGCGAACCGCGCCGCAGAGCCGACGCTGCCGCCGTCCTCGTACGCCAGTCCGGACCACTGACGGACCGACGGCCGCCCGAAGTCATTGCTGAGCCCCTGAAAAGCCCCGCCCCACAGGAACGCGTTCATGCCCTCCACGGTGTTCCACAGGTAGAACGGCGCGTACTGGTTGACCGGCGAGCCGTGCTGCCCGCGCTCGCGCAGCAGATACGCCTTGAAACCGAGGCCGTCCCACTCGTCCAGCAGATGCCCGATGCGGGCGACGCGGGCGCGGATGACGGCGGTGTCGTAGTCGGCGGGCAGGGTCAGCTCGTACTGCATGGCGTGCATCGGATGCCTCCTCAGGCCGAGTTGTGCCGGGAATCGCCAACTGGGTAGTCCGCCGGACCGACATGCACGTCCCACTCCGTGGTCGTGCCGTCCTCCGCGGCCTCTACGACGGCGAGATGGGTCATGAAGGTGCGCGGCCCGGCACCGTGCCAGTGCCACTCGCCCGGCTCGATCCACACCGTGTCGCCCGCGCGGATCGCTTCCACGTCACCACCCTTGCGCTGCACCAGCCCCTCGCCCTCCAGGACGTGCAGGACCTGACCGTGCGGATGGCGGTGCCAGGCGGTGTGCGCGCCGGGCGTGAAATGGACGTTGAACATGCGCAGTCGGGACGGCGCCGCGGGCGTGGCTATCTCGTCGAGCCAGACTGAGCCGGTGAAGTTCTCTGCCGGGCCCTGCTGGGTGTCGGGGCGCTTCCTGGTGATGTGCACGTACGGGTACTCCTATCGCTGGGCGAGCAAGGAGAGCAGACCTCGGACACCGGCATCGAAGGCGGCGGAGGAGCCGGAGGCACGCGCCAGGACATACCCGCCCTGCACCGTCGCCAGGACGGTCGCGGCGATCTCCTCACCGTCCAGCGACGGCGCGAACTGCCCCTGCTCCTTGCCCTCTTCGACGATCCCGGCGATCAACTCGCGAATCGCGTCGAGGGTTTCGTCGACCGGCGCACGCAATTCGTCGCTGGCAATGACGTCCGGATCCATGGTCAGCCGCCCGACGGGACAGCCGCGCAACACGTCACGCTCGCGCCGCAGATACGCCTCGATGCGCTCGTACGGCGTCCCCGGCCCGCGGAGTACTCCCTCGGCGGTAGCCCGCAACTCCTCGGCGGTCCGCCGGATCGCCGCCAGCGCGAGATCCGGCTTCCCCTTGAAGTGGTGGTACATGCTGCCCTGTCCGGCGCCCGCGCGCTCCAGGATCGCCCTGGGGCTGGTGCCCACGTATCCGCGCTCCCACAGCAGCTCACGGGTGGACTCGATCAGTCGGTCCGAGGTGCTCATACTCTCACTGTACATACTAGTAGTTACAGAGGTCGAGGTCGTTTCACCCGGCTCCGAGCCCCCGGCGGAGCAGCGGGAACAAGCCCGCGTACTCCCCGGGAGGTACACACACTGCCGCTGGCCGTACGACGACCCGGACCCCTCCCCGGCGCGAGTCTCAAGGCATCAACCACAAGACCCACCCGGGAGATGACTCGAGATGCAGACCCTTGCGAACTGGGACGGCGGCCCCGGCCCGTGGATCCTGTTCTTCCCGCTGATCTGGGCGGCCGTCGTGATCGGCGTCGTCACCCTGCTGCGCCGCACCGTCTGGCGCGGCCGGCGCGGACCCTGGCGCGCGATGGACGACCCCCGCCCGTCCGGCGACTCGCCCCTCGCAGTGCTCGGCCGCCGCTTCGCCTCCGGCGAGATCGACGAGGACGAGTACTGGCGCCGGCTGTCCGTGCTGGACGAGCAGTTCGGCCGCACGAAGGGCGGTGCGGCGTGACCACCACGACCGCCATGCGCACGGCCGCCCGGGTCGTCGACGCCGTCAAGGTGTACGGCCGCGGCGACACCGAGGTGAGGGCCCTGGACGGGGTGAGCGTCGACTTCCCGGTCGGCCGTTTCACCGCGATCATGGGGCCCTCGGGCTCCGGCAAGTCCACCCTGATGCACTGCGCGGCCGGCCTCGACACGCTCAGCTCAGGCACCGCCTACATCGGCGACACGGACCTGGGCGGCCTCGACGACCGCCGTCTGACCCTCCTGCGCCGCGACCGCGTCGGCTTCGTCTTCCAGGCGTTCAACCTGGTCCCGACGCTGACCGTCGCCGAGAACATCACGCTGCCGCTGGACCTCGCGGGCGGCAATGGCGACCCGGAGTGGATCGACGCGCTGATCGATGTCGTAGGCCTGCGCGACCGCCTCCACCACCGGCCCTCCGAACTCTCCGGCGGCCAGCAGCAACGCGTCGCCGTGGCAAGGGCGTTCGCCGGACAGCCGGACGTCGTCTTCGCCGACGAGCCCACCGGCAACCTCGACTCCCGCTCCGGCGAGGAGGTCCTCGGCCTGCTCGGCCGCGCCGCGCGCCAGACCTCCCGCACGGTCGTCATGGTCACTCACGACCCGGTGGCCGCAGCCCACGCCGACGAGGTCGTCTTCCTCGCCGACGGCCGCCTGGTCGACCGCATGGAATCCCCGACCCCCGACAAGGTCCTGGACCGCATGAAAGCCTTCGAGGTGCCGTCATGAACGCCGCCGTACGCCTGAGCGTGTCCTCCCTGCGCGCCCACAAGCGGCGCTTCGCCGGCACCTTCCTCGCCGTGTTCCTCGGCGTCGCCTTCCTCGCCGGCACCCTCGTCATGGGCGACACGCTGCGCGCCAGTTTCGACACCATGTTCGGCAACGCGACCAGCGGCACGGACGCCGTCGTCCGCAGCGCCGACGCCATCACCACACCCGGCGAGAGCCAGGGCGTCCGCCAGCCCGTCGACACCGCGCTGGTGAGCACTCTCGAGAGGGTGCCGGGCGTCGCGGCCGCCGCGCCCGACATCGAGGGCGCCGGCCAACTGGTCGGCAAGAACGGCAAGCCCATCGGCGGCCAGGGACCGCCCACCCTCGCCGGCAACTGGATCACCGACCCGAAGCTCAACCCGTACCAACTCGCCGAAGGCCGCGCCCCGCAGAAGTCCGGCGAGGTCGTCGTCAACCGCGGCGCCGCCAAGAAGGGCGACCTCGAGATCGGCGACACCACCACCCTCCGCACCCCGGACCCGGTCAAGGTGACGATCGTCGGCCTCGCGACCTTCGGCGGCGAGGACGGCATGGCACAGGTGACCTTCACCGGCATGACCCGCGCCGACGCCGAGAAGTACCTGACGGCCCGCCCCGGCGAAGCGGCGAGCATCAAGGTGCGAGCTGGCCCCGGCGTCAGCGAGAAGGGACTCGTGGACCGCCTGACTCCCGCCCTTCCCAAGGGAGTTGAGGCCATCACGGGTCAGGAGTCGGCCCAGGAGAACACGGACATGATCTCCAGCCAGTTCCTGACCATCTTCACGACCTTCCTCCTTGTCTTCTCCGGCATCGCCCTGCTCGTCGCCACCTTCTCCATCCACAACACCTTCGCGATCGTCGTGGCCCAACGCACCCGCGAGAACGCCCTGTTGCGTGCCCTCGGCGCCTCCCGCCGCCAGGTCACCGCGACCACCCTCGTAGAGGCCACCGTCGTCGCCGTCACCGCCTCGGTCGCCGGCCTCGCAGGCGGCATCGGCATCGCAGCCGGCCTCCAAGCGCTCTTCCCGGCGATCGGATTCCCCTTCCCCGACGGCAACCTGGTCATCAGTGCCCTGTCCATGACCCTCCCGCTGGCGGTCGGCATCGTGGTCTGCCTGGGCTCCGCCCTCCTGCCCGCGGCCCGCGCCGGCCGCACCGCCCCGCTGGCGGCCCTGCGCGAGACGGCCGTCGACGCCTCCGGCGCCTCCCGCACCCGCGCAGTCACCGGCATGGGCCTCGCCGCCCTCGCCGTGGCCGCCACGCTCAGTGGCGTCCTGGTCTCGCCGTCCCTGTGGATGGCAGGACTTGGCGCCGTACTCGCCCTGGCCGCATTCGTCGTCCTCGGACCGGTCGCCTCGACGACGGCCGTACGAATTCTCGGCGGCCCCCTCGACAAACTCCGCGGCGTCACCGGCGGCCTCGCCCGCCGCAACGCCCTGCGCAGCCCCAAGCGCACGGCCGCCACCGCCAGCGCCCTGATGATCGGCGTCGCCGTGGTCTCCCTCTTCACCGTCTTCGGCGCCTCGCTCAAGGCGACCATGGACCAGACCGTCTCCCGCTCCTTCGCGGGCGACGTCGCCGTGAGCACTCCGTCCTTCGGCGCCGGCGGCAGCGGCCTGAGCCCCCGCCTCGCGGGCGCGATCCAGCAACTGCCCGAGGTCGACACGGCCGTAGGACTGGGCCGCGGAGTCGCCCAGGTCGACGGCAAGGGACGGGCACTGACCGTCACCGACCCCCTCGCCCTGGAGCGCACCTTCGACCTCGGCAAGGTGGAAGGCTCCCTGCGCGCCCTCGGCACCGACGGCATCGCCATCACCCGCACCGAGGCGGACAAACAACACCTCACCACCGGCGACCAGGCCCAACTCACCTTCACCGACGGCAAGAAGCAGACCTTCACGGTCCGCGCCGTCTACGGCCAGTCCGAACTCGCCGGCGACTACGTCATCACCCGCGCCGCCTGGGCCCCGCACCGCACCCAGGACTCCGACACCCTCGTCGCCGTCTCCTTCAAGGACGGCGTGAGCACGGCCGCGGGCAAGACCGCAGTCGAGAAGGCCGCCGCCCAGTACGGCAACCCCGAGGTGCAGACCCGCGACGAGTACGCACAGTCCTCGGCAGGCGGTATCGACATGATGCTCACGCTCGTGTACGCGCTGCTGGCCCTCGCGGTTCTGATCGCACTCCTCGGCATCGCCAACACCCTCACCCTGGCCATCCACGAACGCACCCGCGAACTGGGCCTGCTGAGGGCCGTCGGCCAGACCCGCCCCCAGCTACGCGCCATGGTCCGCTGGGAGTCGATCCTGGTAGCAGCCTTCGGCACGGTCGGCGGCCTCGGCCTCGGCGCCTTCCTCGGCTGGGTCCTGGTAAAGGCCTCGGACGGCGCGAGCGACAGCGCCTTCGCCTTCGCGGTCCCACCGGTACAACTGCTCGTCGTGGCCCTGGTCGGCCTGACCGCCGGCGCCCTGGCAGGCCTGCGCCCGGCCCGACGCGCGGCGCGCCTGGACGTACTGCGCGCCATCGCCACCGAGTGATCTCGGGCCCACCTCAACGGCTACAACCAATCACCGCCCGATCAACCGGCAACGGTCGACCGGGCGGGAGCATGTCCGGCCCTGTGGCCGTCGACCGCGTGCTCGACCTCCGCGAACCGGTGGGCGGGCTTGTCCGCCGTACGCCGCGGACGGCGCGCCGGCGCGGTGACCGGGGCCGGCGCGGTGGGCAGCGTGAACCACACGACCTTGCCCGACTCGCCGTCGGGGCGCACGCCCCAGCTCTCGCTGACGGCGGCCACCATGGCGAGCCCGCGCCCGCTGGTGGCGGAGGGTTCCACGTCCCGTACCTCGGGCAGGCGGGGGTCGTGGTCGTGCACGGAGACCGTGAGCCGGTCCAGCAGCAGCTCTATCTCCACGGTGCACAGCTTGTCGGGCTGGGCATGACGGTGGACGTTGGTCAACAGCTCCGTCACACCGAGCGCGGCCCGGTCGATGAGTGGGTCCAGATGCCAGTAGCGCAACTGCGCAGAGACGATTCTGCGGACCTGGCCGATCCGCGACGGCAGGGCTTGGAGCTCCACCGTGCAGTGCCTGCTTGGGTGACTGATCACGGCTGCGACTCCCCGACTGAGAGGTCCGGAAGAACACGGAAGACGGATCCAGCAGAGTGCCTGAGGGAGCCACCACCTGCTGTCGTGCCCGGCGGGCTGGTTCGCAGCGTTATCGCCGGTAAACCCAGAGTGACGTGAGACCAGCGTGGCCCAGGGTGTGCGGGACCGCAACTCGCGGCCCGCCGCCGCCCTCTGGTTGCTGCCTGTCAGCCGCCGCGCCCGGCGGCCTTCCGTACAGCCTCGATGAACCGGCGGGCCGCGGGCGGCCCCGGCTCGCCCGGTGCGGGATCGTGATCGCCCAGGGTCAGCAGGTACCGCTTGCCGTTGAGGTCCGCCAGCGCCCGGTCCTCCGCGGCGAACCAGGGCTTGGACGCGCGCACCGCCTGCACCGGCGCGCTGTCGATCTCGGTGCCGTAACTGGTGAGCAACGCAAGCCTGCCCTCGCTGATCCGGACCTGCCCGGCCCGGGTGAGCGAACGCAGCCGTTTCCCGATCCGCACGCCCGTCGCCGTGAACTCCGGCTCCGCCATGCCGCCCGCCCCCTCGTACGCGTCCGGTGCGCCGGCCCGTACTCCCGCGTGGGTCCTGGTCCGGCGCGTGTCGTGATCCAGTGTGCGTCCCCGTTTGGTGCAGTCTGCCCGCACCCGGCGTCGAGCACCAGTACGCACGGGTCCCGCGCACCGAGTGCCCGGAGCACTCGCCGAATGCGCCCCCACACCCCGGCGCACCTCTGCCCCAGGCCGTTCTTTGAGCAGCTCAAAGTGGTGTTTATGCAGGTGAGAAGCGTGCGGAAGGTGCTTATGATCGGTGCGTCGGCAGCGCGACATGCCGTCGGCGAAAAGCCCTAAGGAGCACCGCCGTGAGTACGACCCAGCCCGCCCGGACCGGCGAAACCCTCGACGTCGACCACAGCGACGCTGCCTACCGCGCCTGGCTGAAAGAAGCCGTCCGCAAGGTCCAGGCCGACGCCAACCGCTCGGCCGACACGCACCTGCTGCGCTTCCCGCTGCCCGAGAAGTGGGGCATCGACCTGTACCTGAAGGACGAGTCGACCCACCCGACCGGCAGCCTCAAGCACCGGCTCGCCCGCTCCCTCTTCCTCTACGGCCTGTGCAACGGCTGGATCCGGCCGGGCCGCCCGGTGATCGAGGCGTCCAGCGGCTCGACGGCCGTCTCCGAGGCGTACTTCGCGAAGCTGATCGGCGTGCCCTTCATCGCCGTCATGCCACGCACGACGAGCGCCGAGAAGGTCCGCCTGATCGAGTTCCACGGCGCGCAGTGCCACTTCGTGGACGACTCCCGCAAGATGTACGAGGAGTCGGCCCGCCTCGCGGTGGAGACCGGCGGCCACTACATGGACCAGTTCACCTACGCGGAACGGGCCACGGACTGGCGCGGGAACAACAACATCGCCGAATCCATCTTCCGCCAGCTGGAGTTGGAGCGGTTCCCGGAGCCCGCGTGGATCGTCGCCACGGCCGGCACCGGCGGCACCTCCGCGACCCTCGCGCGCTACGTCCACTACACCCAGCGCGACGCCCGTATCTGCGTCGCCGACCCCGAGAATTCCTGTTTCTTCGAGGGCTGGACCACCGGCGATCCGGACGTCGCCTGCGATCGCGGTTCCCGTATCGAGGGGATCGGCCGCCCCCGGATGGAGCCGAGCTTCGTGCCAGGGGCGATCGACCGGATGATGAAGGTGCCCGACGCGGCCAGCGTCGCCGCCGTACGGGCCCTGGAGCGGGCCATCGGCCGCAGAGCGGGCGGCTCGACCGGCACCGGGCTGTGGAGCGCGCTGAAGATCGTCGCCGAGATGGTGGCCGAGGGACGGCAGGGGAGCGTGGTGACGCTGCTGTGCGACCCGGGCGACCGCTACCTGGACAAGTACTACTCGAACGCGTGGCTGGCCGAGCAGGGACTGGACATCGAGCCGTACACGGCGGCGATCGACACGCTGCTGGAGACGGGCGTCTGGCCCTGCTGAGCCCTAACCCTGGCGCGTGAGCCGCCGGTCCAGCGAGACCACCGCGTCCCGGAAAGCCCGCCCGAGCCCCGCCCGCGCCGCCTTCACCACCAGCCGGAAGGCTGCCGTCCCGTCCGCGGCGAAGGTCCACTGCACGCGCGTGCCGGTCCCGGTCGGAATGAGCCGCCACTCCTCGGCGAGGGCCCGGGCGCCCGGCGCGTTGGTGACGTCGACCCGGTATGCGTACACCTCGGCCTCCTTCGCCGCGATGACCGTCTCCCGGAAGCGCCCGCCGCCCTTCAGCCGGATGTCACGCCCCGCACCGTCGTCGACCGACCGCGCATGTGTCACGGCTGCGAACCACTCCGCCCACCCCGGCACGTCGTCGTTGAGGGCATGGAAGACCGCCTCCGGCGTCGCGGAGATCTCCTGGGCGAAGACCAGACGTACGGGGGCGGTCTCGACGAACTCGAGCCCGACGGGGCGCAGACGGTGGGCCATGGACGCGAACCTCCTTGGCGGAGAAGGTTGGTTGACCGGGGCAACGTCACGATAGCTGGCGGCCCGTCAGATGTCAGCACCGCCTCCTGAAGGGGGTCAGGCCTCCGCCTTGCCCGCCACCAACAGCTGCCGCAGATGCTCGGAGATCTCCTCGCGCGCCTCGCCCGGCAGCCCGGCGTCCGTCACCAGCGTGTCGACCTGCTCCAGCGCCGCGAACGAACTCAGGCCCACCACGCCCCACTTGGTGTGGTCGGCGACGACCACGACGCGCCGCGCCGACTGCACCAGGCGCCGGTTGGTCTCGGCCTCGGCGAGGTTCGGCGTCGACAGGCCGGCCTCGACCGATATGCCGTGCACCCCGAGGAACAGCATGTCGAAGTGGAGCGCCGCGATCGCCTGGTCGGCCACGGGGCCCACCAGCGAGTCGGACGGGGTGCGCACCCCGCCGGTCAGCACCACGGTGGCCGCGCCCTGCCGGGGGCCCGTGGTCCGCTGTGCCGCGTGGAAGACGTCGGCCACCCGCACCGAGTTCGTCACGACCGTCAGATCGGGCACGTCGATCAGCTGGTGGGCCAGCGCGTACGTCGTCGTACCGCCCGACAGCGCGATCGCGGTGCCCGGCGCGACCAGCTGGGCCGCCGAGCGCGCGATGTCCTCCTTGGCCGTCAGCTCCAGGCCCGACTTGGCCTCGAAGCCCGGCTCGTGCGTACTCGCCTCGACCACCGGCACCGCACCGCCGTGCACCTTCTCCAGCACGCCCTGCCGGGCCAGCGCGTCCAGATCGCGGCGCACGGTCATGTCCGACACGCCGAGCTTGCGCGTCAGCTCATTGACACGTACCCCGCCCCGGCGCCGCACCTCGTCCAGGATCAGGGCGCGCCGCTGCTCCGCGAGGAGGTTCTGATTCTCACTCACGTACGCTCCGGTCCTTTCGCCTACAGCCGTCCGACACGCCCTGCGCACCTGCTCCGACAAGGACATTCTCCCCGCTCCGGTGCGCGGACCTCCCATACTCTACGGGTCGGCGTCCGCGGCGCCAGCGACCACCCGACGCGCACATGTCACCAACGCCTCATCTTTTCGCCGCATGTCACCCGGATCGGGGAGATTCCGTGGCTTGAGGTGTGCGCCCCAGGCCGAGCGGAGATCCTGTTGCCCGCACGGACACAAGCCGACGGCGCGTCACGGGGGAAGGGCGAACAGTGGAGCGTGCGCAGGAACGTGCCTCGACCGAAGGCGCCGCCCAGGGGCCCGAGGAATCAGCGACCGCCCTGGAACTCCTGGTCCACGGGGTGGGCGGCACCACACCGCAGGAGATGCTCGATGATCCGCGCACGGTGCGGATCACCGGCGACGACACCGCGGCCGTCTTCCGGCGCGCCGAGGACGCCGACGCGGAGCGCAGACCCGAGGACTACCGCGACAGACCGGTCCCGGAGGCCTACGTCTGGTGCAACCTCACCTCCGGCAACAGCGCCCGCGCCCTGTGGCTCCTGCTGCTGCCGTTCATGGTCGTCAACCTCGCCCACTGGATGCGCCCGACCGCCCGGGGTCGCAGACGGACGGTCCGTTTCTACGGGCTGCTGGTGCGGCTGGCGGGCCTGACCCTGACGGTGCTGCTGGTCGCGGCCGCCTGCGAGGTCGCCCTGGACCTGGCGGCCTGGCAGTGCGCGGGCACACGCGCGTGCGCGGAGCGTCACTCCTGGCTGGGCTTCCTGTCACCGGACGTGTCGGACGACGGCTGGTGGAGCAGGCCCGGACGGCGCCTGGCCGTCGCCGCCCTGGTGCCCGCCTTACTCACCGGCCTGCTCTGGTACCTGTCCCACCGCACCTGGAGCGCGTACGAGTCCCAGCAGCCGATCTCCCGCAGCCCCGAACCCGACGAGGACACCGGCCGCACCGCCCTGGGCCGCCCCGGCTTCTGGTACGGCCGCCGCCTGGTCGCCCGGCTGCGCGCCGCGCACACCGCGGCGGGCCTGGTGACCGTCGCCGCCGCGCTGGCCTCTGCCGCGGCCCGCTTCGACCGCGGGCCGGGCGGCCCCGCCCTGCTCGATTCCGTGGGCCTGCTCCTCGACGCGGCGCTCGTGATCACCGCCGCCGTCGTGGTCTGGGTGGTCTGCCGCCGGGGACGCAGCGAGAACCGCCTCGACGAGGAGCTCGACGAGCATCTGGTACGACGTCTGCCACTGGCCGCCCTGGCCCTGCTGCTGTGCGCCGCGGTGTACGCCGGATGGGAGCGCCCCGGCTGGCACTCCACCGGCCGGCTGCTCGGCGGCGGCACCACCTTCGGCGGCCTCGCCCTGGCCCAGGGCGCCCTCGTGATCGCCCTCGCCGTCGTCGCCCGCCTGCTCCATCGCACCCATCCCGACCCGCGCGCCGCGATGCACGGCCTGGCCGGACCCGCCGTGGCGATGCTGGCCTGCGCCCTGGGCGGAGTGATGTCCGGCGGCGTCTCCCAGCGGGTGTCGGACTGGCTGGACGGCACCGGAACCTCCATCGACGGCCCGCCGGTCCTGCTGACCTGGCAGGCGTCCGTGATCCCCGTACTGCTCCTGGTGCTGCTCGTGCTCTGCGGCTGGCTCGGCCGGCGCGCCTGGCAGCTGCGCCGCACCGAACTGGGCGAGGTCGAGCTCGACTACCCCGGCGAACCCAAGGACACCGCGCGAACCCGCCGTATTGCCACCACGCGTGCCCTGGCCACGCTCACCGACCGCGGCCCGCTCATCGTCGCCGTCACCTCCACCACAACCCTGATCCTCGGCGCCGGAGCCCTTCTCGGCGCGTGGGCCACCGACAAGGCGCCCGGCCAGGCTGCTCAGCACGCCTATGCCTTCGTACAGGGCGCCGCGGAGACCGCCCAGGCCCTGGGCTCCTGGCTGATCGGATTCGGCTTCATACTCTTCGTCACCTGGGGCCGGCGCGCCTACAAGGACGCCTCTGCCCGGCGCACCATCGGCATCCTGTGGGACGTCGGCACCTTCTGGCCGCGCGCCGCCCACCCCTTCGCCCCGCCCTGCTACGCCGAGCGCGCGGTGCCCGACCTGACGTGGCGGATGGCGACCTGGACCCGCGCCACGGGCGGCCGACTGGTGCTCTCCGGCCACTCCCAGGGCAGCGTGCTCGCCGCGGCGGCGGCCTGGCAACTCAAGCCCTCCGTCCGCAAACGGGTCGCCCTGCTGACCTACGGCTCCCCGCTCGAGCGCCTCTACGGCCGCTGGTTCCCGGCCCACTTCGGACCGGCCGCGCTGACCGCGCTGCACCACGAGGTCGACTGCTGGCGCAACCTCCACCGCCTCACCGACCCCATCGGCGGCCCGGTCCGGCTGCCCGGCGACTGCGGGCCCGAGGTGGACCGGGCCCCGCTGAAGGACCCGCTCGCTTACGGCCGCACCGCCCAACACCCGCTGCCCGCCCAGATCCTGGGCCACAGCGACTACCAGGCGGACCCGGCCTTCGCACACGAGCGCAAGCGGCTGTTGGCCCGGCTCAAGCCGGACCTGCCGGGACAGCGCCCTCAGGCGGAGTCGGGCAGGTCCTCGGCGTAGAGCAGGGTCAGGTCGTCCGTGCTCGGTTCCGCGAGCTGGGCGACCCGGCCGGCGTGCCGCTCCACCATCGCCTCGAAGGTCTGCCGGGCGGTGCGGCCGTTGCCGAACGCCGGGCCCTTCGGGATCGCCGTGAAGTACTTCAGCAGCGCCTCCGCGGTCCCCTCCGCCAGCCGGTACTCGTGCTCGTCGGCCTGCTGCTCGACGATCCGCAGGAGTTCGTCGGGGTTGTAGTCGCTGAAGGTGATGGTGCGTGAGAAACGGGATGCCACACCAGGGTTGATGGAAAGGAAGCGTTCCATCTCGGCCGTGTACCCGGCGACGATCACCACCACAGCGTCCCGGTGGTCCTCCATCAGCTTCACCAGCGTGTCGATGGCCTCCTTGCCGAAGTCGCGGCCCGAGTCCTCCGGCGACAGCGCGTACGCCTCGTCGATGAACAGGACACCGCCACGCGCCCGGTCGAAGGCCTCCTGGGTGCGGATCGCCGTCGAGCCGATGTGCTCGCCGACCAGGTCCACCCGGGACACCTCGACGAGATGACCCTTCTCCAGCACCCCGAGGGAGGCGAGGATCTCGCCGTACAGGCGCGCGACCGTCGTCTTGCCGGTGCCGGGGGAGCCGGTGAAGACCAGATGGCGCTTGACCGAGGCAGCCTTCAGGCCCGCCTGCTGCCGGCGCCGGCCCACCTCGATCATGTCGGTCAGCGCCCGCACCTCGCGCTTGACGCTCTCCAGGCCCACCAGCGCGTCGAGTTCACCGAGCATGGCCTTCGACGTCCGCGTCGGCTTCTGTGGCTGCGTGACGGCGACCAAGGGCTCCTGCTCGGTGCTGCGCTGCCCGGGGATGGCGCCCAGCAGGCCGGGGGAATGGCCCGCCGTCTGTACGGCGGTCTCGCGGGCCGTCGGCGGCTTGGGGCCGGCGCTCTCGTCGCTGGTGCAGTCCTCGACGACGGGGCCCGTGCCGGAGGCTGCGTCGGCGCCCTCGGCGAACTCGTACCCACCGCGCGCGCACCGCTCCGTACGGCACTTCGTCAGCGTCGTACGGCAGCCGTCGATCACATGGAAGCCGTAGCCGCCGCTGCCGGTCACCCGGCAGTTGAGGAAGCTGCCGCGGCCGCCCGCCGAGACATAGAAGCCGGCTTCGGCGGGGGAGTCGACGGTGCAGCGCTCGATGGTGGGATCGGCGCCCTTGGTGACGATCACGCCGGTCTGGGTGGCGTCGATGGTGCAGTTGTTGAGGGTGCCGCCGCTGCCGTGGTCGCGGAACCAGGCGCCGGTCGCGGCGTCCCGGATACGGCAGTCGTCGAGCTGCGCGGTGGCGCCGTCGCTCACCGACACGGCCGTGTTGCGCACCTGAGACAGGTCGCTGTCGACCACGTCCGCGCGCGAACCACGGTCGAGCACGAACAAGGCGTCCGGCACATCGTGCACCCGGCATGAATCGAGCACGGCGGTGGCGCCGTCGCTGACCCACACGGCCGGGTAGTCGCCCGTGCTGTCGAAGATCTCGCACTGGTTGGCGTCCACGCGCGTACCCGGATCCCACACCGACAGGCCGTTGCGCCCGAACTGACGCACCGTCGTCCGCGTCAGCGTGAGCACCGAGCGCGAGCGCAGGTCGACCGCGTTCTCCGGGATGTCATGGATACGGCAGTCGGCCAGGGTGAGCACCGCGTCGGTGTCGAGCGTGACACCGTCCGCCGTGGTGCGGTGCACATCGCAGTCGGTGAGGTGGGCGGTGGCGCGGGCGGTGACCTGGACGCCGCTGCCGCGGACCTCGTAGACCTCGCAACCCACCGCCTCCAGCGCGGAGTTCTCCCCGGTCGCCGACAGACCGGAGCCCGAGGCGTGATGGATGCGGCAGCGCTCCAGACGCGGGTGCGCCCCGCCGCGCACCGAGACCCCGGCCTGGCCGGCCGCCACGACCTCGCACTCCTCGAACACCCCGCCCGCGCCGTCGACCACGGCCAGACCGATCCCGGCCGGATTGTCGACGGTGCACCGCCGCACGGTCGGACGCGCACCGCCGCGCACCTCGATGCCGGCCGCGGACCGCGTGACGATCCTGAGGTCCAGCAGCTCCGGCGTGCCCTCCTCGACGAGCAGCGCGGGCGCCGCCGCGTCCTGGCCCTCCACATGCAGGTCCTGCACCACCGCCGAGGCCCGCACGGTGAGCGGCACCCCGTCCGTGGGCGCGATCCGCACCGAACCGGGGGAGCCCTCCGGGCCACGCAGCGTCACCGACCGCTGGACGACGAGGTTTTCCCGGTAGGTGCCGGGCGCGACGGTGAGGACGTCCCCGTCCGCGGCGGCCTCCAGGGCGGCGGCGAGCGATGCGTACTCACCCGTGCGGCGCCGCCACCTCGATGTGCCGGTGTGCGTCACCTGGACCGTGCCCTGTGCCATGGCGTTGCTGTGCCCCCACCTCGTAGTACGCGGGTTTGTGCTGCCGAAGAACCTCGGCCGGTCCACCGTAGCGTGCGCGCGGGTGGTGGGTTGACCAGAGCCGGAAGGCCGTCAGCTGCCGGTGCCGGTCCTGCCCCAGTCCGGGCCCGCCCGGTCCCAGGCCTGGTCCCAACGGGCGTACCGGCGACGGACCATGCGCCACAGGATCAGCCGCCGTCCGCCCTCGACGGCGCCCGCGGTGAGCATGGCGGCACCGAACCCGGCGAGCACCGCGTGCGTCGTCGCCGTCGCGGGGTCCAGCGGCTGGGCCACGATGCTGCCGTGGGCGTCCGTCCATATCTTGAAGTGGTCCCCGTGGTGGGGGGACTTGAGGCCGGCAAGCGCCGTGCCGTGGTGGCCGGTGCCGTCCGGTGCGGTCCAGTCGGCGACGACCCGGCTGCGCAGGTCCCGCGACGTGGACGTTTCTGGATCCGTGTCCAGCGGGGAGCGGTCCAGCTTGCGCACCACGGTGGCGGTCACCAGATGGCGGGAGGCGTGCTGGTCGCGGACCGACTGCTGCAGGGCGTCCTGCGCGATGCCGCCGACGAGGGAACCGATCACGGGCGCGACGACCAGGATCAGCAGCAGCGCCACCAGGGCCAGCCAGGCCTCGACCAGATCGCTCGTGCGCCGCAGCGGATTGTGCCGCCAGCGCCAGAGTCCTCCGATTGCTCGCAACGTCCCGCACCCCCTTCCCGCTCCGTGATAACCCCTGCCGGAGCCGTTCACGCGCGGGCCCGGTCGAAGAGAGAGCGAAATCACCTGCGACCGGGGCCTCTCATGAACTTCTCACGAATACTCAACGCCCGGGCCCCCGGCCGGGGTTCCCGACCAGCGGATCTTGTCCGGATCCTTCTCCGAAGGCCCCGGCGGAGGTCTACTCGAGGACGGTCACTGCGTCGCCGACCCGGATCGTGCCGGGGGACACGGGCACCAGGTTCTGCCCGAAAGCCAGCTTGCCGTCGAGGCGGCGGTGGCGCCCCAGTGTGTGCAGAGGCTCCTTGCCCCGCACGGCGGTGCCCTGGTCGGTGGTGGTCACGACACAGCGCCCGCACACCTTGGCGACGCGGAAGGTGACCTCGCCGATTCTCAGGGCGGACCAGTCGTCCTCGGCCCAGGCGGTCGTGCCGGACACGACCACGTTCGGCCGGAACCGGTTCATCGGCAGCGGTCCCTCGGCCC
Organism: Streptomyces sp. NPDC001663; assembly: GCF_042893105.1. Taxonomy (NCBI): domain Bacteria; kingdom Bacillati; phylum Actinomycetota; class Actinomycetes; order Kitasatosporales; family Streptomycetaceae; genus Streptomyces; species Streptomyces sp. NPDC001663. The sequence continues at coordinate 486,076 of NZ_JBIAUR010000009.1, read as the reverse complement.
CGTGGTTGCCCTGTGCGATCAGGGAGTTGAGGGCGTCGAGGGAGGCGGTCGTGGTGAGCAGCAGCGGGTAGCCGTCGGCGAAGGACACCGTCTCGCCGGGCCGCGCGTACTCCGGATCGACGGGCCGGCGCGTGGCCGGATCGTCCATGTGCACCAGGCGCACTTCGGCGCCGAGATAGTCGCTGCACCAGGCGTGCGCGGTCTCGTCCTCGGCGAGGACCCCCTCGACCTTGTCGCGGAAGATCTCCACCGGGACCGTGCCCACCGGCCGTGGCACCGGCACCGTCAGCGGGGTTTTGCCGGGTGCCGACAGACGCACACCGCCGCCGGGCAGGAGCTCGGCGGCGGCCAGCGCGAGGCGCGGCTGCTGACGTTGCGTGACGACCTTTCCCCCGTCGTCGATCAGCACCCAGCGCCGGTCTCCGGACAGCCCCCAGGGCTCCACGACGGCTTCCCGGGGCGCGAGACCCCGGAACGCCTTGACCGGATGGACGTGAATCGAGTGCAGCAGCGCGTTCCCCATGCAGCCATCGTGCCAGGTGGCACAGACAACCGGGGACGGCGGCTCAGTAGCCGCGGTACTGCTGCTGGTTGTTGTACGGATCCTGGTAGGGGGCCGCCGGGGCGGGCCGGGGAGCCGCGGGGCGCATCGCCTCGTAGCCCGTGCCGGACGCCATCGGCCGCTGCGGCTGCTGTTGCGGACCGGGGTACCCGCGCGGCGCGGTGGCCTGTTGCGGGATGTATGCCGCGGGCGCCTGCTGCAGCGGAGCCGGCTGCTGCGCCTGCGGGTAGCCGTAGGAGGGCTGGGACGGACCCGCCGGAAGGGCGGGCAGGGCCGACGGCAGCGCCGGCAGGTAGCTGCCCGGCGCGTCGTACGCGGCGGGGACCCGGATCGGAGCGATCTGCGGGGTGCCCCGCTCGGCGACGAGCCTGTCGTAGATCGGGGTGTCCGGGAAGGCGGAGTAGTAGCCGCCGCCGAAGGTGGAGCGGGGGGAGGTCATGGCACATAAGTTAAGCCCACGATGTGCTGGTTGGGGAGACCGATAAGAGGGTTGTTTTCTGCGTCGGCAGTGACGCGGGATCCCCAATGCGAGCGAACTTGCCAAAATAGGGCGGCGATCAGGGGGCGGATCCTGTAAATGCCGAGTTCCGGGAGGGTTACCGGCGGGTTGGACACCGGTCCGTCCGTGCTCCTCATGGGAGTTCTCTGTCGGGGGGAATAGGTTGTGCGTGTAGACAACCCGAAGGGCTGCCGGGACGCGGCACGGTGACACGTGATGGGGGCGGACATGTCAATGCCGAAAGGATCGAATACGCCGGTGCCGACTACGGCACTGCGGGTGGAATTGGGCTGGCGATCCGGACCGGGCGTACCCGACGCGGACGCCTCGGCCCTTCTGCTCGTGGGCGGCAAGGTCCGCTCCGACGGCGACTTCGTCTTCTACAACCAGCCGGTGCACTCGTCCGGCGCGGTCCGCCACGAGGGCAAGCGGGACGTCGGCGGCCGTACCGTCGACACACTTCTGGTCGACCTCGCGCGCGTGGAGCCCGCGATCGAGACCGTCGTCCTGGTCGCCTCCGCGGACGGCGGCACGTTCGGACAGGTTCCGGACCTCTACATCGAGGTCCGGGACGCGGCCCAGGGCGGCGTGGTCGCCCGCTTCGACAGCACGGGCGCGAGTGTCGAAACCGCTTTCGTCCTCGGCGAGTTCTACCGCCGCCAGGGTGCGTGGAAGTTCCGCGCCGTCGGCCAGGGCTACGACAGCGGACTCGAGGGCCTGGCCACCGACTTCGGCATCACGGTGGACGAACCACAACACACTCCACCACCCGCCGCCCCCGCACCCCCGCCGCCCACGATGACCATGCCCCCGCCCCCCGCACCGCCCGTGACCATGCCGCCACCCGTCGCACCCCCGGTGACCATGCCCCCGCCGGTCGCGCCGCCGGCCGCCGTCCAGCCGCCCCCGCCGCCGGCGCCTCCCACGCAGCCGGTGCGCCTGAGCAAGGTGACGCTGACCAAGGCCGCTCCCGCGGTCTCGCTGGCCAAGCAGGGCGGCACGTCGGGCGCCATGCGCGTGAACCTCAACTGGGAGGTGCGCAAGCAGTTCTCGGGCTGGGGCAGCAAGCGCGGCCGTGCGGTCGCCATGCACGCCGATCTCGACCTCGACCTGTGCGCCCTGTACGAACTCACCGACGGCCGCAAGGGCGTCGTCCAAGCCCTCGGCAACGCCTTCGGAGCCCTGCACCAGCCGCCGTACATCCACCTCGACGGCGACGACCGCACCGGCGCCGTCGCGAGCGGCGAGAACCTCACCGTCAACCTCGACCACAAGCAGGACTTCCGGCGGATCCTCGTCTTCGTGACCATCTACGAAGGCGCGCGGTCCTTCGCCGACCTGCACGCCACGGTCACCCTCCAGCCGCAGTACGGCGCCCAGATCGACTTCTCGCTCGACGAGTGCACGGTCCCCTCAACGGTCTGCGCCCTTGCGCTGATCACCAACACCGGCAATGACCTGGTCGTCCAGCGCGAGGCCCGCTACCTGGTACCCGAGCGTGGGGTGAGTCCCCAGCGGACCGTCGACTACGCCTACGGATGGGGCATGAACTGGACGCCCGGCAGGAAGTGAGGCGTCCTACAGCGGGTGCTCGTCCGTGACGGCGTCCGGGCGCGCGTAGGTGCGGCCCTTCCAGGCCGCACCGCGCCCCCGGTAGTGCTGCACCGCGGAATCGACCGTCATCAGGAGATAGAGGAACGCGGTGAACGGCAGCAGAGGCGCGAGCCACAGCGGCTGGCGGTAGTAGCGCAGCATCGGCGCGTACGTCCCCGTCATCACCAGCCACGCGAGCCCGCCGCCGACCGTGGCCGCCGTATCCGCACCGGCCAGCCCCCAGACCAGGGCCACGGGCGGCACCAGATAGACGAGCGCCAGCCCCAGGACCGTCCCGAGCAGCAGCAGCGGATGGTGCCGCAACTGGGCGTACGCACTGCGCGACACCATCCGCCACAGATCGTGCAGTCGCGGATACGGGCGCACGCTGTCCACTCGCTCGGCCAGCCCCAGCCAGATGTGCCCGCCGCTGCCTTTGACCGCCCGGGCGAGGGCCACGTCGTCGATGACCGCGTGCCGGATGGCGTCCGGGATCCGGGCATGCTCAGCCGTCTCGGTGCGCAGCAGCACGCAGCCGCCCGCCGCGGCTGCCGTCCGCGTCCCCTTCCTGCCGATGCGGCGGAACGGATACAGCTGCGCGAAGAAATAGACGAAGGCCGGCACGACGAGCCGCTCCCACAGGCTCTCCACCCGCAGCCGGGCCATCTGCGAGACGACGTCGAAACCGCCGGTGCGTGCCGCCGCGACCAACTCCCGCAGACTGTCGGGCGCATGCGCGATGTCGGCGTCCGTCAGCAACAGATACTCGGGCCCACGCGCGCGTGCCAGCCCGATGCCGTGCCGCACGGCCCACAGCTTGCCCGTCCAGCCGGCCGGCGGTTCACCGGGGGAGGCGACGGTCAGCGGCAGTCCGCCGTGGCTGTGTGCCAGTTCGCGGGCCAGCTCCCCGGTGCCGTCCGAGCTGCCGTCGTCGACGAGGAAGATCTCCGCCCGCCCCGGATAGTCCTGCGCGAGCAGCGAGGGCAGGCTCGCGGGCAGTACGGCGGCCTCGTCACGCGCGGGGACGACCACGCAGACCGGTGGCCAGTCGCCGGGGTCCGCGCGGCGCGGCAGTCTGATGTCCGTGCGCCAGAAGAAGCCCTGGCAGAGCAGCAGCCACAGCCATGCGGCGAGGGACAGGGCGGCAATCCACGCGATGGCGCTCACTCGCGCAGTGTGCCCCACCCGGGCGGCCCGCAGGGGCCCATCGTCTATCGTGGCCGGGTGAAGATCGCGCTCATGGACTCCGGAATCGGTCTGCTCCCCGCCGCTGCCGCAGTACGGCGCCTGCGGCCCGACGCCGATCTCGTACTCTCCTGGGACCCCGACGGGATGCCCTGGGGGCCGCGGACTCCCGAGGACATCACCCAGCGCGCTCTGGACGTGGCCGGGGCTGCCGCCGCGCACGGCCCCGACGTGTTGATCGTCGCCTGCAACACCGCGTCCGTGCACTCGCTGCCCCAGCTGCGGGCCCGCTTCGAGCCGGACCTGCCCATCATCGGCACGGTCCCGGCCATCAAGCCGGCCGCGGCGGGCGGCGGCCCGGTGGCCATCTGGGCGACGCCCGCCACCACCGGGAGCCCCTACCAGCGGAATCTGATCGCGGAGTTCGCCGACGGCGTGGCCGTCACCGAGGTGCCGTGCCCCGGCCTCGCCGACGCGGTGCACCACGCCGACGAGGCCGCGATCAAGGCCGCCATCGCCGCGGCGGCCGCGCTCACCCCGGACGACGTGTCGACCGTCGTGCTCGGCTGCACCAACTACGAGCTGGTCGCCGAGCCCATCAGGGCGGCGCTGCAGAAGCCGGGCCGTCCGCCGCTCATCCTGCACGGATCCGCGGGAGCGGTCGCCGCCCAGTCGCTGCGCAGGATCGGCGCGCAGCCGGCCCCGGAGGCCCGGGCCGACACCACGCTCACGGTGCTGCTCAGCGGACGCCAGGCCGAGCTGCCCGCGACCGCCCTCTCCTACGCGGAGGGCCGCCTTCTCCAGGCGGTCAGCCCCGCCCGCTGACCGAAGGCCACCACCCGGACCGGGCTCCGTACGGCCCGGTCGGTGCAGTCACGCTGTGCGACTCGGTACCACCGCAGCGAAACATGAGTAATCTCATTGGTATGAGGGACCACCCCCACGGCGAGAGCGCCAAGCATCCCGATGTCTGGACCGGACGCGCCACCAACCGGGTCCAGTGGCTGCTGGCGCTCGGCGGCGCGGCCTTCATGGCGCTCGGTATCGAGCTGGCCGTCGACTCCGCCTGGACGTCCGGCACCGCCCCGCTCGTCATGTCCGTCGTCGGCTGCATCGCCGCCGGACTGCTGGTCCTCTTCGGCACGCTCGCCTTCGTGCACGTCGATCTGAAGCTCGACAAGGAGTCCCTCGAGGTGCGCTGCGGCCACATCGGACTGCCGCGCCGCCGCATCCCCCTCTCGCACGTCGCCGGCGCCGAGTTCGACCCGCACGTCACGCCCCGCCACTGGGGCGGCTGGGGCTACCGCTGGCGGCCCGAGAAGGGCACCGCGGTCGTCGTACGCCGCGGCGAGGGCGTCGTTCTGCAGCTGTGGGACGGCCATACGTTCACGATCACCGTGGACAACGCCGAGACCGCCGTACGGGTCATCAGGGCCCGGCTGCGGTCGGCCGCGCCCGGCGCCACCCACTGAGCACCGGCGTCACGGCGTCAGCCGGTCGCGCGAACGCGCGCCCATCTCGGGCTGCGGTGACTCGTCCACCAGCGGCCTGGCCGTGGCCAGACCCGCCAGCAGCCCCGCGCCGACCGACACCGCGGTGAAACTCAGCGCGTTGCCGACCGCGGCGATCGCAGCCAGCGCCGTGAGGGCCGCCCCGGCGGTGAGCACCACCGGCGTGGGCCGCGTGGAGCGCCACAGCGCGTACAGCATCCAGCCGAACGACGCGGCCAGCAGCACGACCCCGACCACGCCCTGTTCCGCCGCCTGCTGCAGCAGCGCCGAATGTGGCTTGCCGTCCGAAAGCAACGTCCGGGTCGCCGTCGTGCTCAGCTCCCCGAACCTTTCCGGGCCCACGCCCAGGGCGGCGTTGTGGTGCGCCAGGTGCAGGGCGTCCTGCCACAGCTGGATCCGGTGCTCGGTGAACTGTCCTTCCAGGGAGGCGGTGAGCCCGTCCGGCAGGGCGTTGGCGGCGACCGCCCAGGTCAGGCCCGTCGCCAGGGTCGCGGCCAGCGCGAGCCCGGCGATGCCCAGGCCGCGGCGCTGCATCCGGCCGGCGGCGAGCGAGCACAGCAGTACGGCGGTGCAGGTTACGAAGCCGCTGGTCGAGCCCAAGACGGCGGCGGTCACCGTGATGCCGGCCGCCAGCGCCCCCAGGGCCAGCCGCAGGGCCGGTGCCTCGGTGGCCCAGGCGGCGCAGCACGCGGCGCCGGCGCACAGCGTCAGCAGGGCGGCGGTGGCACCTGCATGGCCGAGCGGCGCGACGGCCTGGGGCCCGGGCGCGAGATGCGGCACGGCCACCGCCAGCCCGAGTCCGGCCAGTGCCCCGGCACACGGAGCGGCCACCGGTAGCAGCGCCCCGCAGATCCGGCCCGCGGCATAGCCCGCGGCCACCGCCAGCACCGCCAGCAGCACACCCTCCGGGCGACCCTCCTGCACGGTCGCCGTGATCAGCGCCCAGGTGGCGCAGGCCCCGAGCACCACCACGCCCGCTCCGTCAGAAACGTTTCGTCTCTCGCCGTCCTCCCCAGGACCGGCCAGAGACGTCATCCCCGTGGAACCCACCCCGCCCCCCGAACCCGACCGAGGCCCCCCGACCTCGCATGACCCTCGCTGTCGAGGCCGTGACCGGCCCGACGACTGACGCTGGGCACACCGTAACTGCTGATGGGCGTTTTGTGGATGAGTTGGACCGAGTTACGCAGGAACGCTGCGGCGACTGCGGCGACTGCGGCGACTGCTGCGGGCTGCGCCCCGTGCTGCCATGCGGACCGCGCTGTCCGCGTCAAGGTCACCCGCCGTACACTCCCGGAGTGACCGTCACCGCAACCTCCGTGGACGAGTCGGACCAGTTGCAGCCGCAGGTCGCGCCCGCATCGCGCGCGGCGCGCCTCGTGCGCCTGGTACCGGCCCTCGCCGCGGCGCTCTCCGGAGTGCTGCTCTACGTCAGTTTCCCGCCGCGCACCCTGTGGTGGCTGGCCCTGCCGGCCTTCGCCGGCTTCGGCTGGGTGTTGCGCGGGCGCAGCTGGAAGGCGGGCCTCGGCCTCGGCTACCTCTTCGGCCTTGGCTTCCTGCTGCCGCTGCTGGTGTGGACCGGCGTGGAGGTCGGCTCCGGACCCTGGCTCGCCCTGGTGGCGATCGAGGCGATCTTCATCGCGCTGGTCGGCGCGGGCGTCGCCGCAGTGTCGAAGCTGCCCGCCTGGCCGGTATGGGCGGCCGCGGTGTGGATCGCGGGCGAGGCGGCACGCGCGCGTGTGCCGTTCCACGGCTTCCCCTGGGGCAAGGTCGCCTTCGGCCAGGCCGACGGCGTCTTCCTGCCGCTGGCCGCGGTGGGCGGCACCCCGGTGCTCGGCTTCGCGGTCGTCCTGTGCGGATTCGGCCTCTACGAGGTCGTACGTCTGGCCCTGGATGCGCGGCGCACCCGCGAGATACGACGATCGGCCGCGGCCGTGGCCCTGCTCAGCGTGACCGTCCCGGTGGCGGGCGCGGTGGCCGCCAATTCGCTGGTCAGCGACAAGGCGGAGGACGGCTACGCGACCGTCGCGGTCATCCAGGGCAACGTGCCCCGCTCCGGGCTGGAGTTCAACGAGCAGCGGCGCGCCGTCCTCGACTACCACGCGCGGGAGACCAAGCGCCTGGCCGCCGAGGTCAAGGCCGGCAAGACCCCCAAGCCCGACTTCGTGCTGTGGCCGGAGAACTCCTCCGACGTCGACCCCTTCGCCAACGCCGACGCGTACGCAGTCATCGACAGCGCGGCCAAGGCGATCGGCGTGCCCATCTCGGTCGGCGGTGTCGTCGAGCGGGACGGCAAGCTGTGGAACGAGCAGATCCTGTGGGACCCCAAGAAGGGCCCCACGGACACCTACGACAAGCGGCAGATCCAGCCGTTCGGCGAATACCTTCCGCTGCGTTCGCTCATCGGCGCGATCAACAGCAACTGGACCTCGATGGTCCGACAGGACTTCAGTCGGGGCACCAAGCCGGGCGTGTTCACCATGGACCACGCCAAGGTCGGCCTGGTCACCTGCTACGAGGCCGCCTTCGACTGGGCCGTGCGCTCCGAGGTCACCGACGGCGCGCAGATGATCTCCGTGCCGAGCAACAACGCGACCTTCGACCGCAGCGAGATGACCTACCAGCAGCTCGCCATGTCCCGCGTGCGCGCCGTCGAGCACAGCCGGACCGTCACCGTGCCGGTCACCAGTGGCGTCAGCGCGATCATCATGCCGGACGGGAAGATCACGCAGAAGACCGGCATGTTCGTCCCGGCTCACCTGGTGCAGAAGGTGCCGCTGCGCTCCTCCGAGACACCGGCCACCCGGCTCGGCATCCTGCCCGAGATCGCCCTGGTACTGGTCGCCGCGGGCGGGCTGGGCTGGGCGATCGGCGCCGGACTACGCGGGCGGCGCGCCGGTGACGTGTAGTCGTACGCCGGGCGTGCGACTCGGGGAGTGCGCCGGTGGGAGGGCGTGGGCGTCGTAGGGTCGGGATCATGCCAACTCCTGACTTCATCCACGAGATCCGGGCCGCCGCCGGCCACCAACTGCTCTGGCTGCCCGGCGTCAGCGCCGTCGTTTTCGACGACGAGGGCAGAGTCTTGCTGGGGCAGCGCGCGGACAACCACAAGTGGGCGTTGATCTCCGGCATCCCGGACCCGGGCGAGCAGCCCGCCGTCGCCATCGCGCGCGAGGTGGAGGAGGAGACGGGCGTCCGGGTCGCCGTCGAGCGGCTCGTCGCGGTGCGCTCCGGACGGCAGGTCACGTATCCCAACGGGGACGTGTGCCAGTTCATGGACATCTGCTTCCGCTGCCGCGCGCTCGGTGGCGAGGCCCGGGTGAACGACGACGAGTCCTTGGCCGTCGGCTGGTTCGCGCTGGACGAGCTGCCCGAGATGACCGACTACCACCACTTCCGGATCAAGCAGGCCCTGTCCGACGAACCCACGTGGTTCGAGCCCATGAGTTCTGACTGAAGTATGGGCGGTGACCATATGTGGGCGGGTGCGGGTGCTGCCTAGGGTCGTTGTATGACCCCGCCCAGCAGCGCTCCGGCCCCCCACCCCGCCTCCCTCGACCTCGGCGGCCGCACCGCCCTCGTCACCGGCGCCGCCGGTGGCATCGGCCGCGCCTGTGCGCTGCGGCTCGCGGCCGCCGGGGCCAAGGTGAGAGCGGTGGACCGGGACGCCGTGGGACTGGAGGCCCTCACCGAGCACGCCCGGGGCCTGGCCGGCACCGTCGAATCGCACGTCCTCGACCTCACCGACCTCGACGCCGCCGAGCTCGTCGCCGCGGGCACCGACGTCCTCGTCAACAACGCCGGACTGCAACTGGTGCGTCCCATCGAGGAGTTCCCGCCCGAGGTCTTCCACACCGTGCTCACCGTGATGCTGGAGGCACCGTTCCGGCTCATTCGCGGCGCCCTGCCGCACATGTACGGCCAGGGGTGGGGCCGCATCGTCAACATCTCCTCCGTCCACGGCCTGCGTGCCTCGGCCTACAAGTCGGCCTATGTGGCCGCCAAACACGGTCTGGAGGGCCTGTCCAAGACCGCTGCCCTCGAAGGCGCCCCCCACGGCGTCACCTCCAACTGTGTGAACCCCGCCTATGTGCGCACCCCCCTGGTCGAGAAGCAGCTCGCCGATCAGGCACAGGCGCACGGCATCCCCGAAGAGCACGTCCTGGCGGACGTGCTGCTGCAGGACAGCGCCGTCAAGCGGCTCATCGAACCGGAGGAGGTCGCCGAGGCCGTGGCCTATCTGTGCAGCCCGCAGGCCTCCTTCGTGACCGGCACATCGCTCGTCCTCGACGGCGGCTGGACCGCCCACTGACCAGGCCGGTACCCGTGTCACGACGAGTTGTCCACAGGGCTGACGGGGCGGCCGTGGGATGGGGAATCCTGTGAGCATGTCCCGCGATCACGTGCAGTCCGCCGAGCGCCACGACGCTGCAGCCCCTGCGCTCACCGGCGCAGAGTCGCCGTTTCTGGAGCTGCTGGCCAGGGGCGCGTCCGTCGACGCCTACGAGCAGCCGGTGCTGCTGGCCCGCGCCGAGGGACGGCCGGCCGAGACGATCGCCGCGCTCGAGCACGCCAAGCTGCTCGCCCTGCGGGTGCGCGCGGAGCTGGAGGGCCGGCGCCGGCGGGAAGCCGAGCTGTCCGCACTGTTCGAGACCGCCCACGACCTGGCGGGCCTGCGGGACCTGGACGCCGTACTGCAGGCGATCGTGCAGCGCGCCCGCTCCCTGCTCGGCACCGACGTCGCCTACCTCAGCCTGAACGACCCGGTCCGCGGCGATACCTACATGCGGGTGACCGAGGGCTCGGTCGCCGCCCGCTTCCAGCAACTGCGACTCGGTATGGGAGAGGGACTCGGCGGTCTCGTCGCCCAGACGGCCCGCCCCTATGTCACCGACGACTACTTCAAGGACGACCGCTTCCAGCACACCCACGCCATCGACGCGGGCGTGCACGACGAAGGACTGGTAGCCATCCTCGGCGTGCCCCTGATGCTGGGCCACCACGTCATCGGGGTCCTCTTCGCGGCCGACCGGCGCGCCCGGGTCTTCGAGCGGGAACAGATCGCGCTGCTCGGCTCGTTCGCCGCGCTGGCCGCGGCCGCCATCGACACCGCGAACCTGCTCACCGAGACCCGCTCGGCCCTCGCCGGCCTGGAGCGGGCCAACGAGATCATCCAGGACCGCAGCGGCGTCATCGAACGTGCCTCCGACGTCCACGACCGGCTCGCCGAACTCGTCCTGCGCGGCGGCGGAGTCCACGACGTGGCCGCCGCCGTATCCCAAGTCCTCGACCACACCGTCGAGTTCACCGAGGCCGCCGGCACGCCGACGGCGGCCCTTGAGGCGTCCCGCGCCGAAGGACACGCCGTACGGCACGAGGACGACTGGATCGCCGCCGTGGCCGCCGGCGGCGAACTGCTCGGCGCGCTCGTCCTGCGCGGCCACCCCGGCCTCGACCCCGTCGACCAGCGCACTCTGGAGCGCGCGGCGATGGTCACCTCGCTGCTCCTGCTCGCCAGACGCTCCGCCGCCGAGGCCGAACAGCGCGTCCGCGGCGAGCTCCTGGACGACCTCCTCGACGTACGTAACCGCGACTCGCGCCTGCTGCGCGAGCGGGCCTCCCGGCTGCACGCCGACCTCGACGCCACCCACGTGGTGCTCGCCGCCCGCCTGGACGGCGCCGCCGCGGATGCGGACCAGGAGGCGGCCGCCCGCCGTCGCCTGTGGTCCGCGGCCTCCCACCTCGCCGCGACCCGGCACGGCCTGGCCGCCGCGCGCGACGGCGGCACCGTCCTGCTGCTGCCGCTGGCTTCCGGCGACACCGCGACCGAGGTGGCCCGCCGCACCGCCCGCCACCTCGGCACGGCGGTGCACGAGGCAGTGACCGTCGGCGCCTCCGCCCCCGTCCAGGACCTGGCCGCCCACCCCGACGCGGTGGCCGCCGCCTACGCCGAGGGCCGCCGCTGCCTGGACGCCCTGCGTCTGCTCGGCCGCTCCGGCGACGGCGCCGCCGCCGAGGACTTCGGCTTCCTCGGCCTGCTGCTCGCCGGGGACCGGGACATCGCCGGCTTCGTCGACCGCACCATCGGCCAGGTCGTCGCCTACGACGAACGCCGGGGCACCGACCTCGTGCGCACCCTCGACGCCTACTTCACCTGCGGCATGAGCCCGGCCCGCACCAAGGACGAGCTGCACGTCCACGTCAACACCGTCGCCCAGCGCCTGGAACGCGTCGGCCGCCTCCTCGGCGACGACTGGCAGGAGCCCGCCCGCGCCCTGGAGATCCAACTCGCCCTGCGGCTGCACCGGTTGTCGGCACCCGCACAGCACTGACCCCCGCACGCGAGGCGTACGGGGGCCGGCTCCCACAGGTCACACAGTGCGCGCGTCCGCCTTCGGGGCCGTCGCACGGTCCGCCTCGCCGGACGGATCGACCTCGGCCAGGTCCCGGTGGCGCGTCTCCTTTGCCACGCCCACGGCCAGGACGGTCAGGACGGCCGCGGCGATGACGTACAGGGCGATCGGGGTGGAGCTGTCGTAGTCGGCCAGCAGCGCCGTGGCGATCAGCGGCGCCGGAGCACCCGCGGCGACCGAGGCGAACTGGGCGCCGATGGAGGCACCGGAGTAGCGCATCCGGGTCGCGAACATCTCGGAGAAGAAGGCGGCCTGGGGCGCGTACATCGCTCCGTGCAGCACCAGGCCCACGGTCACGGCGAGGATCAGGTTGCCGAAGCCGCCGGTGTCGATGAGGGAGAAGAACGGGAACATCCACAGCCCGACCCCGACCGCGCCGAGCAGATACACCGGACGGCGCCCGATACGGTCCGACAGCGCGCCCCAGGCCGGGATGACGGCGAAGTGCACGGCCGACGCGATCAGTACGGCGTTGAGGGCGGTCTGCTTGGAGACGCCCGCCGAGGTGGTCGCGTAGACGAGGATGAACGCGGTGATGACGTAGTAGCTGATGTTCTCGGCCATGCGTGCACCCATCGCGACCAGCACGTCCCGCCAGTGATGCCGCAGCACGGAGACGAGCGGCGTCTTCTCGGCGTCCGCGGTCCGGTCGGCCTTGCGGGCCTCGGCCTGAGCCAACGCCTGCTGGAAGACCGGCGATTCATCGACAGACAGACGAATCCACAAACCGACGATCACCAGCACACCCGACAGCAGGAACGGGATGCGCCAACCCCACGACCCGAAGGCGTCGTCGGACAGGACCGCGGTCAGCAGGGACAGCACGCCGGTCGCGAGCAACTGCCCCGCGGGCGCCCCGGTCTGCGGCCACGAGGCCCAGAAGCCGCGCCGCCGAGCGTCCCCGTGCTCGGACACCAGCAACACGGCCCCGCCCCACTCGCCGCCGAGCGCAAAGCCCTGGACCAGCCGCAGCGTGGTGAGCAGCACCGGAGCGGCGGATCCGACCGTCGCGTGCGTGGGCAGCAAGCCGATCGCGAACGTCGCCCCGCCCATCAGCAGCAGGCTCAGCACCAGCAGCTTCTTGCGCCCGATCCGGTCGCCGTAGTGCCCGAAGACCAGGGCGCCCAGCGGACGGGCGGCGAATCCGACGGCGTACGTCAGGAACGACAGCAGCGTGCCGACCAGCGGGTCCGAGTCCGGGAAGAACAGCTTGTTGAAGACGAGCGCGGCGGCGGAACCGTACAGGAAGAAGTCGTACCACTCGATGGTGGTGCCGATGAGGCTGGCGGCGACTATGCGCTTCAGGTTGGTCGGCGTCGGTGGAGCGGTTGCTGCGGAGGCCATGATCGCCACTTCCTCGTGTGCGGTGGGGACGGGTACGTGTCGGCACACCGTAGGAAGAGGCAGGTCAGGCGGACATGTGGTGGGACTACATAGTTCGGGGGTGGAGTGTGCGTGCGCCCCCTATGTGGCCGGCCTTTGTTCAGGCGTCGTACGTGTAGAAGCCTCGGCCGTTCTTGCGGCCGAGGTGGCCTGCGGCGACCATGCGGCGCAGTAGTGCCGGCGGGGCGTACAGCGGTTCCTTGAACTCCTCGTACATCGACTCGGCGACGGCTTGGGCGGTGTCCAGGCCGATGAGGTCGAGCAGGCGTAGCGGGCCCATGGGGTGGGCGCAGCCGAGTTCCATGCCCTGGTCGATGTCCTCGGGGCGGGCGCCGCCGGACTCCACCATCCGGACCGCGCTGAGCAGGTAGGGCACGAGGAGGGCGTTGACGACGAAGCCGGAGCGGTCGGGCGCCTGGATGGGCTGCTTGCCGAGTTGCGTGGCCAGGTCGCGGGTGCGCTGCACGGTGTCCGCGCTGGTGGTGAGGGCGGGAACGAGCTCGACCAACTTCTGTACCGGAACGGGGTTGAAGAAGTGCATGCCGATGACCTGGCCGGGACGGTCGGTGACGACGGCGAGATCCACGATGGGGATGGAGGAGGTGTTGGTGGCCAGGATCGCCGCGGGGTCTTCGACCGCCTTGTCCAGCGTGCGCAGGACGTCGGTCTTGATCTCGCGGTTCTCGGCGACGGCCTCGACGACGAACTGACGGTCGGCCAGATCGCTGAGGTCGTGGGTGAACGAGAGCCGGGCGAGGGCCTGGTCGCGCTGTTGCTCGGTGAGCTTGCCGCGCTTCACGCCTCGGTCGAGGGAGGCGGTGAGCCGGCGGCGGCCGGCCTCGAGTGCGTCGGGGGTGGCTTCGGCGACACGGACGTCGAGGCCGTTGCGGGCGGCGACTTCGGCGATGCCGGAGCCCATGAGGCCGCAGCCGACGACGCCGAGACGGGTGACGGAGTCCATGTGATGTCCCATCCGGTCAGTGGTTGTGGTCAGACGTTGCGGCGGTATTGGCCGCCGACCTCGAAGAAGGCGTCGGTGATCTGCTGCAGCGAGCAGACCCGGGCGGCATCCATGAGGACGGCGAACACGTTGCTGCCCTCCACCGCCGACTCTTTGAGGGCGGCCAGGGCGGCGTGGGCCTGCTCCTGGTGGCGGGCCTGGAAGTCCTGCACGCGCGCCAGTTGGGAGTGCTTCTCCTCCTCGGTGGCGCGGGCAAGTTCGATGACGCCGGGCTCGGCGATGTCCGCGTGGGGGATGCGGAAGGTGTTGACGCCGATGAGGGGCAGGGTGCCGTCGTGCTTGCGCTGTTCGTAGAGCATCGACTCGTCCTGGATACGGCCGCGCTGGTAGCCGGTCTCCATCGCGCCGAGCACACCGCCGCGTTCGCTGATCCGCTCGAACTCCTTCAGGACGGCCTCCTCGACCAGGTCGGTGAGTTCGTCGATGATGAACGACCCCTGCAGGGGGTTCTCGTTCATCGCCAGGCCCCACTCCCGGTTGATGATCAGCTGGATGGCCAGGGCGCGGCGGACGGACTCCTCGGTGGGGGTGGTGACGGCCTCGTCGTAGGCGTTGGTGTGCAGGCTGTTGCAGTTGTCGTAGATCGCGATGAGCGCCTGCAGGGTGGTGCGGATGTCGTTGAAGTCCATCTCCTGGGCGTGCAGGGAACGTCCGGAGGTCTGGACGTGGTACTTCAGCTTCTGGCTGCGCTCGCCCGCGCCGTACTTCTCCTTCATCGCGACGGCCCAGATACGGCGGGCCACGCGGCCGAGCACGGAGTACTCGGGGTCCATGCCGTTGGAGAAGAAGAACGACAGGTTCGGGGCGAAGTCGTCGATGTGCATGCCCCGGGCGAGATAGGCCTCGACGTAGGTGAAGCCGTTGGCGAGAGTGAAGGCGAGCTGGCTGATGGGGTTCGCGCCGGCCTCGGCGATGTGGTAGCCGGAGATGGACACCGAGTAGAAGTTGCGGACCTGCTGCTCGATGAACCACTCCTGGATGTCGGCCATCATCCGCAAGGAGAACTCGGTGGAGAACAGGCAGGTGTTCTGGCCCTGGTCCTCCTTGAGGATGTCGGCCTGCACCGTGCCGCGCACGTTCGCCAGCGCGTGCGCCCGCAGCTCGGCCGCCTCCTCGGGCGACGGGTCGCGGCCCTCGGTGGCCCGGAAGCGGTCGAGTTGCTGGTCGACGGCGGTGTTGAGGAAGAACGCCAGGATGGTCGGCGCGGGCCCGTTGATCGTCATCGACACCGACGTCGTCGGCGCGACCAGGTCGAAGCCGTCGTAGAGCGCCTTCATGTCCTCCAGCGTGGCCACCGAGACGCCGGAGGTGCCGACCTTGCCGTAGATGTCGGGGCGTTCGTCCGGGTCGCGGCCGTAGAGGGTGACCGAGTCGAAGGCGGTGGACAGGCGGGTGGCGGGCTGGCCCTCGGAGAGCAGCTTGAAGCGCCGGTTGGTACGGAACGGGTCGCCCTCGCCGGCGAACATCCGCGCAGGGTCCTCACCGTCACGCTTGAAGGGGAACACCCCGGCGGTGAACGGGAACTGGCCGGGCAGGTTCTCCCCGCGCCAGAACCGCACCAGCTCGCCGTGGTCGGTGAAGCGGGGCAGGGCGACGCGGGGGATGCTGTTGCCGGACAGCGACTCGCGGGTCAGCTTGGTGCGGATCTCCTTGTCGCGGATCTTCACGACCTGCTCGTCGCCGGAGTAGGCGGCGATGACGGCGGGCCAGTTCTCGATCTGCTCGCTGATGCCGTGCGGGAGCCGCTTGCGGGCCTCGTCGAGCAGCGACTGCACGTTCTCGGCGTCGGAGCCGGCCTCGACGAGCTCGCCCCGGACCGCGTCCAGGCGCTGCACCCGCCGTGCCGCCTCGGCCAGTTGGGCGGTCTCGCCGTGGTAGCCGCGGACGATGTCGGTGATCTCGGCGAGGTAGCGCACCCGGTCCGCGGGAACCACCTGCCGGATGCCGGAGGAGTGGCGAATGCCGACCGGCGCCAACGCGCCCTCCGACAGCGGCAGTCCCTTCTCGGCCAGGGCGGCCTTCAGGTGCTGGTGCAGTGCGGTGACGCCGTCGTCGTTGAACGTGGCCGCCGAGGTGCCGTACACCGGCATGTCCTCGGGCCGCATCCCGAACGCCTCGCGGTTGCGGACGAGTTGGCGGCCCACGTCGCGCAGTGCGTCCTTGGCACCGCGCCGCTCGAACTTGTTGATCGCCACCACGTCGGCGAAGTCGAGCATGTCGATCTTCTCGAGCTGCGAGGCGGCGCCGAACTCCGGCGTCATCACATACATCGAGGTGTCGACGAACGGCACGATCGCCGCGTCTCCCTGGCCGATGCCCGGTGTCTCCACGATCACCAGGTCGAAGCCGGCGGCCTTGACGACGTCGATCACGTCGGACAGATGCTCGGGCAGCTCGCGGCTGCCGCGGGTGGCCAGGCTGCGGAAGAAGACCCGGCTGCCGTCCAGGGAGTTCATCCGGATCCGGTCACCGAGCAGGGCGCCACCGCCGCGGCGACGGGTCGGGTCGACCGCGATCACCGCGATCCGCAGCTTGTCCTGCTGGTCGACCCGGAACCGGCGCACCAACTCGTCGGTCAGCGACGACTTCCCCGAACCACCGGTGCCGGTGATGCCGAGCACCGGAACCGACCCGGCGGCAGCCGTGGCACGCAGTTGTGCGAGGAACTCCGGGGGCAGTTTGCCGAGTTCCGCACCGGTGATGGCACGGGCGATCGCGAACCGGTCACCGGCCAGTACGGCGGCCGCGTCGGCCGGCTTGCCGTCCCAGAGGTCGAAGTCGCAGTCCCGCACCACCGAGTTGACCATCCCGGCCAGGCCCATTCGCTGGCCGTCCTCCGGGGAGAAGATGGTCACCCCGCTGTTGCGCAGCCGGGCTATCTCGTCGGGCACGATGACGCCCCCTCCGCCGCCCACCACGCGGATGTGGTCGGCGCCCTGCGCACGCAGCGACTCGACCAGGTACTCGAAGTACTCGACGTGCCCGCCCTGGTAGGAGGAGACGGCCACGCCGTGTGCGTCCTCCTCCAGCGCGGCGTCCACGACCTCCCGCACCGAGCGGTTGTGCCCCAGGTGGATCACCTCCGCCCCCTGGGACTGGAAGATCCGCCGCATGATGTTGATCGACGCGTCGTGCCCGTCGAACAGAGCTGAAGCGGTGACCAGGCGAACAGGGTGCACGGGCCGGTGCAGATCGCTCATGAGGGCCTTCCCGGACGGAGCGGGGTACTGCTGACTCCAAAGATACTAGGACGTCCTAGTAAATTGCTGGGGGTGATCGCCGTCACAGGTCGAGGACCAGGCGCGGCCCGCACGAGCGGGAGACGCAGATGAGCATGGTGTCGCCGGCGGCCCGCTCGTCTTCGGTCAGCAGCGAGTCGCGATGGTCGGGCTTGCCGTCCAGTACGTCCGTCTCACAGGTGCCGCACGTGCCTTCCCGGCACGAGAAGTCCACCGCGACCCCGGCCTCCTCGACCGTTTCGAGTACCGAGCGGTTCGGCGGCACGGTGAGGGTGAGCCCGGAACGAGCGAGCTCCAGCTCGAAGGCCTCGGTCGGGCCCGACTCCGTTGTCTGCGCCGGGGCGAACCGCTCCACGCCCAGCGTGCCGGGGGGCCAGCCCGCGCATTGCTCCTGCACCGCCCGCAGCAGGGGTTCGGGCCCGCAGGCGTGCACCAGGGTGCCCTCTTCGGGTACGCCGAGGTGGTCGGCGAGGTCCAGCAGGCCGTACTCGTCCTGCGGACGGACGAGGACGCGGTCCCCGTGCGGGGCGAGGCGGTCGAGGAACGCCATGGAGGCGCGGGTGCGGCCGCCGTACAGCAGAAGCCAGTCGGCTCCCGCGGCCTCGGCGGCCTCCACCATGGGAAGGATGGGCGTGATACCGACGCCGCCGGCGATGAACAGATGGCGTGCGGCGGGCCGCAACGGGAAGGTGTTCCGCGGTCCGCGGACCCGCACGGTGGAGCCTTCGCGCAGATGGTCGTGAACGTATGCGGAGCCGCCGCGGCCCCGCGGCTCGCGCAGCACGGCGATCTGCCAGGCCGCACGGTCGCCCGGGTGCCCGCACAGGGAGTACTGACGGATCAGGTCACCGTCGTCGCCGTCCAGGAGTACGTCGATGTGGGCGCCCGGCGTCCAGGCGGGGAGCGCACCGCCGTCGGGGCGGCGCAGGGTGAGGGAGACGACGCCGTCGGCGGCGGGAGCGCGGGTCTCCACGGTGAGGGTCGTCCAGGCGGGCAGTTGGTCGTTCATGGTGGGTCAGCTCCGGGGTTCAGGCCAGCGTGGGCACATGAAGCAGCAGCGCGTCGCCCTGGCCGCCGCCCCCGCACAGGGCCGCCGCTCCGCTGCCGCCTCCGCGCCGTCGCAGTTCGGTCGCGAGGGCCAGCACCAGCCGGGCTCCGGTCATGCCGACCGGGTGCCCGAGCGCGATCGCGCCGCCGTTGACGTTCACCTTGTCCAGAGGGATGTCCAGCTCCCGTACGGAAGCCAGGGCCACTGAGGCGAACGCCTCGTTGATCTCGAACAGGTCCAGATCGGCGCACTTCAGCCGGCCGTCCCGGGACAGGGCGTCGCGGACCGCGCCGGCCGGCTGGACGAGCAGTGAGGGGTCGGGGCCCGCGACCGTGCCGTAGGTGCCGATCTCGGCGAGCGGGGTCAGGCCCTCCCGCCGGGCGCGCTCCGCGCTCATCACGACGACGGCCGCGGCGCCGTCGGAGAGCTGTGACGAGTTGCCCGCGGTGATGGTGCCCGCGCCGGAGAAGGCCAGCTTCAGCCGCCCCAGGCTGTCTGCGGTGCTCCCCGGCCGTACGCCCTCGTCGGTGTCGACCGCCGTCTCGCCCCGGCGTCCGGTCACGGTGACGGGGACGATCTCCTCGCGCAGCGCACCCGACTCCTGCGCCTGGGCAGCCCGTTGATGGGACAGCGCGCTGTATGCGTCCTGCTCCTCGCGCGTCATGGCGTACGGCTGCTGGTACCGCTCGGTGGCCGCTCCCATGGACACGCCGTCGAAGGCGCAGACGAGGGCGTCACGGTCGAGGGCGTCCTCCACCGCGGTCGAGCCGTACTTCCAGCCGGTGCGTGATCCGCGCAGCAGGTGCGGGGTGCCCGACATGGACTCCATGCCGCCGGCGACGACCACCTCGTGACGGCCGGAGGCGATCATGAGGTCGGCCAGGGCGATGGCGTGCAGACCGGATAGACAGAGCTTGTTGACGGTGCTCGCGGGGACGGAGAACGGAATGCCGGCGCGGATCGCGGCCTGCCGTGCCGAGTTGGGGCCGGTCCCGGCCTGCACGACGTGACCCATGACGACGGCTTCCACGGCTGCCGGGTCCAGGTGCACGGCGGCCAGCGCCGCGCCGATGGCGTGAGCGCCGAGGTCGACCGCGGGCACCGTGCTCAGGGCGCCCATGAGTCTGCCGATGGGCGTCCTTGCTCCGGCGACGATGACGGATCCGGGCATGGCCGGGACCTCCTGGGGTGTGGGGCGGGGTCAGGCGGCCGCGTCGACGGCACGTCGGGCGATCATGTGGGCCGTCTCGTTCACCGAGTGCAGAACGATCCGGCCGCCGGGCATGCGCCGCACCCGGCTGACGGACGTGTAGCCGGGATGGAACCAGAACATCGTGGGCAGGCCGAGCACCGTCGCCAGGTAGGTGTTGGTGATCCCGCCGTGGCACACGACCGCGACCCGCCCGCCGGGATGGGCGTCGAAGATGGTGTCCATGGCCCGTACGGCACGCGCACGGAAGGCATCCCAGTCCAGGTCGGGCACGAAGTCCTCGTAGCGTCCCTCGGCGAGCGCCGCCGCGCGGGGATCCTCCGCGCCAATCTGCTCCGGTGGCATGTAGGGGTGGGAGACGTCGGTGTCCCACTCGCGCAGGTCGTCGAGGACGGTGGCGGTCATGCCGGTGAGGCGTTCCAGGGGAGCCACCGTCTCGCGGGCACGCTGGAACGGGCTGGTGTACAGGGCGTCGACGTCCTCGTGCACGAGCCAGGCGGCGAGACGCTCCGCCTGGGCGCTGCCCTCCGGCGACAGCCCCGGGTCGAACACGCCCGCCAGGGGGAGGCCGTGCCGGACGAGGAGGAGTTCGGTCATGGGTGATCCTTCGTACGGGTGAGGGGTGGGCGGGTCGGCTCAGCCGGCGATGGTCCGTTCCGAGCGCCAATAGGGGCGGCGCATCGCACGCTTGTCGAGCTTGCCCATCGCGTTGCGCAGCAGCTCGGGGACGAACTCGTACGACTTCGGGCACTTGTAGGCGGCAAGGCGGTCGTGGCAGAACCGGTCCAGCTCATCGGCCGGCGGCGCGTCCGCCGCGGCCACGACCAGCGCCCGCAGCGACTCGCCGAAGTCCGGGTCGGGCACGCCGATGACCGCGATCTCGGCGACCGCCGGGTGCTGCCGCAGGACCGCCTCGCTCTCGGCCGGGTACAGGTTCACGCCGCCGGAGACCACGACGTCCGCGGCCCGGTCGGTGATGAAGATGTAGCCGTTCGCGTCGACGTAGCCGATGTCGCCGAGCGTGAAGACGCCGGGGGAGAGATAGGCGGACCTGGTCTTGTCCGGGTCCGCGTGGTAGCGGACGCCCTGGTCCTCCGGAGCTCGGAAGGCCAGCAGTCCGCGTTCGCCGGGCGGCAGTTGCCGGCCGTCGTCGTCGGTGACCAGTACCTCGAACGGGGGCCGGACACGCCCGACCGAGCCCGGGTGCGCCAGCCACTCGGCGCTGCTGATGCGGGCGACGGTTCCCGCTTCGCTGGCGCCGTACGACTCGGTCAGCACCGGGCCGAACCAGTCGATCATGGCTCGCTTCACGTCCGGCGGACACGCGGAGCCGGTGTGCGAGACCTGCCGCAGGCTGGAGACGTCGTAGCGGGCGCGGACCTCTTCCGGGAGGGCGAGCAGCCGTTGGAAGTGGGTGGGCACCATCACGGTCGAGGAGACCCGCCACTTCTGTACACGGCTGAGGAACGTCTTCGCGTCGTACCTGCCGAGGACGACCACCGGCTGACCGGCCGCCAGGTGCCGAAGTGAGGTCAGCGGCGCGTTGTGCTGCAGCGGGCCGCACACCAGGTGCGGCCCTGGCGGGAACCCGGGCCGGGCGGCCATCGCCGCGAGGTAGGCGGAGCTGTCGGAGACCGGGCCGCTCACCCAGCGCACCTCGGTGCCGCGCGCCCGTCCGGTGGTTCCCGAGGTGTAGACGAGCGGAGGCCGGGCGGGCCGGTCCGTAGGGTCGGTGCGCCCGGCGGGGGCGGCTGCGAGCCACGGGTCCCAGTCGAAGGCGTGCCCCACCGCCGGGGTTCCGTGCATCACGACCGGCAGGCCCAGTTCCCGGGCCGCGTCGAGGGCGGCACCCGCGCCGACCGGTCCGGTGATGATTCCGGTCACGCCCGCGTCGATGATCTGGTCGACGAGTTCGCCCGACGTGAGATTCCGGGACGTGGCCACGGTCCCCACTCCGGCGCGCAGGCCTGCCAGATGGGCCACCAGCGTCGGGATCGCGTTGTCGCCGAGGACGGCGATCCGGTCGTCGGGGCCGGGCGCGAGCTCCAGCAGCCGTGCCGTCGCCCGTGCCACCTGGTCGGCGAGGCCCGACCAGGACAGCACGCCCAGGTCGTCCGCCAGGGCGGGCTCGTCGGGTGTCTCCTGGGCGCGACGGTCGAGTGGCAGCAGCGACATGGCTCCTCCGGCGGCTCCTGGGCCTCTCCCGATTCGAGGGGAGAGGGGATGCGGAGACTGTAGCGTTTATCAAGAAAGTGCGGAACACTCTGGTCCCAGACGGAGTCATTCCCCCAAGGTTCGGCGGTCTGGGTGGTGCACTCCCGATCATCGTTACTGAAACTGTCGTCTGGTAAGTACCCGAGGAGGAGCCATGTCCCAGCCCGGTCCGGACGCATGGCGCACACAGGTCCGGCAGTGGCTGGCCGGCGTGCTCGAACCGGCGAGGGCGCCGCAGTCCACCGAAGGGGCAGCCGACCTCGCCGTGTTCCACAACCTCCCGGAGGACGAGGAGCGCCTGCTGCTGGAGCGCTGCCGCGTCTACCAGCGGGCCCGCTTCGACGCCGGCTACCAGGCGCTGACCCTCCCCGAGGACAAGGGCGGCGCGGGCCTGACCGCCGCCCACGCGGCGGCCTTCGCCGAGGAGGAGTCCGCCTTCGAGGTGCCGCCGTCCACCGAGCTGATCAGCGTCACCGTGCGCCTGGTCGCGATGGCCGTCTCCCTGTTCGGGACGGCCGAGCAGCGTGACACGTACGCGCGCGCTTTCCTGCGCACCGACCTGCTGGCCTGCCAGCTCTTCAGCGAACCCGGTGCCGGATCCGACCTCGCGGCCCTGCGCACGCGTGCCCGCCAAGAAGGCGACGAGTGGGTGATCGACGGTCAGAAGGTGTGGACCTCGGGCGCCCAGTTCGCCGACTACGGTCTGCTGCTCGCCCGCACCGACCCGGACGTGGTCAAACAGGCCGGCATCACCGCCTTCCTGGTCCCGATGGACGCCACCGGCGTGGAGGTGCGACCCATCCGTCAGATGAGCGGCGGCGCCTCCTTCAACGAGGTCTTCCTCAGTGGCGTCCGTGTTCCGGACCGGCTGCGGATCGGGCGACCGGGCCAGGGATGGGAGGTCGCCACCACCACCCTCGCCTTCGAGCGGACCGCCTCCGGCGGCGGCAACCGTCGCAAGGGCGGCACGTTCGCGGACGTTCTCGCACTCGCCCGCTCCCTCGGCCGCTCCGGAGATCCGCTGGTCCGCCAGCGCCTCGCCGACCTGTACGTACGCGCCGCCCTGCGTGCGGCCACCGTGGACCGCGTCGCCAGGACGAGCGCCGCCGGCGGCCGGCCGGGCCCGGAGGCGTCGCTGACCAAACTCATGGCCTCCGACCTGCTCACCCGCACGGGACAGGTCGCCGCCAAGCTGATGGGCGCGCGGATCAGCGCAGACACCGGGGAGGCGGGCACCTTCGCCTGGGCGCAGCACCTGCTCGGCGCCCCCGGCTACCGGCTGGCCGGGGGCACCGACCAGATCCAGCGCAACCTGATCGGCGAACGGGTGCTGAAGCTGCCGCCGGAGCCGCGGGTGGACCGCATGCCGTTCTCGCAGCTTCCCGGCAACTGAGGCACCGGGGGACCTTCTCGGCAGTCGCAATTCGGCAGTCGCATTCGGCAATCACAAGGGAGTGACATCGATGGATCTGGGACTGACAGGCGCGAAGGCGCTGGTGACCGGCGCGAGCCGGGGCATCGGGCGGGCGATCGCCACCACCCTGGCGGCCGAGGGCTGCGCGCTGGCGTTGTGCGCCCGCGGCGAGGAAGGCTTGGCCAAGACCGCAGCCGAACTGCGCGGCGAGGGGGCCACGGTGTTCGCGGAACCGGTCGACGTCACCGACCCGGCCGCGCTCGCGGGCTTCGTGGAGCGCGCGGCCGGTGAACTCGGCGGCCTGGACCTGCTGGTGTCCAACGTGTCGGCGGGCAATGTGAAGGGCCCCGAGTCCTGGGAGGCCAGCCTGCGGGGCGACCTGATCCCGTTCGCGGGACTCGTCGAGGCGGCCCTTCCGTACCTGGAGGCCTCCGACCGGGCCGCCGTCGTCGCCATCGGCACCACCAACGCCTCCGACACCGCGCGCCCGGCCGGAGCGAACTCGTACTCCGCGCTCAAGGCAGCCGTGGTCCAGCACGCCTCGGCGCTCGCGCACGCCCTCGCGCCGAAGGGCATCCGCGTCAACACCGTCTCGCCCGGCCCGATCGACTTCCCCGGCGGCGCCTGGGAGACCATCCGCACCAGCCGCCCGGAGGTGTACGAGGAGGTGCTCGCCAAGCTCCCGATCGGCCGTTACGGCACCGCGGAGGACGTGGCCGCGGCGGTGGCGTTCCTGCTCGGGCGGACCGGCTCCTTCTGCGTCGGGGTCAACCTCGTGGTGGACGGCGGGCTGCTCACCCGCGTCCAGTACTGAGCCGTGGCAGGCCCGGCCGGCCGCCTGGACGCCGTACTGGTCTGCGGCGGCCGCTGGCACGACTTCGACCACGCGCGGCTTCGGCTGCTGGAGCTGCTCGGTGAACATCCACGGGTGCGCACCACCGTGTATCAGGACTACGACTGCGTGGCCGCGCTCGAGAAGGCCGACCTGCTGGTCACCTACACCTGTGACGTCCGGCCCCGCCCGGCACAGCGGGCCGCGCTGTCCCGGTTCGTCGAGCGGGGCGGGCGCTGGCTCGCCCTGCACGGCACCAACTCGGTGATCGAGCCGTCGGCGAGTGATGGACCGCGGGTGTTCACGACCCCGCGGCTCCTGGGGGAACTGGCGCCGGTGCTCGGCAGCCAGTTCCTGGCCCATCCGCCGATCGAGCCGTACGAGGTGCGGGTGACCCGGCCCGAGCATCCGCTGGTCGCCGGGGTCGGCCCGTTCACGGTCACCGACGAGCTGTACGTGTGCGAGCTGCACGGGGAGTTGGAGGTGCTGCTGCATGCCGAGTACACGGGGCCGTGCCGCGGTTTCGCCGAAGGGGACACGGCGGCCCTCGACGCCGCGCCCCGACCGGTGCTGTATCTCAAGCGGCACGGTCTCGGCGAGGTCTGCTACTTCACTCTCGGGCACTGCAGGGGCCGTTACGACGTACAGGACCTGGGCGTTGACGACACCGGCCGGGTGGACCGGGGGCCGTGGGAAACGCCGGAGTTCATGACGGTGCTGCGGCGGTGCGTGGAGCGGACGGTGAGTGGGCGAAACCCGGCAGAGGAGCGGGCCGGCACCTGAGCGAGGCTCGGGCGCCGGCCCTGCACGGGTCGCGGCTCAACCGTGCGGCAGTACCACCGCACGGCCGTTGATGTCGCCGGCGTGCAGACGCTCGTAGGCCGTCGGCGCCTCGTCGAGGGTGAATGTCTCGACGTGGGAGGAGACCAGCCCCTGTCGCGCCAGCTCGACGACCTCCATGAGTTCCGGGCGAGTGCCCCAGTAGGGGAACGAGGCGGAGACCTCGAACGGCAGCCCGCCGCCGAAGCCGACCGCCAGGGTGCCGCCGCCGATGCCGACGATCGTCACGTCGCCCGCCACCGCCACCGACGCCGCGGCCACCGCGAGCGTCGCCTCGGCTCCCACGAAGTCCAGCACCACCTCCGCTCCCGTCCCGCCGGTGAGCTCCCGCACCCCTGCGGCCGCCGCGCCGTCGGAGAGGAGCGTCTCGTGGGCGCCGACGGTGTGTGCCAGCTCGAGTTTTTCCTTGCTCACGTCGAGGGCGACCACCCTGGCCGGTGTCAGGGCGCGGAGCAGCTGTACGGCGAGGTGACCCAGGCCGCCCACCCCGATCACCACCGCCGTGCTGCCCGGGACCAGCTTGGGCAGTGACTTCCTGATCGCGTGATAGGGCGTCAGCCCCGCGTCGGTGAGCGGGGCGGCCTGCACCGGGTCCAGTCCGTTCAGCGGCACCAGGTGGCGGGGCGAGTCCACCAGCATGTACTCGGCGAGCGCACCGGGGGAGCCGAGTCCCGGCGGCAGGATCCCGAGCCCGGCGGCGCGCGGGCAGCAGTTCTCCTTGCCCTGGGCGCAGTTGTGGCAGTGCCCGCAGCCCCACGGGCCGTACACCGCCACGTCGTCGCCTTCCGCCACTGCCGTGACACCGCTGCCCACGGCCGCGACCGTGCCGACACCCTCGTGGCCGAGCGTCATCGGCAGCGGGTAGGGGAACTGCTCTTCGGGCCAGCCCATGACCGCCAGGTCGGAGTGGCACAGCCCCGCCGCCGTCACCTTCAACAGGACCTGGCCCGGGCCCGGTTCGGGCACGGGAACCTCGACGATCTCGGGGGTGTGTCCCACCCTTCGGTACTGCACAGCCTTCATTGTCAGGTCTCCTTGCTGGTGGCAGGCAGGGTGCCGCTCTCCGTGGGAGTCTCGGCGCCGGCACTCGAGGGGATTCCCTTCCTACGGCGCAGCACGGCAGGCAGGGCGATCCGGCCACCCGTGAGGACCAGCGCCACGATGAGGACCGAACCGGTGAACAGGCTCGCGGCCCACTGCGCGCTGGTGGCGAGCCCGAGTCCGGTGATGCCCGTGCCGAGCAGCAGGACCGCGAGCACCGTGCCCCATGCGTTGAAGCGGCCCGCGCGCAGCTGGGTCGCCCCGACGAAGGCGGCGGCGTACGCCGACAGCAGATACGGGGTGCCCGCGGTCGGCGAGCCGGATCCGACCGAGGACGCGAAGACGATGCCGGCGAAACCGGAGAGCAGCGCGGAGGTCACCAGGGTCAGAAAGCGCAGCCGGTCGGTACGCACGCCCTGCAGCCGGGCCGCGTCGGCGTTGAAGCCGGTCGCGTACAACCGGCGCCCGGTGGCGGTGTGTTCCAGCAGGAACCAGATGGCGAGCGCGGCGATCAGCAGATACAGCACCGGCAGGGTGATGCCGCCCGCGTCCAGCTGGGCGATGCTCGCGAACGGCTTGGCGAGGAGCTGCACACCGGTGATGGAGCTGTCGTTGGTGACCATGGTGATCAGTGACTGGATCAGCGCGCCGGTGGCCAGCGTGGCGATGAACGAGTCGACGCGCAGGACCACCACCACGATCCCGTTGACGACTCCGATCAGCAGCGCGGCGGTCATCGCCAGGGTGATCGCCGCGCCGGGACCGAGTCCGGCGGAGACCAGGAAGCGGGCGGTCAGCACGCTGGTGAGCGACATGGTGTAGGCGACCGAGAGGTCGAAGACACGTGCGGCCAGTGGCGGTACGACGCTGAGGGCCACCAGGCCGGCCACGGCGTTGCCGTTCAGTACCTGCTTGACCGTGGTGGTGGTCGGGAACGTGTCCGGCGCCCATACGGAGAAGAGCACGACGATGACCAGCCACACGTATACGGCGCCGATGTTCCGGAACGACAGGGCGGTCACCGCCCGTCGGCCAAGCGCCCCGGGGACGAACACCGCGGATCTTTGCGGTGCGGACGGCGGTAGCTCCGCCGCCCGGGTCGGTGTGGATGTCATGACAGAGGGTCCCTTCCAAGGCACATGTCACTCGGTTCCTTCCATGGCCTGCACGAGCGCGGACTCGGTGACGTCCCGGCCGCTGATCTCCCGTGCGATCCGGCCGTCGCGCACCACCAGGACGCGGGTGCACAGCGCGAGCAGGTCCTGCGTGTCGGAGGAGCACACGATGACGCCCATGCCCTCGTCGGCCTGACGCTCTATCAGGTCGTACAGCTGCAGGCGGGTGGCGACGTCCACGCCCGCCGTGGGTTCGCACAGCGCCAGCACGGGCGGGCGCTGTGCCAGGCAGCGGGCCATGACGACCTTCTGCTGGTTGCCGCCGCTCAGGGTGGTGATCCGGGCCCCGGGTCCGGCCGTGCGCACCCCGACCCGCCTGATCCAGTCCTCCGCCAGGGCGGACTCGCCGCGCCGGTGCAGCCGCCCGGCCCGGGCGCGCAGTCGGTGCAGGAGCGGGAGGGTGAGGTTCTCGCCGACCGAGAAGTCGCCGATCACTCCCTCGCCCGCCCGGTCCGCCGGGACCAGGGGAAGGCCCAGGGCGCCTGCGTCACGCGCCTCGGTCCACCGCTCGGAGCGTTCCGGCAGCCGCAGCCTGCCGCTCACCGGTCCGGCATGGGCCCCGCACACCGCGTACGGCACGATCTCGTGGCCGGAGCCGACCAGACCGGTGATGCCCAGACGCTCACCCCTGGCCAGGTCGAGGTCGACCCCCCGCAGGGGCCCGGCCCACAGGTCACGGACCTCCAGCACGGGGTCGGCGGGACCGGCGGAGGGCGCCGGGCGGTGGTCGGTCTCCGTCTCCTCGCCCGCCATGAGTTCCGCCAGCGAGCGCGGAGTGAGCTCGGCGACCCGGCGTGTGGCGATCCGGCGTCCGCCGCGGATGACGGTGACCCGGTCGGCGAGCGCGAAGATCTCGTCCATCCGGTGCGAGACGTACAGGACACCGGCGCCGGCGTCGCGGACCTCCCGCACGATGTCGAAAAGGCGGGCCACCTCGCCGGGCGGCAGCACGGCGGTGGGCTCGTCGAGCACCAGGACACCGCGGCCGCCCTCCCAGCCCTGCAGCGCGGCGGCGATGGCCACCACCACGCGCTGCACCGGGGTCGCCGTCACCAGGGGACGGCGTACGTCGATGCCGAGACCGAACCGTTCGACCAGGGCGGTCGTCCGTCTCTCCATCTCCGGCCAGCGGATGTTGCCGAACGCCGTGCGGGCGAAGCCGTGGCTGAGCGCCAGGTTGTCGATGGCGCTCAGCTCGCCCACCAGCCCCAGCTCCTGGTGGACGAAGCGGAGCCGGTCGTGGCGGGAGGCCGTGACATGGCCGAGGTCGAAGGGCTCGCCGTCGAGTTCGGCCACCGCACCCGGCTCCGCATGGTGGAAGCCGGCGAGGATCTTGATGAGGGTGGACTTGCCGGAGCCGTTGGGCCCGATGAGGGCGTGGATCTCGCCGGGCGCGACCTCGAGATCCACGTCCCTCAGTGCCTGGGTGGCGCCGAATCTCTTCGACAGGGCGGCCACCCGCAGTACCGGCCCGGTCAACTCAGGCCCCAGAGCGCCTTGAACTGCTTCTGGTAGCTCTCGACGATCGGGAAGTCGCCGTCGGCGGAAGGCAGGTTGTCCTTGGTGACGAGCATGTTGGGCAGCGCCGCCTTCTGGTCCACAGCCATGGACTGGCCGGTGAAGTGCCGGGCCAGCGCGTCGACCTGGAGCCAGGCCGTCTCATGGGAGTTCAGCGCCATCGCGCCGTCGGTGAGACCGCTCTGGATGTACTGGTAGTTCTGCGCGTCACCGACGTTGACCACGATGTGCTTGCCGGTGAGGCCGGCGGTCTTCAGCGCGGCCGGTACGCCCACGTTGAGCAGGCCCAGGGAGAAGACGACATGGGTCACCTTCGGGTGTGAGCGGAGATACGACACCACGCGGTCCGGCATGTCCTTGCCCACCGCGGTGATCGGCACGTCGACGTTGTCCAGCGCACAACCGGCGCACCATTCCTTGTAGTTGGCCGCGAAGGAGTCCTTGACGGGCTTGAGGATCGTGTACGCCGGCAGATCGAAGTACACGGTGTTCGCCTGGGCGCCGCTGTTCGACACCACCCACGAGGCGAGCATCCGGCCCTGGACGCCGACGTCCTTCGGCCCGTTCTTCAGCAGGGAGATGCCGTCGCCCACCACGTCGTCGGCGTTCGACTGGATGACGGGGATACCGGCCGCCTTCAGCTGTGCCAGCTGCTTGGCGTAGACGGCACGTGGGAAACCGGAGGCGACGACGGCGTCCGGCTTGTCGCGTACGGCCTGTTCGTAGGCGGCCTGGACGGACTCCGGCGTGCCCTGGGTGGCGATCTGCTTGACCTTCCAGCCGAGTTGCCCCGCGGCGCCGGTGAAGAAGTCGGCGAGGTCCTTGCAGGACTGGACGCCGCACAGGATGAAGTCGATCTTCTTGCCCTTGGGAATCTTCTTGCCGACCGGCTGGGTGACGGAGATCGCGGCCGGGCGCTGCGCATACGTCTTCAGAGCCGCACGGGCCGCCGTCAGGCCGGGCGATCCGGGCGCCGCCGCCTGCGAGGAGTCGGCGGCCGGGGTCGTGCCGCTGCCGCACGCCGTCAGGGTGAGCAGGGCAGTGACGGGGACGATCGCGGTGAGGGCGCGGCGGACCGCGCGACCGGGTCTGGAACTCATCGTTGAGAACTCCCGTGGTGTGGCGCACGCAAGAGGTGCTGGGGAAGGCAGGGCTGCGTGGATCGCCGGCGTGGGGTACGGCGCGGGCCACCGGGGTGAGAGCCCGGGGCGCTGGGGCCGGGACGGGCAGAAGACCGTTCCGGAACGGAGAAACTTATGAGGCACTACAGCCTCAAGTGGGTCGGAGTGTGACATGCCCCGGCGTGCTTGGGGAGAGGGTCGCCGCAAGAAATTCCAGGATCTCAGGCTCATTTCGCGATGACCTCGGCAGATGCGGGCTCGTTCACCGTCGCGAGTGTTGCTCCC
Organism: Streptomyces sp. NPDC001663; assembly: GCF_042893105.1. Classification (NCBI taxonomy): domain Bacteria; kingdom Bacillati; phylum Actinomycetota; class Actinomycetes; order Kitasatosporales; family Streptomycetaceae; genus Streptomyces; species Streptomyces sp. NPDC001663. The sequence goes on along the minus strand of NZ_JBIAUR010000009.1, from coordinate 455,972 downwards.
GACCGCAACCGGTAACTACACTCACTCTAAAGTTTCTGCTGGAGGAGAGATGATGGACGAAACATCGGAGCTGGGCACGGCGCGGTGCCCCGGGCCCAGCGTCCAGGACTACCTCGACCAGGACAGCCGCCCTGTTCCCCCCGCGCTGAGGTACGAGCGGAACGACCACCTCGGCAGCGAGGACATCGACACCGCCCGCTTCACCTCCCGCGAATGGGCCGAACGCGAGATGCGGCAGGTGTGGCGCCGCGTCTGGCAGTTCGCCTGCCTGGAGAGCGAGATTCCCGAGGTCGGCGACCACGAGGTCTACGAGATCGGCGACGACTCGCTCATCGTCGTGCGCACGGCCCCCGACGAGATCCGCGCCTTCGTCAACGTCTGCCTGCACCGCGGACGCAAACTGCGCACCGGCGGCGGCAACGTCAGCGAGTTCCGCTGCTCCTTCCACGGCTTCGCCTGGAACCTCGACGGCACGATGCAGACCCCGCCCTGCGCCTGGGACTTCCCGCACGTCACTCCGGAGAAGTTCGCTCTTCCCGAGGCTCAGGTGGCCACCTGGCGCGGCTTCGTCTTCATCAACATGGACCCGTACGCGGAGTCCTTCGACTCCTACCGCGGCACCTTCGACGACTACTACATCTGGCCACTGGAGAAGCGCTACAAGTCGCTGCACATCGCCAAGGTGCTGCCCTGCAACTGGAAGATCGCGCAGGACGCCTTCATCGAGTCCTTCCACGTGATCGCCACCCACCCGCAGATGCTGCCGTGGCTCGCCGACGCCAACTCCCAGTACGACGTCATGGCGGACCAGCCGAACTGGAACCGGATGATCAACATCCAGGGCGCGCCCAGCCCGCACGTGGCGGAGTCCGTCACGGAGGAGGACGTCCTCGAGACGTTCTACGACTCGCGCTCGTTCTACGCCGCGGCCCAGGGCCGTGACCTGGTGATGCAGGAGGGCGACGAAATGCCGGCGATCCCACCGGGCGGCACCGCCCGCCAGGTCCTCGCCGAGCGGATGCGCGCGCAACTGGCGGCCACCTCGCAGCAGGACTTCTCGCAGACCGCCGACACCGAACTGCTGGACGCCATCAACTACTTGCTGTTCCCCAACTTCAACCCCTGGGGCGGCGCCAAGTCCAACATCATCTACCGGTTCCGGCCCAACGGCCTCGACCCGGACTCCTGCACCGCGGAGATCATCTTCATGTCCTCCCCGAAGCAGCCCGGCGAGATGCCGCCCCCGGTGAAGATCCGCTGGGTGCCGGAGGACATGCTCTTCGCCGACATCCCCGAACTCGGCGTGCTCGGCCCCGTCTTCGACCAGGACTGCGAAAACCTCCCCTACGTCCAGCAGGGCCTCAAGGCGATGCGCAAGCCGGGCATCACCCTGGCCAACTACCAGGAGAGCCGCATCCGCCACTTCAACCGGACGCTCGACCAGTGGATGGACCAGTGACCCACCGCGTGGCGGTCAGACCCCTGGGCGTCGAGCTCGAAGTCCTCGACGGCGAGGACCTGTTCACCGCCGCCCAGCGGCTCGGCTACCGCTGGCCCACCGTCTGCGGCGGCAAGGGCACCTGCCGTACCTGCTTCGTCCAGGTGGAGGACGGCGCCGAGAACTGTTCCCCCGTGGGCCCGTTGGAGCGCGAGGGCATCGAGGCCCTGCGCAGGCCGGTGGACGGCCTGACCCGGCTCGCCTGCCGGCTCCGGGTCGAGGGCCCGGTGACCGTGACCAAGCGCGGCGTGCGCCGCCGAGTGCAGTAGTGAGGCCCCATGTCCAAGCAAGTGATCCACCCGCTGACCGGGCATGTGTACCGGCTCACCGAGGACGGACTCGTCGAGGTGACCGACCCCAGGACCGGGGCACAGGGCGTCTTCGACTTCCAGGCCCGGTGGCAGTCGGGCGAACTGCGCCACGCCGACCTCCAGATGGCCGGCTGGGTCGGCCGCCTCGCACAGCGGCGCATCGCGCCCCAGCCGGAGGGATGACCCCGTGTCCCCGCGCACCACCCGGGTGGTCTGTCTGGTACGCCGCCCCGAAAGAGAGCCGGCCCCCGGTGACTTCGCCGTCGAGGAACGCCCCCTGCCGCCCCTCGGTGAGGGCCAACTCCTGGTCCGCAACCTCTACATGAGCGTCGACCCGTCCATGCGCGGGCGGCTGGAGAGCACCGAGAAGCACTACACGCACAACTTCACCCCCGGATCACCGCTCGACGGCCGGGCCCTGGGTGTCGTGGAGGAGAGCCGCTGTCCCGGCGTGCCGCCCGGTGCCTACGTCCGCCACCAACTCGGCTGGCGGGAGCGGGCCGTGCTGGACGCGGCGGACACCGACGGAGCGGATCGCATCGACCCGCAACTCGCCCCGCTGCCCACCTGGTTGGGTCTGCTCGGCCAGACCGGATTCACCGCGTACGTGGGCCTGACCCGGATCGCGGAGCTGCGCCCCGGCGACACCGTCTTCGTGTCGGCCGCGGCCGGGGCCGTCGGCACCGCCGCCGGCCAGTTCGCGCGCCTGCTGGGCGCGGACCGAGTCGTCGGTACCGCAGGCGGACCGGACAAGTGCGCCCTGCTGGTCAAGGAGTTCGGTTACGGCGACGCCGCGGACTACCGTGCCGAGCCGGTGCGCGACGCCCTGGCCCGGATGGCACCCGACGGCATCGACGTGTACTTCGACAACGTCGGCGGAGAGCAGCTCGCCGCCGCCCTGCACGCGCTGCGGACCGGTGGCCGGGTCGCTCTGTGCGGCATGATGTCGCAGTTCGGCGGCGCCCGACGGACCGTGGACATCAACCATTTGATCCAGGCGGTCCTCAAACGGCTGACGCTGTGCGGTTTCATCGTCCGCGACCACGACGACCTGCGGCCGGAGTTCGAGCAGCGGGTCGCGGGGTGGCTCGCCGAGGGCCGGATCACCGCGCGCGAGACGGTCGTGGACGGCCTGGAGAACGCCGCGGGGGCGCTGCTGTCCCTGCTCGGCGGCGGAAACGTCGGCAAGATGCTGGTTCGCCTGGGCGATTCCGGCTGAAACGGCCCCGTCCGGCAGGCCGAAACGGCGCCCCCGCCCGGGGGCGCCGTTTCAGCGCATGGGGTGTGACGCGGCGACGGTGTGGGCCGTCAGGGAGACCCCGACTCGGGTCAGCCCCGCCACGGCCGCCCGGAAGTCCTTGATGTGCGCGGTGGAGAAGTGCTCGTCGAGGGCCTGCCGGGAGGTCCAGTGCTCGTACACCCGGATACGCCGCTCGTCGACGGGATCGGCGGTCATGGCGTAGTCCAGACAGCCGGGTTCCTGCTCGCGGGTATGCCGGCCCAGCTCGACGAGGGCTCTCAGCATGGCGTCGCGGTCGGCGGGCTCGTAGTCCATCCAGCCGGCGACGATGATTTCCTCGGCCACGGGATTCCTTTCGCGGTCGTGCCCGCGGGCCCGTCGCCCCGGTGCAGGGGAGCGACGGGCCCGCGGTGCTTCAGATGCCGAGCGGCGCCGGGACGCTGTCCACGGTGACGGTGCCCTGGTCACCGTCGACCGTGATCACCATCCCGTCCCGAAGGCGCTGTGTCCCGCCCTCGACGGAGATGACGGCCGGGATGCCCAGTTCGCGGCAGACCACCACGGCGTGGCTGTTGAGCGCGCCCACGTCCACCACGGCCGCTCCGGCGACCAGGAACAGCGGTGTCCAGGCGGCGTCCGTGATCGGCGCGACCAGCACCTCCCCGGGCTCCAGCGCCTCGCACGAGGCCGGGTCGGTGACCACCCGGACCCGGCCCGTGTAGGTGCCGTGGCTGCCGCCGACACCGCCGAGGACATCACCCTCGACGGCCGCCTGCGTCCGCTCCTCGGCGCGCCGCGGCCAGGTGCCGATGTCGGTCTGCGCGTCCTCCGCGACGAAGAATGGCGGTTCCAGTTCGTGCAGGGCGGCGTACTCCTCGAGCCGCCGCGCGATGACGGGGCCGAAGGACTCCGGGGCTGCGACGTAGTCGTCGAGCTCGGTGTCCAGCAGCATCATCACGTCCTCGGGCCGGGCGAAGAGCCCTGCCTCGACGCCGCGCCGACCGAGCTCCCGTACGGCCATGCGGATCTCGTTGACGACGGTGACGCAGTTCGCCTTGGTGCGCTCGCGGGCCGGGATCCACACCTGCGAGGCGTGCGTGCCGGCGTCGAACATGGGCTGTGTCTCCTCGGGCAGCGCGGCCCGGATCTCCTGCGCCGTCCGCTCGCGCCGTTCGGTCAGCCGTGTCCGGCGGGCGGCGGGGGAGTCGTCGTCGGGACTGTGGCGGATCCGGTCGACCAGGGCCAGCGCCTGGACGGGCGCCGCCTCCCAGGACAGTGCGTGGATGTCCCACTCGTTGGGGCCGCGGTCGCCGGACTCGGCCAGGAACTCCTCGAAGGCGTCGCGGAACGTCTTCACGTCGCCGGTCGCCCCGTCGAGGGCCTGCTCCACGGCGGCCGGACCCTGGTCGAACAGCGCGCTCAGCTCGGCCGAGGCCGCCACCTGGCGGGACAGTGCCCACAGCCCGGTCGAGGGGGAGGCGGAGTCGACGTCGCCGAGACCGCCGATGAGATCGAGCATGGCGCCGGGGCGGTCCACGCTCGCGCACAGCGGGCCGAGGATCGCCGGTCCGACGGACGCGGGCAGCGAGGACTCGACGTGCCGCTGGAAGGTCGTCTCCACCTCGTCCAGCAACGACCGTGCGTACGCGACCAGTTCGGCCTCGGACAGCCGCGTCAGGTCGGGCCGGGAGCGGCGCAGTACGCGCAAGCGCTGCCGGTCGGCGTCGGCCTCCGGGAAGCCGCTCTGGCCGAGCATCCGCTGAAGCGTCCCGCCCGCCTTGGCGGTCAGCTCCTCGTCCTGGTCGTCCGGGTGCGCCAGGTACACCGGAGTGTCGGAACGCTGTCCGACGAAGGCCGCGTCGATCTGGTCCGCCGTCTGGCCCATACGGATGCCGAACAGCCGCATGTGGGACAGGTTCAGGTAGAAGTGGCCGCCGAACATGCCGACGAACGGCGGTCGGGGGCCGGCCACCTCCTCCTCGCGGTAGATGCCGAACCCGACGAAGCCGCGACGCCAGCCCTGCAGGCCCTGCCCCCACACCAGGGTCCAGCCCAGCGGGCTGGCGGGTTCCGGCAGGGTCTCGCCCGCGTTGGCGCGGGTGTAGTGCGGCAGCCGCTCACTGCGCTGCCAGTCCGTGATCCAGCTCTTCATGACCGAGGTCTCCCGCTGTCCGTACCCGCGCCTACCACTGCGCCGTTCCGCCGTCGACACTGATCAGTGCGCCGGTGATTCCTGTGCCGGCCTCGCTCGCGAGCAGCGAGGCGACGGCCGCGATCTGCTCCACCGTGGTGATCTTCTTGGTGGCGGCGTGCTCGGCGAAGCGGCTCAGCCACTCCTCGTAGCTGATGCCTTCGGCCTCGGCCGCGGCCGGCCCCGCGGCGCGCATCAGGTCGGTGTCGACGGCGCCGGGGCAGATGGCGTTGCAGGTGATGCCCTGGGTGCCGTACTCGAAGGCGGTCGCCTTGGTGAGGCCGTGGATCGCGTGCTTGTTGGTGATGTAGTGGCTGATGCCCGGCTTGTTGGCCTGCTTGCCCTCGACGGAGGAGATGTTGATGATGCGGCCCCAGCCGTGCTCCAGCATCTTCGGCAGCGCCCGGCGGGTGCCGTAGAAGTAGCCGTTGACGTTCAGCTTGAGGGCGTCGTGCCACGCCTCGTCGCTGAGCTGGTGGATGGGCGCGAAGCCGGAGCTGCCGCCGACGTTGTTGACCCAGATGTCGAGCCGGCCGAAGCGCTCGGCGGCGAAGTCGGCGAGGCCCTCGATGTCCTCCTGGCTGTTGGCGTCGCAGGGGTGGAAGACGGCCCGGTCCCCCGCGCCCATCTCCTCCAGGGCCTGCTTGCCCTTGATCTCGGAACGGCCGCTGATGACGACCGTGGCGCCGTCGGCCACGAAGGCCTCGGCGATGGCGCGGCCGATGCTGCGCGTGCTGCCCGTGATCACCGCGACACGTCCGTCGAGGCTGCCCGTAGCCACCATGCTGTTCTCCCGCGAGTGTTGTTGGTTCGTCACCTGGTGGCTCTGGCGGCCTGGGCGCCGTCTTCCAGGTGTTGGTAGATCGTGCGGTGGAGGTGCTGGAGTCCGGGCTCGTTGCGTCCGAAGACGAAATCGGTCCCGTCGAGGGCCTTGAGACCCTGCTGGACTCCGTAGGTGGTCGCGTAGTCCTCGTCGCGGACCACCTCGTGGAACCACTCGCCGAATTGGTCGGCGGCCTGGCGCTCCTCCTCGGTGACCGCCGGTTCCCGCAGCAGGATGATCTGCTGGGTCACCGACTCGGTGGCCGTCCGCGGCAGTACCAGGGAGACGGCGATCTTCTGGCGCCATCCGCCGGCGATCGCGAGGCCCGGGAAGAGCCAGTAGATGGGCCCGACGCAGTCGCCGGGATCGCGCTGGTCCGGGGGCAGTTCGACCGCCTGCGCGATGGGGCGCAGGGCCGGTGCGATGCGCTGGTGGGGGCCCCAGGTGTCGTGGGCCATCATGTTGGAGAGGTTCGTCTCGAACACCGTCTTCGGGTGCAGCGAGGCGAAGTGGTACGTCTCCAGATATCCGTCGAGGGTGACCTTCCAGTTGGGACTGGTCAGCTCGCTGGTGGCGTAGTGGTGGCACTCCGCCAGCCGCATACCCTCGAGGAGCGGCTGCAGATCGCCCAGCCAGGCGTCCAGGTCGGGCTCGGCCGCCGGGTCCAGCGAGACGAAGACGATCCCCGCCCGCTCCCCGGCCGGAAGCCTGACCAGGCTGCGGCCCTCGCGCGGAACGTCGCCGAAGGTCTTCTCGGCGTAGACACCCCGCAGTTCGCCGGACAGGTCGTACGACCACGAGTGGTACGGGCAGGTGAGCCGCCTCGACACCCCGCAGCCGGGTTCGAGGAGCTTGGCCCCCCGGTGCCGGCACGCGTTGATCATCGCGTGTACGGCGCCCTGGCGGTCCCGGGTGATCAGCACGGGGATGCCGAGCACGTCGATCGCCTTGTAGGTGTTCGGACCGGGCAGCTCGCAGGACATGGCGAGCGGCAGCGGGACGCTCCGGTGGACGGCGTCCGTCTCGCGTTGCCAGCGGTCGGCGTCGAGGTAGTTGGCGACGGGTTCAGTCCACTGGCCGTCCGCCTCGTGCGTCGTGTTGGCGCGGTAGTGCGCCATCACGCGCTCGACGAGTTCGGCGGCCTCCCGCCGCATCGTCAGGGATGCGGCGTCGGTGGACCGGTCCTGGCTGATCCACGAGGAGTATTCGGGGGCCGAGGGCGGGTTGCGGTCGGCGTCTGTCTCCCGGATCTCCGGCGAACTGGTCTGGACCACGATGTCCTCACAATCCTCCCAGCCGCGAGCCGGTGACCGGCTTCGGAATGCGACAGCTGGGCTGTGTCCGAAACTGCAACAGGACTTAGTGTGGTCTGTCAATAGAAAGTGGCGAAGTTGCGGCTCGGTCTCCCGTAGGGGTGGGTGCGATGGTCATGGTCCGACCGTTCGAGGTGGGCCTGGTGGTACGGGACTTGGGGCGGATGGAGCGCTTCTACCGCGACGTGATCGGCTGTCGCGCCGTGCACCACTCGCGCGTACCGGTGGCCGTCGGCGGCCCGGCCGGACTGGGCGCCGAGCTGGTCGTCGTCTGGCTGCAGGTGCCCTCCGGGGGATGCGTCAAGCTGATTCTTCCCTCGTCGCCCGCGGTGCCGGCCCGCGCGGCGCATCCATTGGCCGGACGTCAGGGGCTGTCGTATCTCACCTTCTACGTCGACGACGTGGACCCCGTGGTGGCCGCGCTGAGGGCCGCGGGCGCCAAGCCCCTGTCGGACCCGGTCGTCGTCCGCGCGCACGGTCGGCGGATCACCTTCTGGACGGATCCGGAGGGCAACGCTGTGGAGCTGGTGGACGACCGGGGCGAGGAGTCGGGTCCGGGGCGTAGTAATTAGAGAACCTGTTCAGTAAGGTGCGTGGTGCTGGTTACTGTAGACAGACACTAGAAAGTCCACTTCCGTGGCACACCTCCCTCGGGCGAAGGGGCGGACGATGGCTCAGAAGAAGTCGGCCGATACGGCCGCGCACCAGACATCCGCGCAGGTCATCAGGGATCTGCACGAGCGCATGGTGCGCATCCGGCTGTTCGAGACCGAGGCGGGCAAACTCATGGAGGCCGGCAAACTGCCCGGCTTCCTGCATCTGTATGTCGGCCAGGAAGCAGTGGCCGCCGGCGTCATGGCGGCCCTGCGCGACGACGACCAGATCACCTCCACCCACCGGGGCCACGGGCACGCCGTGGCCAAGGGCGTCGGCCTCCGCGAGATGTACGCCGAGCTGTACGGGCGCGTCACCGGCGCCTGCCTCGGCCGCGGCGGCAGCATGCACATCAACGACCTCACCCGCGGCATGCTCGGCGCCAACGGCATCGTCGGGGCGGGCGTCCCGATCGCCGTGGGTGCCGCCTTCGCCGCCCGGTACAAGGGCGAGGACAGCGTCGCCGTCACCTTCTTCGGCGACGGCGCCACCAACATCGGCGCCTTCCACGAGGGCGCCAACATGGCTGCGATCCTCGGCCTGCCCGTCGTCTTCGTCTGCGAGAACAACGGCTACGCCGAATTCACGCCACAGTCCGGGCACATGCTGCTCACCGACGTGGCCGACCGGGCCGCCGCCTACGGCATGCCCAGCGTGATCGTCGACGGCATGGACGCGCTCGCCGTCCACCGCGCCGCCGCCGACGCCGTCGAACGGGCCCGGTCGGGCGGGGGCCCGATGATGATCGAGGCCAAGACCTACCGCTTCTTCGACCACCAGGGCGTCAAGGGCCTGCGGCACCCCTACCGCTCGGACGAGGAGGTCGCCGAGTGGAAGGCCCGCGACCCCATCGACCTGCTGGAGACCCGGGCCGTCGCCGACGGCGCCGCGACCCGCGCGGACCTGGACGACGTATGGCAGCGCACCCGCGACGAGATCGCCGAGGCCATCGCGTACGCCGAGACGAGCCCGCTGCCCGACCCCGCCGATCTGCTGCTCAACGTCTACTCAGGGTGACCGCCATGACCACCACCACCGAAGCACCGGCCGTCGTCCCGAACGCCGCGGCCCGCAAACTGACCTACGTCAAGGCCTTCAACGAAGGACTCGCCCAGGCCATGCGCGAGGACGAGAACGTCTTCGTCGCCGGCGAGGACGTGGCCGGATACGGCGGCGTCTTCCGCATGTTCGACAACCTGCTCGACGAGTTCGGCCCCCGCCGCATGATCGACACCCCGATCTCCGAAGCCGCCCTCGTCGGCCTCGGGGTGGGCGCCGCCGCCCGGGGCCTGCGTCCCGTCGTCGATCTCATGTTCATGGATTTCATCGGCGTCTGTCTCGACCAGATCGTCAACCAGGCAGCCAAGATGAAGTACATGTTCGGCGGCGCGCTGTCCGTGCCGCTCACCATCACCACCGCCTCCGGAGCCGGCCTCGGCGCCGCGGCCCAGCACAGCCAGAGCCTGGAGGCCTGGCTGGCCCACGTGCCCGGCCTCAAGGTCGTCATGCCGTGCGACGCGTACACCGCCAAGGGCCTGACCGTCTCGGCCATCCGGGACGACAACCCGGTCGTCGTCATGCTCAACAAGGTCCTGCTCGGCAGCACCAGCGAGGTGCCCGAGGAGATCTACGGCATCCCGCTGGGCCAGGCGCACACCGCGCGCCAGGGCAGCGACGTCACCGTGATCGCCCTGGGCCGCATGGTGGGGGAGGCCCTCGCGGCGGCCGACGAACTCGCGGCCGAGGGCGTCGAGATCGAGGTGATCGACCCACGCACCGTGCAACCCCTGGACACCGAGACGATGTTCGCCTCCGTCCGCCGCACCAACCGGGCACTCGTGGTGCACGAGGCCGTCACGTTCGGCGGGCTCGGCGCGGAGATCGCCGCCCAGATCCAGGACGCTGCCTTCGACCACCTGGACGCACCGGTCCTGCGCATCGGCGCCCCCTTCTCACCTGTCCCCTTCTCCCCGGTCCTGGAGAAGGCCTACGTGCCCGATCGCACCCGGATCGCCCAGGGCTGCCGGCGTCTCCTCGAAAGGTCGTGACCGACGTGGCGGTCGAGGTTCTGCTGCCGAAGATCGGCCTGACCATGCAGGAAGGCACGATCGACGAATGGCTCGTGCCCACCGGCGCCGCCGTCGCGGAGGGCGACGCCCTGCTGCGGCTGGCCACCGACAAGGTCGACGTGGACGTCGAGGCGGAGGCCGGGGGACTGTTCCACCCGGTGGTCGCGGCGGGGGCCACCGTCCCGGCCGGGGCCCTCATCGGCTGGCTGCTGGCCGAGGGCGAACAGCCACCGGAGTCGGCGGGCACGCACACGCCGGTCGGGTCCGGGACCACTGCGCCTGTTCCTGACCCCGGCGCGGCGCCTGCTGTGAACGGCACGGGTGAGAGGGGCATCGGGGACCGGCTTCTGTCGTCACCGAACGCCCGGAGGGTCGCCGCGGCCGCCGACGTCGACCTCACCGCCGTACGCGGCACCGGGCCCGGCGGACGGATAGTCTCCGAGGACGTGGAGGAGTTCCTCGCGGCTCTCCCCGGCGACCGTGTCACGCCCGTCCCAGCGGGCGGTACCCCCGCCTCACCGCTGGTCCGCAAGCTGGCGAAGGAGCGGGGCATCGATCTCTCCGAGGTGAACGGCACCGGGCCCGGCGGCCGCATCCGCAGGGCGGATCTGGATGGCGTCACTCCGGCACCCGAAGCCACTCCCGCTCGTCCCAGTGAGGTCATCCCGCTCACCGGGATGCGCGGCACCATCGCCCGCAGGATGCACGCCAGCCTCCAGGAGATGGCGCAGCTGACGCACGGCTACGAGGTGCGGATGGACGCCGTGGTGTCCCTGCGGGACCGGCTCAAGGAGGAGTGGGCCGGCAGCGATCTGCCGGTGCCCAGCATCAACGACTTCCTGCTGAAGGCCGCGGCCCTGGCGCTGCGCGAGCACCCGCTGCTCAACGCGACGGTGCGGGAGGACGGCATCCATCTGCTCGACGAGGTTCACCTGGGCTTCGCGGTGGCCGTTCCGGGCGGCCTGATGGTCCCCGTGATCGAGGACGCCGTGGCGCTGCCGCTGCCCGAGGTCGCCCGCCGGTCGAGATCCCTGGCCCAGGCCGCACGCGAAGGGCGGATATCCCCCGCGCAGCTGGAAGGGGCCACCTTCACGGTCACTTCGCTCGGCGGATACGGCGTCGACTTCTTCACCCCCGTGATCAACCCCGGCAACGTCGCGATCCTCGGTGTGGGCCGGCTCAGGGACGGCGTCGAGTGGGTGGACGACCGACCGCTGCGCACGCGGGTGCTCACCCTCAGCCTCACCTTCGACCACCGTGCCGTCGACGGGGCACCCGCGGCCGAATATCTGCGCTCCGTAGGTGAGTTGCTGAGCAAGCCCCTTCGCCTGCTGGTGTGATCCGAGGCCTATGTGGCCGGGTCGGCGATCCGCTCCGCGAGGTTGCCGACCTCGCGGACGAAGGAGCGGTGCCCCAGCGACCGGTAGACGTCGTCACCCCGGACCTGCGAGATCGCCGCGGTCTCCAGCAGTGCCAGCAGGCCCAGGCCGATCACCGCCGCCTCGGCGTCGGAGACCGGACTGCGGGCTTTGCGGATCAGCCGCACCAGTTCGTCGAGCAGTTCGGTACGGCTCTCCTGGCGCAGTGCCTCCGCGTCCTGGCTCATGCCGGCCGACGACACGAAGAAGACGGTGGCGGCGGACCGGTGTTCGCCCAGCCAGGCCAGCAGCGAGGTGATCGCCGTGCCGATGTCCGAGCCGGGTTCGTGAGCCTGAGTGAGTGCCTGCAACTGCTCGCGCAGCGCGGCGGCGAACACCCGCATACCCTCCGCCAGGACCTGGTCCTTGGAGGAGAAGTGGTAGTACACCGCTGCCGAGGTCATCTCCGCACGCGCGGCGATGTCGGCCACCGTCACCTCGTCCGGCGGCTGGGTGGCGAACAGCTCCGTGGCTGCGTCGATGACCCACTGCTTGCGCGACGGACGATGAGCGGCGCGGGTTCCGGATGTCGTCATGGTGTCAAGTATGCCGGGAGCCCGGTGCTCCGGAGGTGCTTGTGTAGCAGGAATTATGCCGTCGGGCGGGAGTAGTAACTGGATACAATGGTCAGTACGCAGGGCCCACGGACGCGGGTTCACGGCAGTCGGCAGGGAGCATGATGGCCACCACGAAGAACGGCAAGCAGCCCGCCCACCGGCCCTCGCGGCGGCAGCACATCATCTCCGCCGCCGTGCGGGTGTTCGGCCGCAACGGATTCGCGGAGACCAGCATCCAGGACATCGCGGACGAGGCACAGGTGGTGCCCACCGCCGTCTACTACCACTTCGACGGCAAAGAGGAGTTGCTCGAACTCGCGATGCGACGGGTCTTCGACCAGCTGAACGCGGTCGTGGAGGCGGCGCGTCCGGAGTCCGAGCCGGGTGATGCGGAAAGCCTGGTCCGCGTCATCGACGCGGTGTGGGACTGGGTGGAGCAGAACCCGGACGAGGCCCGTCTCTACCAGGTCCAGGTCGCCTCCGCCAACGGCAGTGTCAAGGTGCTGCGGGACGAGTTCGAGCAGCGGCACATCCAGCGTGGCTACGACTATCTGCCCGAGGGCACGACTCGCAGCCCCCGGGCGGCGAAGGCCCGGCACGCGGGGCAGGCGCTCGCGGTCCGCACACTGATCAGCACGACCATGCTCGTCACGGCGCTGCGGGCGGAGGGCGGACCGCTGTCCCAGCTGCCCTCCCGGTCCGTGCTGGAAGCGGTCAGGGCGCTGGCGCTGCGCATCGTCGGCGCCGAGGAGAAGCCGGCCCCGTCCCGGACCTGAGGCGGTTCACCAGGGCAGCGGCCTGCGGTCGGCGAACAGCCCGCCCGTCGTCTCGTCACCTTCGGGAAGGGTCGCCAGCCAGACCGGCGTGTCCGCCCCTTCCGCCGGACCGCGCGGAGCGGACGGCCCGCCCATGCCGCTGCGGGTCCAGCCGGGGTCGGCGGCGTTGACCAGGACGCCCGTGCCGGACAGCTCGGCGGCGAGCATACGGGTCAGGGCGTTGAGCGCCGTCTTGGAGATCCGGTAGGCGGGGTGCCTGCCGGAGTCCATCAGCGCCAGCGAGCCGTAGGAGCTGGTGACGTTCACGACCCGTCCGTAGCCGGCTTCCACCATGCCCGGGACGACGGCCTCCGCCACCCGCCAGGCGCCGGTGAGGTTCGTGTCCAGGGTCGCCCGCAGAATGTCCTCATCGAAGTACGGGGGCCGCAGTTCCCGGTCCAGGGACACGCCCGCGTTGTTCACCAGCACGTCGATCCCACCGGTCAGCTCCGTTGCCTCCCGCACCGCTTCCCTGACGCTCTTCGCGGACGTCACGTCCAGGGCCAGCGGCAGTGCCGCCGGGCCGATGGCGCGGCACGCCTCCTCGGCGGCCTCCCGTCCTCGCGCCCCGACCAGGACCCGCAGCCCCTGGTCCGCGAGCTGTCGGCACATCTCCAGGCCGATCCCGCGTGCCCCGCCGGTCACCAGTGCCGTCTTCTCTCCGTGCCGCATGGGTCGCTCGCCGCCTTTCACACCGTCAGAACCGAGCACGCGCTGATCCCGGGCGCTCCGTATACATGGGTGAAGCCCACCCGGGGAGCGCCCGGCACCTGCACACCGGGCGCCCGGCCCTGCAACTGCCGTACGACTTCGTGGAACTGCCGCAGCCCGGAGGCGCCGACGGGCTCTCCGCCGGCCAGGCAGCCGCCGTCGGTGTTGACCGGTATCCGGCCCGTCGGATCGGTCTCCCCGGCGGACAGCAGCTCCTCCTGCCCGCCGTGACCGCACAGCCCGGTCTCCGCCAGGTGGATCAGCTCCGAGCCGCTGTCGGTGTCCTGCAACTGGGCGACCTGTACGTCCGCGGGCCGCACCCCTGCCGCGCGGAAGGCCGCCTCCGCGGCGTCGACGCTGGGGCTGTGGTGCGGTCCTGGCGGCAGCCAGGGCGAGAACACCTCGAAAGAACCGAACCGCCGGGTGCGGAAGGCCAACGACGCCAGCCTGACCGGTTGTTCACACAGGTCGAAGGCGCGATCGCCGCGCGCCAGCACCAGCGCCGCCGCCCCCTGACCGGGGGAACAGAACATGTACTGGGTGAGCGGGGGACTGACCTCGGCCGAGTCCAGGATCTCCTGCTCCGTCAGCGGCTTGCGTCGCCACGCCAGCGGGTGGTGCGAGCCGTTGCGGAAGGCCCGCGCGGCGACCATCGCCAGCGCCCGCTCCGAGATCCCGTGCTCGTACAGATACCGCCGGGTCTTGAGGGCGAAGAACTGGGTCGTGAGCATCATGCCGGTCTCGGCGTACCAGTCGCCCAGACCGTAGCGCGCCGCGGAGACGTGGAACGCGCCCCGCTCGTGCTTGTCGAACCCGACCGCCAGTCCAAGGGAGGCCTCGCCCGCGCGCAGCGCGTTGGCCACCGCGAGCACGGTGGAGGCACCGGTCGCGCAGCCGTTCTGCACATTGACGAAGGGCACACCGGTCAGGCCAAGACGGCCCACCAGCGTGTCGGGCTTGCCGGACACGTCGGAGCCGCCGGCCGCGTAGCCGATGTCCTCCCAGGCGACACCGGCGTCGGCCAGCGCGTCGCGTATCGCACGTTCGGCCATGTCCATGCCGGTGACGCTCTCGTCGCGGCCGAAGGGATGCATCCCGCACCCGACCACGTACACGTCGTCGGTCCGGCTCATCGCTCCCCGTCCGGGTCCGGACGGAACGCGAAGGTCACAACCTCGGTTCCGTCCTCGTCCTGGTACGTGGGCACCATGGTGAGCCGGACCGGCAGACCGATCCGTATCTCCGCGCGGGGAACCGCCAGCAGCGCCTCGACCAGCACCTCACCGAGATCCACATAGCCCAGGTGGTAGGGCCGGTGGCCGCCGGACGGCGGGCGGTACGGCGGCTTCGGCGCAAAGGCCTGGAGCGTCCACGACCACACGCGCCCGCTCACCGGCAGGACATGCGTGGACATGGCCCCGTCCGCGCACTTGGGGCACGAGTCCTGTCGGGGGAAGACCACGGTGGTACACGCGGAGCAGCGCGCGCCCGCGAGACGAGGTGGGTCTCCGTCGTCGAACAACGCCTCGTCGATGAGTCTGGTGGTCATGCCGTTCCGCCTTCCACGTCACCAGCCCAGCAGTCCGGCCAGCCGTTCCCGATGGTGTGCGGCGCCGCCCAGCAGGACGGCGTCGGACTGGGCGCGCCGGAAGTACAGGTGTGCGTCGTGCTCCCAGGTGAAGCCCATGCCGCCGTGCAGCTGCACGCACTCGGCGGCGACGGACACGAACGCCTCCCCGCACCACGCCTGTGCCACCGCCGCCGCCTCGGCCAGCGCCTCGGGCGAGCCGGCCGCCCGCACCGCCCGCACCACGGCCGACCGTGCGGCCTCGACCTGGAGCAGCATGTCGGCACAGGTGTGCTTGACCGCCTGGAATCCGCCGATCGCCCTGCCGAACTGGGTACGGTCGCGCACATGGGCCACCGTCATGTCCAACGCGGCCTGTGCTCCGCCCAGTTGCTCCGCGGCCAGAGCCACCAGCGCCACGTCCAGGGCGCGGGAGACGACGTCCGCCCCCTCGCCGCCGGCGGTCAGTGCCCGGACCCGGGCACCGGAGAAGGTGACCACCGC
Source organism: Streptomyces sp. NPDC001663 (assembly GCF_042893105.1). Taxonomy (NCBI): domain Bacteria; kingdom Bacillati; phylum Actinomycetota; class Actinomycetes; order Kitasatosporales; family Streptomycetaceae; genus Streptomyces; species Streptomyces sp. NPDC001663. The sequence continues at coordinate 440,301 of NZ_JBIAUR010000009.1, read as the reverse complement.
CTGGCCCCGGCTGAGGTCCAGGGTCGGCACCCGGCGCACCGTGACCCCCGGCTCGCGCGGGTCGGCGAGGAACAGGTCCACGCCGTCGGCACCGGCCGCGGCCACCACCAGCGTTTCGGCGTCGGCGCCGTCGAGGACGAACGGCGCGGTGCCGTCGAGCAACGGCACGCTGCCCTGCCAGGAGACGGCCACCGGCACGGCGTCGGAACGCCACGCTCCGTCGGGGGCCGCCACCGCCAGGGCGTGCACCGTGCCCTCGGCCAATTCGGCCAGTGCCCTGTCGGCGGTGCCGCAGCCGGCCAGCACCTGGCCGGCCAGCACGGTCGAGGACAGCAGCGGTACCGGCGCCAGCGTCCTGCCCAACTCCTCGCAGACCACGGCGATCTCGGCGAGCCCGCCCATGCCGCCGGCCGGCTCGGGCAGACCGAGGGACGCGAGTCCGACCTGCCGGCCGAGGGTGTCCCACAACCCGGCGTCGACGCCGGGGGAGTGCTCGGACATGCGGCGTACCGCGGCGGTCCCGCCGGCGTCCGCGCACACCGACCGAACGGTCTCGCGCAGGTCGTCCAGTTCGGTCTCCGACAGGGCGGCGCCGTCCGTCACGGTGCTCGTCATCGTGTGCTCCCGCTCTCGTCGCACCGCTCCCGCAGGGCACTGTGCGCGGCTGCCATCCGGGCCACCGGCACGCGGTGCGCGGAACACGAGACGTAGTCGAGGCCCAGGTCGTCGCAGAACGCGATCGACTCCGCGTCACCGCCGTGCTCGCCGCACACGCCCAGCTTGATGGCGGGCCGTACGCTCCGTGCCCGCTGTGCCGCCAGGTCGATCAGGGCGCCCACTCCGTGCCGGTCGAGCCGGGCGAACGGGCTGGCGGTCAGGAAGCCGCGCTCCTGGTAGTTGGCGAGCACCTGGCGCTCGACGTCGTCCCGGGAGAATCCGTAGGTGAGCTGAGTGAGGTCGTTGGTGCCGAAGGAGAAGAACTCGGCGTGCTCGGCCAGTTCGCCGGCCAGCAGCGCGGCCCGCGGGGTCTCGATCATCGTGCCCAGCCGGTACGGGACCTCCACTCCGGTCCGGGCGGCGACCGCGTCGGCGGCACCGCGTACGTACGCGGCCGCGGCGGCCAGTTCCTCCGGCAGGCTGACGAGCGGGATCATCACCTCGAGCTCCGGGCGGACTCCGGTGGCGGCGACATCGGCCCAGGCGGTGAAGAGCGCCTCGGCCTGCGCCGGGTAGAGCCGCTCGTGCAGCAGCGCCAGCCGCACTCCGCGCAGTCCGAGCATCGGGTTGGCCTCGCGCAGCGCGGCGGCCCGCTGCTCCTCGGCCGCGTCCAGGGCCTGTCCGGGGGCGGGCAGGAACTCGTGCAGCGGGGCGTCCAGCAGGCGCACGGTCACCGGGCGGTTTCCGACCGCCGCCAGTAGGGCCCTGAAGTCCTCGTGCTGGGCGTGCTCCAGCGCCAGCAGCGCCTCGTCGCGGGCCGTCGGGTCGGCGGCCAGGATCACCCGGCGGATCAGCGGCAGGCGCTCGCCGAGGAACTGATGCTCCGTACGGCACAGGCCGACACCCTCCGCGCCCAGGGCGACGGCGGTGCTCACCTCCGCGGCCGTGTCGGCGTTGACCCGCACGCCCAGCCGGCGCATGCCGTCCGCCCACTCCAGCAGGGTGGACAGTTCGGGCGGCGGTCCGGCGACACTGACGCTCAGCGTCCCCGCGTAGACGGCGCCGGTGCGGCCGTCCAGAGAGACGGGGTCTCCCTCGCTCAGCACCCGGTCCCCGATCCGCACCGTCCCGGCGGCCCGGTCCACGCGCAGCCCTTCGGCGCCGCACACCGCGGGCTTTCCGGCGCCCCGCGCCACCACGGCGGCGTGCGAGGCGATGCCGCCGCTGCCGGTCAGCACGGCGACGGAGGCGAGCATCCCGGGGACGTCCGCCGGGTTCGTCTCGGCAGCCACGAGCACGACCCGAGTGCCGTCCGCGGCCAGTTCGAGGGCACGCTCGCTGGACAGCGCGACCGCTCCGGTCGCCGCCCCCGGGGATGCGGGCAGCCCCCTCACCAGGAGTTCCTCCCCGCCGGTCAGCCGGAGCTGGGGGTGCAGCAGTTCCTGCACCTGCGCGGGGGTGATGCGCCGTACAGCCTCCTCGCGGCCGAGCGCCCCGTCCCGGGCCAGGTCCGCGGCCAGACACACCGACGCCCGAAGCGGCGGGCGCAGTTGCGCCGAGGCGGCGAGCAGAGAGATCTCGTCGTCGCGTACCTCGAAGTCGACGGACACCGGCGCGTGCAGATGACGTTCCAGGGTGAGCAGGGAGTGCTCCAGCAGGGCGGTTCCCCCCGCGAGCCGCTCCAGCGGTTCACCGGTGTGGGGCGGCGGGGCGCTGCGGCGCACCCCACGGAAGAAGGAGCCCTGGGGGGAGAGGCGCCCGGTCTCGGGGTGGCGGCTGACCGCCGTGCCGTGGCCCGAGTGGTCCGCCGGTCCGATGCGCAGGGCCTGCACGTGCAGGGCGACGGGGAGATCGGCGGGGAGTCGCTGGGCCCGGCGGGACCTTCTCGCACGTGGCGAGTCCCATCGGCCGAGGAGGGCGCGGGCGGCCAGTGCGAGTTGCTCTGCCGGGTCGTCGGGGAAGGGCGCGGAGCCGTGCTGCGCCACCAGCGACAGCAGTGCTTCGACCCGTGCCCGCGGCTCGGGCGTGTCGAGGAGGGCGTCATCGAGCACCGCACCCGGGACGTCGAGGGCGTACTCGGCGATCATCCGCACGGTGGCGGCCCACACCTCGTGCAGCGCCTCCGCGCGTCCGATGACGGCGCACAGGTCGCCCGCATTTCCGGGAGTCACGCCGAGACAGGCCAGGTCGGGCGGCAGTCCGGCGATCTCGGTCGGCGCGCTCGCCGACAGGCGCAGCAGCAGCGGCCGGGTCGCGTCTCCGATCCGCCGTCCCGAGAGCTGTTCGACCAGATCGACGGCGGACCGTGCGGTGTCGGGGTCGCACAGCGACGCGGAGGCGCCGGCCGGCACGGTGAGGCCCGGCACCACCGGCAGCCCGAGGGCCACCAGCCGGTCCATCGCCGCACCGTGCGCGCCCAGTTCAGCGGCGTCGAGGCCTCGGATCCGTCCCTGCCCGTACGGCACCAGGCTCCGGCCGGGGGTCTCGGAAGGTGTGCGAGAGGCCTCGGACTGTGCGGGCGGGCCCGCCTCGCGGTCGGTGACGCTCAACCCCGGCTCCTTGTGACCAGCTCTTCTTCGAGGGCCTCGTCCTGGGCCCTGCTGATGCCGAGCACCAGCAGTAGTTCCTGGTGCAGCCGCATCCACACGGTGTGGTACGAGTCGCACAGCGGCGAGGCCAGCCACGCCGGCTCGCCCTCGTCGAAGTGGTCGAGGGCTTCCTCGAGGGCCGTGAGGTAGCGTCCGCTGCCCGTGAGCACCCGCTCCAGCCTGCGCAGCACGGGCTGGATGGCCTCGTGCACGTCTTCCAGCGATTCGCGCACCTCGGCGTCGTAGCCGCTGTCGGAGTGGTCGTTGGCGGTGCCGTCGGGGCGGCACTGCCATGCCGTGCACACGTCGCGGATCTTCCGGTTGACCGGCAGGAAGGCCTCGTACGCCGCGGTGATCCGCTCCTCCTGCTCGGATCCCGCGGCAACCCGCAGGATCCGCGAGGCGGCGGCCTTGGCACGCTCGGTCGGCAGCACCACCGGACCCTTCACCATCGCCAGCCCCGCCTCGACCAGGGCGCGGTGCTCGGACTCGGGCCGGCCGCGCCACATGCCACGCAGAACGAGGTCGACGACGGCTTCGGTGAGGGTCTCGTCGGGAGCGTCCGGAAGGTCCACGGCAGCAGATTGCATCGCCACACCTTTTCCCCGGTTCAGTGGTGACCGGTTCCTCGGTTCTGTGTTGCCCGGAGGTTACGCTCCGGGCGGGGTGTTAGTGAAGAGGGATTCAAGAAACACTTTCGGGTTCCCTGGCCCCGGTCCCGCTGTCGCCCGCCTTCGATCGGCCCCGGGCGGCGAGGAACGACGCCATGCGGTCCTGTGCCTCCCCGCCGTCCGCCAGCAAGGCGATCAGCCGCGCCTCTTCGGCGAGGTGACGGCGCAGCTCCTCCCCGGCTCCGGCGCGCAGCAGACCCTTCGCGGCGCGCAGCGCATCACCGGCGCCGGCGGCCAGACCGGCGGCGGTCCGGTACGCAGCGTCTTCCAGTTCCTCGTCGTCCACGGACCGGGAGGCCAGGCCGCACCGTTCGGCGTCGTCGCCGGTCAGGACCCGGTTGGTGAGGATCAGGTCCGCTGCCATACGGGGGCCCACCAGGCGCGGCAGGAACCATGAGGCCCCGCAGTCCGGGGTGAGCCCGATCGCCGTGTACGCGAGCCGGAAGCGCGCGGACCGCGCCGCCAGGACGATGTCACCCACGAGGGCGAGACCGATCCCGCCGCCCGCGGCCGCGCCGCGCACGGCGGTCACCACGGGCACCGGCAGGTCGTGCAGAGCCTGTATCGCGGCGTGCGCGGCGGTCGCCACGGCGTGCACATAGGCGCCGGTCTCCGTGTCGCGACCGGCGAAAGCGCGCAGGTCACCGCCCACGCAGAAGCTGCCGCCCGCCGAGCGCAGCAAGACTGCGCCCCCCGGGTCCGCCGCCACCTCGGCGGTCGAATCCCGCAGTGCCTCCGCGGTCCTGAGGTCCAGGGCGTTGCCCCGCCCGGGATCGTCCAGCCTCACCTCGACGACACCGTCGGGGTGGCGCACGATCCGGACCGGCTCGGCGCTCGCGGGGAGGCTCATGGCTTTCTCCTGTCGTCTTCCCGTCGCCGGGTGCCTCCCGGCAAGATACTGAAGACGCTGTACAGTTTCTAGGACGCGACGGGCGCCGATGCCCGTACGCCCGTCGGCGGGAGGTCCCGTGCCCATCCAGTTCGATGTCGATCCGCCTGTTGCCCAACTCGCCGCGTCCACCGCCGAGTTCGTACGCGAGGTGGTGATCCCGGCCGAGCGCGAGTGCGGCGGGTCCGTGCACGATGCTCCCGAGGCCCTGCGGGAAGCCCTGCAGAAAGGTGCGCGTGAGGCGGGTGTGTTCGCTCCCCATGTGCCGACGCGGTGGGGCGGCCACGGGCTCGACGTGCGCGGACAGGCGGTGGTGTTCGAAGCCGCGGGCTACTCGCTGCTCGGACCACTGGCGCTGAACTGCGCGGCCCCGGACGAGGGCAACATGCACCTGCTGGAGAAGGTGGCCACCGAAGAGCAGAAGCAGAAGTACCTGCGTCCGCTCGCCGCGGGCGAGACAAGGTCCTGCTTCGCCATGACCGAACCGGCTCCCGGGGCGGGCGCCGATCCCCGCTCCCTGCGGACCACCGCGACCCGGGTTCCCGGTGGCTGGCGCATCGACGGGCGCAAGTGGTTCATCACCGGGGCCGACGGGGCCGGCTTCGCCATCGTCATGGCCCGTACCTCCGGCAGTCCCGGCGACCCGGGTGGCGCCACCATGTTCCTGGTCGACGCCGGCACCCCCGGCATGCGCATCGTCCGGACCATCGAGACGCTGGACGAGTCGCTCTTCGCGGGGCACAGCGAGATCGTCTTCGAGGAGTGCGTGGTGGGGGAGGAGCAGGTGCTCGGCGCGGTGGACCGCGGTTTCGACGGCGCCCAGGTCCGGCTCGGTCCCGCCCGGCTGACCCACTGCATGCGCTGGCTGGGAGCCGCCCGCCGCGCCCAGGACGTCGCATTGGAGAGGGCGGGCAGCCGGACGGCGTTCGGCTCGGTGCTGGGAGACCTCGGCATGGTCCAGCAGATGCTGGCCGACTCGGAGATCGACATCGAGGCGAGCCGCGCGCTGATCCTGCGTACCGCCTGGGAGTTGGACACCGGCTCCGCCGCCGCCTCGCAACTCACCTCCGTGTCCAAGACCTTCGTGGCGGAGGCGGTGAACCGGGTGGTCGACCGGGCGGTGCAGATCTGCGGAGCGCTCGGCATCTCGGCCGCCGACGCCCCGCTGGCCCGTCTGCTCAGGGAGGTACGGCCGTTCCGGATCTACGACGGCCCTTCTGAGACGCACCGTTTCGCCATTGCACGCCGAGCGGTGCGGCCCTACCGACAGCCGCGAACAGGTGCCGCCGACGGCTCATGACGGCATCGCTGTCGGCGGCGTTCCGGGCCCGTCTCGCCCGAGATCCCCGGATCAGGCGATGTCCCGCTATGACTGCCCTGCGCGACGTGATCCAAGGGACGCCCCGTCAGCCGAGACTCAGAAGGTCGGCTTTGACGACGGCGCGGCCGAAGGCGCTCGCGAGTTCGGCGAGACGCTCACAGCCGGCGTCACCCAGGGCGGCGTAGGCGGGAAGGGCCAGGCGGTCCGTGCGGTCCTCGATGTGCCGGCGCAGGACCATGCCTTCCGGGCTGAGGGAGTCGCCGTCGAGGAGACCTCGCTTGCGTAGGCGCTCTTGGGTGCCGTCCCAGTCCTCCTCGGGCCATGCGCGGCTGGCCTTGAGGAAGTCGACGGGAACCTCGCCGGTCGCAGCGTGCAGAATCAGGGCCTCCAAGCCTCCGACGCCCTCGCTCAGCAGGCACGCGACATGGCCGTCTCCGCGGAACTCCCGGAGCAGCGTCTGGGCATGCCACAGTTGCAATACCGGCTCCTCCGGCCAAGGCAGTGCGACATGCGCGGCGAACAGGGGGCGGCCCTGCGCGTGTTCGCAGGCCGCCTCGGCGGCCCGGCGAGTCAGCGCCAGCACCTCGTCCAAGTCGGGCAACTCGTGGATTCCCGCCCGTCGCAGGGCTTCGCCCGCCGCGGCGTACCGCGCGTCCAACACCTGCTGCGGCGTCGTTGCGTCCCAGACCCCGTCGACCGCCTGCCGTACGACATCGGGGTTGAAGTTGTAGAAGGTCGAGATGACCAGCTCGGCGGATGCTCGGCCGAACGCGGCGCTTCGCGAGGTGAAGTACCCGGCGCGTCGGCTCAGGCCGAGGTCCGCGTACCGCCGCCTTGCCTCGGGGACGAAGTAGATCATGCCGTGTACCGGCTCGAGGCCGCGCCAGGCACCGCGCGCGCTGTCTTCATGGAGGACACCTCTTCGGAGAGTCGACGAACGGGGTACTCGCTGCCGGTTCAGTACTCGCCGTGCACTCGCAGATGTTCGAGCAGTAGGCGGCTCAGCGTTTCCGGCGCCTCCTCGGGCACCCAGTGGCTGACGCCCTGGAGGGTCTCGAACCGGTACGGTCCGTTGACCCACCGCGCGGTTTCCTGTGCGGCTGCCGGGCCGAACGCGCTGTCCCGCGTGCTCCAGACGTACAGCGTGGGCACGTCGATGACACCGATCGCGCCGTCGGGGCGGCCCGCCCGGTACCAGTTCAGCGCCGCGGTGAGAGCGCCCGGCTGGGACAGGTGGCGCACGTAGGCGTCCGCACTGGCCTGCGGGACCTTTCCGGCGTAGACATCGCGAAGCTCTTGGGCATCGTGGGCGAGCATGCGCTCCTCGGTCGCGGGGGTCTCGCGCCAGTCGATCATGTATTGGGAGCGATTGCGCTGATCCTGGTCGGTGCGCAGGGCGGTGGCCAGAGCGCCCGGGTGCGGGGTCGAAACAACCGTCAGGGTGCGTACGCGGCCGGGATGGGCATGAGCGGTCCACCAGGCCACCGCGCCTCCCCAGTCGTGGCCGACCAGGTCGAATGCGGCCCAGCCGAGTTCCTCACTGATCGCGACCACGTCGTCGACGAGGATGCCGATGCGATAGTCCTCGGGCCGCCGGGGGCGTGCGCCGGGGGAGTACCCACGCTGGTCGGGTGCCACCACCCGGTAGCCGTGCGCGGCCAGCGTCTCCATCTGCCGTTGCCACACCAGTCCCGTCTGCGGGAAGCCGTGCAGCAGCAGCACCGGGCGGCCCTCGGGCGGACCTGCCACGATCGCGTCGAACACGCCCCCACCCGTGGAGATGCTCAGCTCGGTCACGATCCACTCCCTCGTACCAACTGGTCGGTACGATTCAGGGGTGGGGGCGGGCTGTCAAGACCCTGCGGCTGGTTGAACCTGACGCCGAATTCAACTATAACCGGTCGGAAGGCAGACTCCCGTCGCCCTGCGGCCGTGACACGTCATCGGTCACCCGAGGGCGCCGTCAATGAGCCCTCTCCGCGCCGCAGTTGGCGTTCGGCACCCCCCTACCGGCATTCGAGCTCGGCTCGCGGCGTCCGGAGTCCCGCCCGATGCGGCCCCCGGACGAACCGGACCAACAGGAAACAGTGAGGCGACATGAGGGAAGCAGTCATCGTTTCGACGGCACGGACGCCGATCGGAAAGGCTTACCGCGGCGCGTTCAACGACACCCAGGCGCAGGAACTCGCCGCCCATGCCCTTTCGCACGCGGTGCGACGCGCCGGGCTCGAAGGAGGTGAGGTCGAGGACGTGATCTTCGGCTGCGCCGTGCAGCAGGGGTCCGCGGGTTTCAACATCGCGCGTCAGGCCGTGCTCCGCGCCGGACTTCCAGACACCGTGTCGGGAATGACGATCGACCGGCAGTGCTCCTCGGGCCTGATGGCCATTACGACGGCCGCCAAGCAGATAGTCGCGGACGGAATGCAGGTCGCTGTCGGCGGCGGTGTCGAGTCGATCTCCTTGGTGCAGAACGACCACATGAACACCCACCGCATGGCTGATCCCTGGCTGGTCGAGCACAAGCCGAGCATCTACCTGCCGATGCTGCACACGGCGGAGATCGTCGCCGAACGCTACGGCGTGAGCCGGGAACGTCAGGACGAGTTCGCGCTGGTGTCGCAGCAGCGCACCGCTGCGGCGCAGGAGGCCGGCCGGTTCGACCAGGAGATCGTCGCGCTCGACAGCGTCAGGAAGGTCCTGGACAAGCAGTCCGGGGAGGTTCGGGACGAGACCGTGACCCTGACCCGGGACGAGGGCAACCGCGCGTCGACGACGCTCGAGGGCCTGGCCGGGTTGGCGCCGGTGCTGCCGGACGGTCAGGCGAGTGCGCATTCCAGCGTCACGGCGGGCAACTCCTCGCAGTTGTCGGACGGGGCTTCGGCGTCGGTCTTGATGGAGTCGAAGGAGGCCGAGCGCCGCGGCCTGGAACCGCTGGGTGTCTACCGGGGTATGACCGTTGCCGGTTGCGGGCCGGACGAGATGGGCATCGGCCCGGTGTTCGCCATTCCGAAACTGCTGAAGCAGCACGACCTCACCATTGACGACATCGGCCTGTGGGAACTCAACGAGGCGTTCGCTTCCCAGGCGCTGTACTGCCGGGACGAACTGCACATCGACCCGGAGCGGTTCAACGTCAATGGCGGCGCCATCTCGGTCGGCCATCCGTACGGAATGACCGGTGCCCGGCTGGTAGGGCATGCCCTCATCGAGGGCAGGCGCCGGGGTGTCCGGTACGTGGTGATCTCGATGTGCGTCGGGGGCGGCATGGGCGCAGCCGGACTGTTCGAGGTCGTCTGAGTATGGACACCTTGTCGAACGGGGTGGAAAAGACCCGAACCACGGTCCTGGTGGACTTCGGCGGTGTCATCACCTCAAGTGTGTTGCGGGCTTTCACCGACTTCGGCGCCTCGCTCGGCGGCGACCCACGCCTGCCGCTGGACCTCCTCGGCCGGGACGAGGCATCACGCACCCTCCTGGCCGATCATGAGTGCGGCCGTATCGACGCCGAAGCCTTCGAGCGCGGATTCGCCGAACGGCTCCGCGCCCACGGCGCTGACGTATCGGCCGAGGGGCTCACGGCCCGGATGCAGGCGGGAATGTCGATCGACCACGAAATGCTCGCGCTGCTCGGTGATCTCCGGGCCGCCGGCCGTTCCGTTGCGCTCGTATCCAATTCGTTCGGTACCGGAACCTACGACGGCGTCGAACTCGCCGATGTCGCCGATGCGATCGTCATCTCCTCCGAGGTTGGCATCCGCAAGCCCTCCCGGCGGATCTACGCGATCGCATGTGAACGCCTCGGTATCGACCCCGAGGAAGCAGTCATGATCGACGATCTGCAGCAGAACCTCGACGGAGCGGCACGGATCGGAATCGCGGGCGTACTGCACACCAGCGCCGCCGACACCCGCCGCCAACTCGCCGAACGCTTCGGGATCACCACCTGACGATCCACCGACCGGGCGCAGTGAGCATCCAGCCCTGACCAAGAGTGAGCATGGTGTCGGATTCAAGTAGAGTTTGCGGGATGGACACCACTGCGCCCGAGGAGTTGGACGGCGACAAGGCACCGCCCATGGCGCCTCTGTCGCACCTTCGCGAGCCACCTGCGACGAAGCGCGGAGCGCGGACACGGGCCGCTTTGGTGAAAGCCGCACGGAAGGTGTTCGAACGGGACGGCTACCTCGACACCCGCCTGACCGACATCACCAAAGAGGCGCAGTGCGCGGCGGGCTCCTTCTACACCTACTTCGCCGGCAAGGAAGAGGTGCTTGCCGCCGTCCTCCTGGAGGCGCAGGAGGACATGTTGCACCCTGGTATGGGCCGGGTGCAGGACGCCGACGATCCCTATGCGGTGCTCGAAGCGAGCAATCGCGCGTATCTCGAGGCGTACAAACGGAATGCGAAGCTGATGGCCCTGCTCGAGCAGGTCGCACAAGTGGAGCCGGAGTTCCGTGAGTTCCGAAGCCGGCGTGGCGATGCGTTCATCCGCCGCAATGCCCGCGGCATCGCCGACCTTCAGGCGCGGGGTGTCGCAGACCGTGAGGTCGATCCGATGATGGCCTCGCGTGCGCTGTCGGGCATGGTCAGCTTCATGGCCTACAACGCCTTCGTGCTCGGCGAAGGGCAAGAAGAAGGTACGGCTGTGGACTTCGAGGAGCTCGTGTCCACGGTCACCCGGCTCTGGGCGAACGCCCTGCGGTTCCCCGGCCACAGCTGAGCGGCAGCCTGACCGCCTGCTTCATCACACCCGGTATCGCCGGGTGCTTCTCTCCTTCTGGTCCCCTCCACGGACGTGACGATCACGCCAGATGCATGGCTGTTTCCCGGGGCTGACTTGCGGGGTGCCGTGCACCCCTTGACATGAAGTTGACGTCAGATTCATATTCAAATGTACAGGTCGGCAAGAACACGGTCACACCATCTCCGGGAGAAGGTTCGCTGTGAACGTTGCAGGAAGGGTCGCCGTCGTCACTGGTGGTGGCGGAGGCATCGGCGGCGCGCTCGTCGCACGGCTCGCTCGCGAGGGCGCCCGCGTCGTCGTCGCGGATCTCGACGCGGACAGCGCGCGGGAGGTGTCGGAGCGAGTCAACGCCGGTCTTCCGGGAAGCACCGTCAGCGCCGGCGCGGACGTGTCGGACACCGGCCAGATCCAGCAGTTGGTCGCCCTGGCGGAGAGCGCCTTCGGCCCGGTCGATCTCTACTTCGCGAACGCGGGCATCGCCGGGGCCCCCGGCCTCGACGCGAGCGAGCAGGACTGGGACCTCTCGATCGACGTCAACCTACGAGCCCACATCCGTGCGGCAAGGCTGCTGGTACCGCGGTGGCTCGAGCGCGGTGAGGGCTACTTCGTCAGCACGGCCTCGGCGGCCGGGCTGCTCACTCAGATCGGCTCCGCCACGTACGCCGTCACCAAGCACGCGGCCGTCGCCTTCTCCGAATGGCTGAGTGTCACTTACGGCGATCGCGGGGTCCGAGTCAGCTGTCTGTGCCCGATGGGGGTGAACACCAAGCTGCTGTCCTCCGGGGAGGACTCCGGGGACGCGCTGGGAAGAGCCGCGACGCGGGCTGTCACGTCCGCGGGTGACGTCCTGGAGCCGGCCGAAGTCGCCGACGCCGTCCTGGCCGCCATCGAGGACGAGCGCTTCCTCGTCCTGCCGCACGAAGACGTCATTGAGATGTACCGGCAGAAGGGCTCGGACTACGACCGGTGGCTGCGCGGGATGCGCCGGTACCAGCGCTCTCTGCTGACGCAGCCATGACGTCGAAAGCACCTGTACGTCCCTCACTACCTGTCAGGAGTTCAGATGTCCCTTTTCGAGATGTCGGAGCGCGCCAAGAAATACCAGGCGGATCTGCTCGAGTTCATGGAGTCGCACGTCTACCCCGCTGAGGCGGTGTACCACGAACAGATGCGCGCGTCGGGTGACCCGCACTTCCACCCGCCGATCATCGAGGAACTCAAGGCGGAAGCGCGGCGGCGCGGACTGTGGAACCTGTTCCACCCGCACCCGGAGTGGGGCCCCGGGCTGACGAACCTCGAGTACGCGCCGATGGCGGAGATCATGGGGCGCAGTCACATCGCGTCCGAAGCGTGCAACTGCAACGCTCCCGACACCGGCAACATGGAGGTGCTCACGCTGTTCGGCAGCGATGAGCACAAGGAGAAGTACCTCAAGCCCCTGCTCGACGGGACGATGGCCTCGGCCTTCGCGATGACCGAGCCGCGTGTCGCCAGCTCCGACGCCACCAACATCGAGTTGAGGATGGAGCGCGACGGCGACGAGTACGTGCTGAACGGCCGCAAGTGGTTCGCCTCCAACGCCCTGCACCGCAACTGCAAGGTGCTCATCGTCATGGGGAAGACGGACCCCACCGCTGCTCCACACCGGCAGCAATCGATGATGGTCGTCCCGATCGACGCCCCCGGTGTCACGGTGATGCGCGGCCTGCCGGTGTTCGGCTACCAGGACCGTGAGGGTCACGCCGAGATCGACTTCACCGACGTACGGGTGCCTGCCAAGGACGTGCTCAAGGGTGAGGGAGAGGGCTTCGCGATCAGCCAGGCCCGGCTCGGGCCCGGTCGTATCCACCACTGCATGCGGGCCATCGGCGCGGCCGAACGGGCGCTGGAGCTGATGTGCCGACGCGCGCAGTCACGCGTGACATTCGGTAGTCCGGTCGCCGAACGGTCCAACATCCAGGACTGGATCGCGGAGGCGCGTATCGACATCGAGATGATCCGCCTGCTCACGCTCAAGGCCGCGTATCTGATGGACACGGTCGGGAACAAGGAAGCGCGCACCGAGATCGCGGCCATCAAGGTGGCCGCCCCGAACATCGCGTTGAAGATCGTCGACCGCGCGATCCAGGTGCACGGAGGAGCAGGAGTCACCGACGACTTCCCGTTGGCGATGATGTACGCGCAGCTGCGGACGCTGCGGCTGGCGGACGGTCCCGACGAGGTCCACAAGAGGGCCATCGCCAAACAGGAACTGCGGCAGTACCGCGACGTGGCGACGGCGGCGGTGCGCTGAGATGGCAGGAGTGGATCTCACCGGACGCACCGCCGTCGTCACGGGCGCCTCGCGCGGTATCGGGCTGGCGATCGCCCAGGCCATCGCCGCCGCCGGCGGAAACGTCGTCCTCACATCCCGGTCCCAGGAGGCGGCGGACGCCGCGGCGGCCCAGGTCGGGGGCACGGCCGTCGGCGTCGGTGCGCACGCGATCGTCGAAGAAGCGGCCCAGCGCTGTGTCGATCTGACCCTTGAGCGCTTCGGAAGTCTGGACATCCTCGTCAACAACGCGGGGACCAACCCGGCCTTCGGGCCCGTGATCGACCAGGACCACGGCCGGTTCGCCAAGACGTTCGACGTGAACCTGTGGGCTCCTGTCCTGTGGACGTCTCTGGCCACACGAGCCTGGATGGGCGAGCACGGCGGCGCCGTCGTCAACACCGCGTCGGTCGGGAGCATGGCCTTCGAGGCGAACATCGGGTTGTACAACGCATCGAAGGCCGCACTGATCCACCTCACGAAGCAACTGGCCCTGGAACTCTCGCCCAAGGTCCGCGTCAACGCGGTGGCACCGGGTGTGGTGCGCACAAAGCTGGCCGAGGCTCTGTGGAAGGACCACGAGCAGGCCGTGTCCGCCGCGACGGCACTCGGGCGCATCGGGGAGCCCGCCGACATCGCCTCGGCGGTCGCCTTTCTCGTCTCGGACGCCGCGAGTTGGATCACCGGCGAGACGATGGTGATCGACGGCGGCCAGCTTCTCGGTGACGCGCTCTCCTTCAGGCGAGGAGCCGGCGTCGGTGTCTAGTGCGGTGTCGTCGGGCTGTGGCCGGGTCCTCAACGCCCCGCCACGCGCCGGGCGTTCAGCTGGGAGGTGCCGTCAGATGGATCAGGATGCCGCACACCTCGTCCACGATCTCCAGGGCTTCCGTCTCGTCCCCGCAGTCGCCGAGCTCGCGTGCCGCTCCGCCGATCACGGTGGTGAGCACTCTCACCCGAACCCGGCCGGCACGTTGCTTCTCGTCCACCTCCAGGAGCCGGGCGTTGCGCCGTACCCAGGCACGGTCCCACTGGCGGCGCAGCGCGTCGAAGCCCGCGGGGCCGTCATCCTCCGCGAGGAGTCTGCCGAGGTGCCGGTTGTCCCAGGCGCCCTCCAGGTAGGCCCTGGCTCCCGCCACGAAGAGGGCGATGGGGTCGTCCACGCCACGGTTGCGCTCGGCGGTCACCGTGGCCGCGGTCCGGCGCTCCTGTTCCTCCCGGAACTCCTCCCAAAGCGCGAGGTAGAGCCCCCGCTTTCCGCCGTAGTGCTGGAAGAGGCTGCCCACCGGGATGCCTGAGCGTGCCGCGATCTCGGTGAGGCCGGCGTCGGTGTAACCGCGCTCGGTGAACACTTCCAGCGCGGCGTCCAGAAACGCATTCCGGACCGTTCGGTTCTGCCCGGTGGGTGCTTCCGGAAGAGCCATGCCCTCCTGCTCGTCCGGCAGTTGGCGTGCCGCCCCGGCCCCGGCAGACTCCATGGTGCCGCTCACTGGTGATCCCCACCTTCCCCGGCCCCGTCGCGTATGGCGAGGGCGACCAGCAGTTCCAGGAGGTCGGCGATCCGGCGCGGATTGCGCCCGGTGCGTTCCTCGATCCGGCGCAACCGGTAGTGCGCTGTGTTGTGGTGCACCCGCAGCCGGTCGGCGGCCAGGCGCAGGTTGAGGTCGGCCTCCGCGAAGGCCCGTATGGTGGCCGCCAGCGTGTCGCCACGTCTGCGGTCCTCCTCCAGCAGCGCACGCACGCGGGGATCGACCAGTTGGCGGGCCAGGTCGTCGGCGCGCAGCGCCAGGTAGTCGAAGGGGGAAAGGCGCGGCAGTGCCGCCACCCCGCCCCCGCTCGGCACGAGGTCGAGGGCGGCCCGTGCCCCCTCGTAGGCGCGCGGCAGCTCGCCGGCGCCCCCGGCGACCGTGCTGATGCCCATGGAGAGCATGGTTCCCTCTCGCGCGAGCCGTTGCTGCACCGCCTCGAAGTGGGCACAGATGTCCTCCGCGTCCATGCCGGTGCGAACCACGGGCACGGCCACCACCTCGCCGTGGCGTACGACGACCAGGGTTCGGCCGGCCCAGGGCCCGGCGATGCCGATGGACGCGCTGGTCGCGTAGCCGTGCTCGGCCGAGGTGAGGTCGCCGGTGCGGGTGTCGCCGACGCACACCGCCACGACCGCCATCATCGGCGAGCGCGGTCCGATGCCGTACGCCTGCGCCGCGGCGAGCAGCGGACCGCGCGTCGGCGCCACGCCGGCCAGGAGCTGGTCCAGGAGATCCCGGCGCTCCCGGTCCGCGTCGGCGACCACGTGCTGCTCGTACTCGACATAGGCCTGCGCGGCATGGGTGCTGGCGTAGTCGACGTACCGCATCAACGGTGTGACGAGGGACAGCGCGGCCTGCTGTGCCTCGGCGGACGTGCCCGCGCAGTCCAACAGTTCGTCCCACAACACCTGCCGGCCCACCCGGAAGGCACTGATCCAGTCCTCGAGGGCGAACCCCGCGCGTGCTCTGCGCATGGCCGCCGCGCGGCTGAAGACCAGGTCTTCGGGGGCCATGTCCCGGTCGCCGGCCAGCGCCGCCAGTTGCATCCGGTAGTGCGTGAGGACCTGGTCCCGTACGTCGTCGAAGAACCGTTCGTCCTGCAGTGCATACGACGGGATCTCCGTGCGCATCACCGCGACGGCGGTCGTCGCCACGTCCTCGAGCCGGTCCTGGACGGAGTGCAGGATCCGGTGCCGCTCCCGGTTGATCGGGTCGGAGCGTGTGGGGACGCCCAGGGCGGGTCCGCGAGGCATGGCGCCGATCGTCGCTGGCCACCTCGTGTTCCGTCAACAGGCTCGGCGGGCGAGATGCCGGGGGAGTTGGGCGTGGCGCACAAGTCGGAGGACGCGAAGTTGGGTGCTCGCACCCAATGTGCGCTCGGAAGGCCCACACCTACTGTGACGCTCGCCCACCCCCCAGCACCTCGGAAGGGGCGTCACTCATGCTCGCGGTCGACGGTATCAGCGTGCGCTTCGGCGGGATCACGGCACTGGACGGTGTCGCGTTCACGGTCGAGCCGGGCACCGCCGTGGGGCTCATCGGACCGAACGGAGCCGGCAAGACCACCTTGTTCAACTGCCTCACCAGGCGCTGCACCCCTGATGCGGGGACGGTGCGGTTCGAGGACGAGGACCTGCTCGCCCTTCCGCCGCACTCCGTGGCCGGGCGCGGCATCGCCCGCACCTTCCAGAACCTGGGTCTGTTCCCACGGCTCACGGTCCGGGAGAACGTCATGGTCGGTGCCCACAGCCGGGGGCGCACGGGACACCTCGCTGCGGCGCTCCGGCTGCCCCGCGTCCGGCGGGACGAGAGGGAACTGCGTGACCAGGCGGACGACCTGCTTCGGCGGCTCGACCTGGCGGATGTCGCCGACCACCCCGCGTCCGGGCTGCCGTTCGGCACGCTCAAACGCGTCGAACTCGCCCGGGCGCTCGCGGTACGGCCCCGGCTGCTGTTGCTCGACGAACCCGTCAACGGGCTCAGCCACGGCGAGGTCGACCAATTCGCGGATCTGGTCCGGTCGGTGCGCCAGGAGTTCGACCTCACGCTCGTGGTGGTCGAACACCACATGGGGTTCGTGATGGGCCTGTGCGACAAGGTCGTGTGTCTCGACTTCGGGCGCAGGATCGCCGAGGGCTCGCCGGAGGAGATCCAGCGCGACCCGGCGGTCGTTGAGGCGTACCTGGGGGTGGCGGCATGACGGAACCCACCTCCGACAGCACCGAGGCCGAGCAGGCGAATGCGGAGCCGGACTTCCTGAAGGTCGCCGGCCTGCATGCCGGATACGGCCAGGCCCGCGTGCTCCAGGGGCTCGACTTCTGCGTCGCACGCGGTGAGGTGTGCGCGATCCTCGGACCCAACGGCGCGGGCAAGACAACGACCCTGCGGGCCCTGTGCGGCATGGTCCGCGGACGCGGCTCGGTGACGTTGAACGGTACGGAGCTGCTGGGCCGCTCGCCCGAACAGACCGCCCGCCTCGGCGTGGCGCACGTACCCGAGGGCCGGGGCACCTTCAACGACCTGACCGTCGAGGAGAACCTGCGCATCGGCGCCCACTCGCGCGCCCGCCGGTGGCGGCGGGGCCGCGCCGAGCGCGCGGCCGTCGCGGCCGACCTGGAACGGATCTACGGCTACTTCCCCAAGCTGCGCCAGCGGTCCCGCCAGGCCGCGGGCAGCCTCAGCGGCGGCGAACAGCAGATGCTCGCCATCGGCAGGGCCTTGATGCTGCGGCCCTCGCTGCTGCTCCTGGACGAGCCGTCGCTGGGGCTCGCGCCGCTGGTCACTCGCGAGCTGTTCGAGATCGTCCGTGCCGTCAACGAGGAGGAACGCACCACCGTGGTCGTCGTCGAGCAGAACGCCCAACTCGCGCTGGATGTGGCGCACCGGGCGCACGTACTGGAGGCCGGCCGCCTGGTGCTGTCCGGGCCGTCCCGGGAGATCCGCGAGGACGGGCAGGTCGCCGAGGTGTACCTCGGTGTCTCCGTCCGCTCCGGAAAGGGCGGGTGAGCGCCGTGACCGAACTGCTCCAGCAAGTGGTGGAAGGCGTCGGCTCCGGCGCGGTCTATGCCAGCCTTGCGCTGGCCCTGGTGCTGATCCACCGGTTCACCGGAATCGTCAACTTCGCGCAGGGTGAGCTCGCCATGATCTCCACGTACGTGGCGTGGCAGCTCGTGGCGTCCGGGATGTCGTTCTGGCTGGCGCTGCCGGTGACCCTGGCGGCGTCGTTCGTCGGCGGCATGCTGGTCGAACGGATCGTCATCCGGCCTGTGCAGAGCGCACCCGAGCTGACGATGGTCATCGTCACGGTCGGCCTGTTCATCTTCGTCAACGCAGTGGCCGGTCTGATCTGGTCGTTCACCGTGAAGGACTTCCCGCAGCCCTTCCCCGACGGCGGGATCGACCTGGGCGGGGTCCGCGTGGACTGGTCGACCTTCGGGATCATCGCGGTGGTGGCCGTCGTGATGGGCCTGCTCTATCTGTTGTTCCAGCACACCTCCGTCGGCCTGGTGATGAGGGCGGTCGCCTGCAACCCCGCCTCCGCCCGGCTGTCGGGCATCAGGGTCGGCCGCGTGCTGATGCTCGGCTGGGGGCTCGCCGCGACAGTCGGCGCGGTGTCGGGCGTGCTCGTCGCCCCGGTGCTGTTCCTCGAGCCCAACATGATGGGCGGAGTGCTGATCTACGCGTTCGCCGCGGCCACCCTCGGTGGCTTCGACAGCCCGGTCGGTGCGGTCGTCGGCGGCCTGTTCGTGGGCGTGGCCGAGACGCTGGCCGGGGCGTACGTGGACGTGATCGGTGCCGATCTGAAGGTGGGCGTTCCCCTGGTGATCATTCTGGCGGTGCTGCTGATGCGGCCCCAGGGCCTGTTCGGACGGGCGGCGGTGGAGCGCGCATGAGCACGATCGTCGCAACACTCGGCGCCGACCGCGCCCGCCGCCTGCGGGTCGTGCTCGCCGCGCTGCTCGCCGCGGGCGTCGCCGTCGGCGCACCGTTCTACTTCGCCCCCTTCCAGGTCTTCCAGCTGACCATGGTGCTGGTGTACGCCGTGGCGCTGGCCGGCCTGAACCTACTGGTCGGATTCGGCGGGCAGATCTCCCTCGGGCACGGGGCGTTCTTCGCGGCAGGGGCCTACACGGCGGCAGTCATGCTCGACCGCTACGACACCGGGCACCTGGCCACGTTGCCGGTCGCGGCCGGCGGATGTTTCCTGCTGGGCCTCGGTTTCGGTGTGCCCGCCCTGCGGCTGCGCGGACTGTACCTGGCCCTGGTCACCCTCTCGTTCGCCGTGTTCCTGCCGCCGCTCCTCAAGCGGCTCGAACCGGTCACGGGCGGTTCCATGGGCCTGACGGTGGACAAGCTGCAGCCGCCCGTGTGGAGCGGACTGGCCGAGGACCAGTGGATGTACTTCGTGGTCCTCGCCGTCACCGCGGTGGCTCTGCTGCTCGCCCGCAACCTGCTGCGGTCCCGGGTCGGCCGGGCACTGCTCGCCGTGCGGGACAACGAGAGTGCCGCCGAGGTCATGGGCGTACGGCTCTCGCTGCACAAGACCCTCGCCTTCGCGTGGAGCGCGCTGTTCGCGGGTGTCTCCGGGTGCGTCTACACCTGGGTGATCGGCTTCGTCTCACCCGACTCGTTCAGCTTCGTCCTGTCCATCACGCTGCTGGCCGGCCTGGTGGTCGGAGGGCTCGCCTCGCTGTACGGACCCCTGCTGGGGGCGGCCTTCGTCGTGTACGTGCCGAGCGTGGCCCAGGACATCAGCGAGGCGGCGCCCGGTGTGGTGTTCGGCCTGCTGATCATCGCGGTGATGTTCGTGGCGCCGACGGGACTGGCCGGTCTGGCGGTCCGTGCCCGGGGCGCTGCCGCCGGCCGCCTCAACCGCTCCGCCTCCGGCGACCTGACGCCCGACCCCTCCGCACCCCTCACCCCGGCGGATCCCGCACCTGTCGATGCCGAACCCGTGGGCGCATCGCCCCGCACGGAAAAGGAATGAATCACATGCGCAAGACGACCACTCTGCGGGCTGCCGCAGCCGTGTCCGCCGCCCTGCTCCTCGCCACCGCCTGCAACAGCCAGCGCGGGCAGGACGACAAGGACGCCGCCGCCGACGGTGCGTGCAAGGGCCAGCAGACCACCGGCATCACGGACAAGACCATCAAACTGGGCGGCATCTACCCACTGTCGGGACCGGCCTCCGCGTACGGCACGATCAGCAAAGGCGTGAGCGCCTACTTCAAGCACGTCAACGCCAACGGCGGCATCGACGGCCGCACGGTGGAGTTCACCGTCCGGGACGACGGCTACCAGCCGCCCAAGGCGGTCGAGGAGGCCCGCAGACTCGTCGAGCAGGAGAAGGTCTTCGCCGTCTTCCAGACCCTGGGCACCCCGTCCACGGCCGCCGTGTGGGACTACCTGAACAAGCAGAAGGTGCCGCAGCCGTTCGTCGCCACCGGCGCCTCCGTCTGGGGTACGGACGACAACCACCCGTGGACCACCGGCTGGCAGCCCAACTACGTCGCCGAGGCACGGGTGTACGCCAAGTACCTCAAGGAGGAGAAGCCGAAGGCCAGGGTCGCCGTCCTCCACCAGAACGACGACTTCGGCAAGGATCTGCTCGGCGGGTTCAAGGCAGCCGTCGCCGGCAGCGGCATCAAGGTGGTCGCCGAGGAGAGCTACGAGGTCACCGACCCCTCCGTCTCGGCACAGATGACAAGCCTCGCCCGGTCCAAGGCGGATGTGCTGCTCAGCATCACCACGCCGAAGTTCGGCAGCCAGGCCCTCGCCGCCGATGCCAAGAACACCAAGTGGAACCCGCTGCACATCGTGAACAACGTGTCCTCGTCCACCACCGTGCTCAAGCCCGTCGGGTTCAAGAACGTGCAGGGTGTGGTTTCGGCGACCTACTTCAAGGACCCCGCCGATCCGCAGTGGGCCGACGACGCGGAGATGAAGACGTACCGGGACGCGCTGCGCAAGTACGCGCCCGGCTCCGACCCGGCCAACCAGTTCAACGCCTACGGCTGGGCCGCTGCCTCCAGCCTGCACAAGGCCCTGGACGGGATGAAGTGCCCGACCAGGGAGGGCTTGCGGGACGCGGTGCGCAACCTCAAGGACGTCAAGGTGGGCATGTTGCTGCCCGGTGTCACCCTGACCACCGGAACCGATGACGCCTTCCCGATCGAGACGATGCAGCTGATGCGGTTCAAGGGTGAGCGGTGGCAGCTGTTCGGTAAGCCGGTGGACACCCGCAAGGAGTTCGGCCCGCTGGCGAAGTGAGCCGGCGGGGGCGGTCCCGGTCGATGCCCTGACCCCTGGGGGCCGCCCCCGCCCCGTCACTGGAGGCCGCAGTGGATCCACTGCCCCTCGCGACCTCCAGTGCCGTCATCGGCCTGTTCGTCGGACCCGGTGGCCGGAGCGTGCAGGAAGGTGACGGCTTCGGGGTGTCGATCAGGCCCGGGGCGACCCGGTGGCGCGGATTTCACGCGGCGCACCCTCCTTCGCGACACGGCGACACGGCGACACGGCGACACGGCGGCATGCGGCGGGCAAGGCCGCGGCCTTCGCCGGATTTCAATAGGCTTACATGGTCAGCAGGCCAACGTGCATTCGGGAACGCCGAACAACCGCCGCGGACGCCGTCATGCCGGTCACCGGCCGTGGTCAGGACCCGCGGCAGACCATCGGTGACCGAGTACACGGTCGTGTCCAGCGGTGGAGAAGCGGATGAAGGAGCTCAGCGAAAGCCACGAGGATCCGTTCGCCCTGCACCTCGGCGCCTTCGCGGTGCTCGACGACCGGGGAGTCGTGGTCGGATGGAACCGGCGGGCTCAGGAACTGCTCGGCTATCCGGACACCGCCGTGATCGGTCGTCCGGCGTTCGAGGTCCTTGTCGATCCTCGTGATCTGCCGGCTGTCACCGAGGCCGCGGCGAGCTGCAGGCGAGCCGGCGGCTGGTTCGGTGTGCTGGCATTGCGGCACCGCGACGGGCGGCTCGTGGAGCTGGGGCTCAGGGCCCATGAGCTGTCACGCGATGGCCGGGTCCGTGAGTGGTTTCTTGCGGGGGCACCCGCGAGTGACGTCCTGGAGTGGCAGAGGGACCGCGCGGTTCTCGACGGGTTGTACCGCCAGTGCCCGATCGGCTTGGTCGTCCACGGCCCCGACCTGAGGATTCTCCGCGTCAACCGAGCCATCGAACGGTTCAGCGGCGTACCGGCAGATGACTTTCGCGGGCTGCCAACCGGCCGGCTGCTCCTTCCCGACGACGAGCGCAGGGCCGTGGACCGGGTGCGCCAGGTGATGGAGACCGGACGGCCCCTGGTCTACTCCGAGCAGTTCGCTCGCCTGGAGCAGGATCCGGCACGAGAGCGGGTCGCGTTGGTGTCGTCCTTCCGGATGGAGGACCCCTCCGGCCGCATCCTGGGTGTGGCCGAGATGATCGAGGACATCACCGAACGCCATCGGGCCCAGCGTCGGCTCGCGCTCCTCGACCAGGTCGGCAGCCGTATCGGAACCACCCTCGACGTGGCGGAGACCGCCCGGGAACTCGCCGAGGTGATGGTGCCTCACCTCGCCGACCACGCGTCGGTGGACCTGCTCCAACCGGTGACGCGCGGTGAGGAACCGACGCGCGCTCTGGCAGGGCCCGTGGTGCGACTGGGGACCTGCGGCGTCGGTGCCCAGCAACCCGGCCCGCCCCACCCCCACGGCGAGCCCGTGGAGTTCGGGTCCGACACACCGCAGGCCGGATGCCTGGCCGAGGGACGGCCTGTCCTGGAACCGGTTCTCCCGCCCGACTGGTTCTCGGCGGAAGGCCGCCAGGGGGCCAACGCTCCGGACCTGGGCGCCCACTCCCTGATCGTGGTACCTCTTGCCGCGCGTGGCCTCGTGCTCGGCGTCATGACCTTGTGGCGCTCGCGCCGTCCCGATGCCTTCGAGGCGGACGATCTGACCCTCGCTCAGGAACTCGGCTCGCGCGCCGCCGTCGCCATCGACAACGCCAGGCGCTTCACCCAGCAGCAGCAGACCGCGTTCACCTTGCAGAGCAGCCTTCTGCCCCGGGCCGTTCCGGACCAGTCGGCGGTCGAAGTGGCCCTGCGGTACCTGCCGGCCAGCGCGGCCCCGGGCCTGGGCGGCGACTGGTTCGACATCATTCCCCTGTCCGGGGCCAGGGTCGCCCTCGTCGTCGGCGACGTGGTGGGACGCGGCATCCACGCTGCCGCCACCATGGGCCGGCTGCGCACTGCCGTGCATACGCTCGCCAGCCTCGACCTGGAACCGGACGAAGTCCTCTCCCGCCTGGACGACCTGGTCAACCTGCTGGCGGCCGAACGGGAAGCAGCCGGCGAACGGCCCGTGGATGAGCAGGTCGTCGGCGCCACCTGCCTGTACGCCGTGTACGACCCGGTCTCCGGACGCTGCTCCGTGGCACGCGCCGGTCACCCGCTGCCGGTGGTGACCGCTCCGGATGGACAGGTGGCTTTGCTCGACCTGCCCGCCGGCCCACCGCTCGGCCTGGGCGGCCTGCCGTTCGAGGCCCGGGACATCGAACTGGCCCCGGGAAGCCTGCTGTGCCTGTACACCAACGGCATCATCGGCGAACGCCACATCGATGCCGACATCGGCCTGACGAAGCTGCGTGCGGCGCTCAGCCGCCCAGCGGACCCGCTGGAACGCACATGCCAGGCGGTCGTCGACTCGCTCGTGCCCTCGCGCCCCAGCGACGACGTCGTTCTGCTGATCGCCCGCACCCGCCTGCTGCCACCGGAAAACGTCGCTTCCTGGCGTCTGCCGCCGGAGCCCACCAGTGCCGCCCGGGCCAGGGCATTGACCTCGGCCAAGCTGACCGAGTGGGGTCTGGAGCACCTGGCGTTCACCACTGAGCTGATCGCCAGCGAACTGGTCACCAACGTCTACCGCTACGCCGACGGTCCCGCGACCCTACGGCTGATCCGTGAACGGCGTCTGGTGTGCGAGGTCAGCGACACCAGCCACACCTCACCCCACCTGCGCCGCGCCCGTACGACCGACGAGGGCGGGCGCGGCCTGTTCCTGGTGGCCCAGATGACCGAGCGCTGGGGCACCCGCTACACCCGCGAGGGCAAGACCGTGTGGACCGAACAGCCACTGACCGGCACGTCCGTCTGATGACCGGAACGTCCGTCTGACCGTCTCAGGCCGCGGCCGGCGCGGCGGAGGCCGCCCGGAGCCGGCCTCCCCCCGCCGCCGTGGTCATTCGGCTGCGGCGAGCAGCCGTTCCTCGCTCTCGTCGTACAGGCGCCGTTGCTCGCGGCTGTCTGCGGCACGGCGCCGGTGGTCCAGACGGCTGCCCAGCCAACCCGCCAGGTAGCCGAACGGAATGGAGACCAGTCCGGTGGACTGCATGGGGAAGAGGGCGAAGTCGGCGTCCGGGAAGAGGGCGGACGGCGTGCCCGAAACGGCCTTGGAGAAGACCATGAGCAGGATGGCGCAGGCCGCGCCGCCGTAGAGAGTGGCGAGCAGTCCGGTGCGCGTGAACCCTCGCCAGAACAAGGAGTAGGTGAGCGCGGGTGCCACCGCCGATGCTCCTACGCAGATGGCCAGCGTGGTCAACACGCCGACGTCCCAGTTCTGCACCATGGTGGCGAGCCCGATGGCCACGACTCCCACGGCCACGCTCGTCCACGCCGCCACCGTCATCTCGGTACGCGGCTCGGCCTGTCCCCGCCGCAACGTATGGGCGAACAGGTCGTGGGCGAGTGACGAGGCCGCGGCCAGGGTCATCCCGGCGACCGACGACAGCAGGGTGATGAACACCATGCCCGCCACGGCCGAGTAGAGGATCGTCGCGCCTGCGGAGGAGGGACCCCCGCCGAGCACCTGCGACAGCATGAGCATCGACGTTCTGCCGTGCGGGTCGGCTGTGGTGATGTACTGCGACCCCACCAGGGCCGCCGCACCCGTACCCATGATGATCACGAGCAAGCAGAAGGTGGTGACCGTGCCGACGGCCCATGACATGGAGCGACGCACGGCCGGCACGTCCTGAGCGGAGTACAGACGCATCGTGATGTGGGGCAGGCAGGCCACGCCGAGGACCACGGTGATCTGGAGACTGACGAAGTCCAGCCGGTCAACGGCCGAGGTGCCCAACTGAAGGCCCTGCTGGAGGTAGGCGGGGCCCGCGCCGCTGCCGTGCTGGGCGGCTCTGAGCACGTCGCCGGGGTTCCAGTCGAAGCGGTTGAGTACGAGAGCGGCGACGACGATGCTGGTGCCGAGCAGGAGCACGATCTTGATCATCTGGATGAGAGCGGTGCCCCTCATACCGCCGATCGCCGCATAAATGATCATCAGGCTGCCGACGATGACGATGCACGCCGTCCTGACGCCCGCCACGTGCGGGATGTTCAGGATGAAGGTGAGCAGCGACCCGGCTCCGGAGAGCTGGACGACCAGGAAGGGCAGGGTCGCCGAAAGCGTCACCACGCAGGCCGCCACACGCACGGCCCGTCCGGACATGTTGCGGGCCAGGACGTCGCCCATGGTGAACCTGCCGGCGTTGCGCAGGGGTTCGGCCAGCAGGAACATCAGCAGAACCAGGGACAGGGCGGTGCTGACCGCGAGGACGTAGCCGTCGTATCCGGCGAGCGCGATGATGCCGGTGGTGCTCAGCACGGTGGCCGCGGAGATGTAGTCGCCCGCGATCGCCAGGCCGTTCTTGAGCGGGGTGAGCGACAGGTAGCCGGTGTAGAAGTTCGTCAGGTCGTCGCGGTCCGGGCCTGCCATGACGCACATCATCAGCGTGACGGTGACCAGCGTGGTGAAGAGAACCATGACGATGGCCTGTGTCCCGGAACTGAAGTCGTTCATCTCGCCATTCCCGCGTCCCGGCCGGCGGGGACCGCCCGCTCCCTGACTGCGCGGGCCAACGGATCCACCGAGCGTTGTGCGCTGCGTCCGTACCAGAAGACGGCCGCGAAGGTGACGACGAGTTGGAGGACGCCCAGGGCCATGCCCAGGCTCAGCTCTCCGGTGATCTTGGATCCCATCAGGCCGGGCGCATAGCAGGACAGCACGACATACACCACGAAGGAGCCGAGCGCGGTGAGCGTGGAGATCCTGCGGAGCAGGCGGTAGGCGGAGCGGAGGGCGGCAAGGTCGACGTCGTGCCGATGAGTCTCGTGCGTGTAGGAGGCGTCCCAAGGGGCTTGGCGCACGTACGAGTCGTAACGCGGGGCGTCGTGCCCGTACGGCTCCGGCCACGGGTTCTGCCCGTACGCATCGTGTCGAGGGGGGACCCCGTGGGGCTGGGGGTGCGGCTGCGCCCATCCCGTAGGCGCTGATGGTGGGTATCGGTTCTCGTCGGCGTATGTCATCGCCTGGCCTTCCACTGCGGCTCGGATCCTCGAGGTGAACGGGGAAGAGTGGTCAGGCCGCGCACCATACCGACTGGTTGGGATGTCTTGTAAGTCTGTCGTGGGTCACGTTTCGGGGTTGATGTCGACCTGCGGATACCCGAGCTGTGGAAGGGCTCGTTCTTCCCGGATCGCCTGTCCGAAAAGTCGGCCAGCCGATGCGGCGCCCTCGACGTGGTTGCTCTCGTCGGCGTGTGATTCATCACAACCAGTTATGTTGTGCACAATTTAATTGCTGACTAGCGTCTGGAGTCAACGGCACCATCACAGGGAGGCAGCACCATGAATCCCGTCCGATACGAGGACTACCGCCCCGCCGAACGTCCGACCTATCAAGAGGAGTTGGAGGCAGTGGTCGCACAGGTGGCGCGGCGCACCGGTGCCTCGGTCGAGCGCGAAGCCGTCGGCCGCGCCGTCCGCACCGCCCATGGAAAGACCTACGGCCTGCTCAAGGCCACCGTCACGGTCGGTGACAACCAGGGCTTCCACGGCCAGGGCATCTTCGCCCGGCCCACCGTGTACGACGCCGTCGTCCGCTACTCCAACGGTCTGGGCCACCAGCGTCCCGACCACCAGCTGGGCGCGGCGTGCGGGATGGGCATCAAGCTGTTCGGGGTCCCCGGCCCCTCACTGCTGGCTGACGAACCGGACACCGGTACCTTCGACCTCAACCTGATCAACAACGAGGTCTTCTTCGCGAACACCGCCTCCGACTACATGGTCATCGAGGACCTGTTTGCGGAGTTGCCCGAGGCCCTGGTGAATCCGGCCCGCCGCAAGACCTGGATGGCCGAGTTCCTGACCCGCCGGGGCACGCTCACCGATCCCGACGGCTGGTTGTGGGACGAACTGTTCGCCATGCTGTCGTTCACCCGCGTCCCGCGCAGGAACCTGCTGTCGTACACCTACAACAGCATGGGCGCCTTCCGGTACGGCGATCACATCGCCAAGATCCGCACCGTGCCGACGGCCGAGTCCCTGGCCGCCCTCACGCACCAGATCGTGGACGTGCGCGCGGACAACGAGGCATTCCGCCGCACCCTGGTTGCCGAGGTGGCGGAGCGGGAACACTCCTTCGAGCTCCAGGTGCAGCTCAACACCGATCTGGCTCGCATGCCGGTGGACAACACCTCCGTGAAGTGGTCCGAAGAGCTGGCCCCCTGGGTGACCGTCGCGCGTGTGGACCTCCCGCGTCAGGACATCGGCGGGGACGACAACCTGGCGGCCGCCGACGCCACGTCGATCACTCCGTGGCGCTCACGAGAGGAGCACCGGCCCATCGGCGAGATCCAGCGGGTGCGGCAGGAGGTGTACCGGCGCTCGTCCATCGAGCGGCACCGCATCAATGGGCAGCAGCGGTGCGAACCGGTCAGCAGTGCGCAGCTGCTCGGCTGAGCCGGCCAAGCCGCGTCCCGCCGCGTGCGCTGACCGCAGCGGGACTGCGGCCGCGCGCAACAAGCGAGCCGCCGGCGGAATTCTCGCCTCTGCCCACGTGCCCTTCCCGGAGTAGTGAGGCGGCGGCTCCTCCTATGAACAGGGTCAGCGGGCGGGGTCGAGAAGGATCTTGCGGACGCCGTCGGAACGGTCTGCGAACAGTTCGTACGCCGACGGGCCTTCGGAGAGGGGGAAGCGGTGCGAGACGACCGCCTCCGGCTTGATCCGGCCCGCACGGGTCAGGGCGATCAGGGGAGGGAGCTCGTAGTGCACCGAGCACAGCCCGATGGCGAACTCCAGTTCCTTGACCTGCGCCAGCCCCATGTGGAAGGGGAACGCCTTGCTCTGGCTGACCCCGATGACGCTGACTCGGCCGGCTTGCCGGACGGCCTTGAGAGCGAGCTCGATGGTGGCGTCCGAGCCAACGGCTTCGACCACGGCGTCCGGCCCGCGTCCGCCGGTCATGTCCCGGATGGCCGTCCGCGCGTCCTCGCCCTCGACCGGCTCGACCCCCAGGGTGGCGGCGAAGGCGCGGCGCTCCGCGACCAGGTCCGCGCCCAGTACCCGTGCGGCGCCCATCGCGAAGGCGGACTGGGCGGCCATGAGGCCGACCGGACCGAGGCCGATGACCAGGACGGTCTCACCGGGCTGGATGCGGGCACGGCGGCAGCCGTACCAGGCCGTGGGGGCGTTGTCCGTCAGGACGACGGCGGCTTCGTCGGAGATGTCCTCGGGCACGTGCACCAGATTGACATCGGCGTACGGCACCGAGAGGGCCTGGGCCTGGCTGCCCTGAAGCTGTGGGCTGACTCCGTAGCAGAGCTCCGTGCTGGACTTGGCGCGCTCGCACCGGGCGGTGAACCCGGCCGCGCACGACCGGCACAGGGCGCAGCCGACCGATGCGGGCACCAGGACCCGGTCGCCGGGCTTGAAACGGGTGACCCGGTCGCCGGTCTCGACCACCACACCGACGCACTCGTGTCCCGGCGTGTAGCCCAGTTCCGGACTGAACGGGTTGCCTTGGTAGATGTGCAGGTCGCTGCCGCAGATGCCGGCCGTGGTGACCTGGACGACCGCATCGGTGGGGTTGGTGACGGCCGGGTCGGGGGCGTCCCCATAGCGGATGTCGTGGCGGCCGTGGTAGCTCAGTGCTTTCACCGGATTTCTCCCTCCCTCTGCCCGGTCAGTCCGCGATCTTCAGCACGAGCTTGCCGCGGTTCTCACCGCGGAACAGCCGCATGAGGGTGTCGGGGAATGCCGCCACTGGGCCCGATACCACGTCCTCCAGAGACTTCAGCCGGCCCTCCGCCTGCCACGTGGCCAGTTGGGCGATGCCCTCGGCGTACCGGTCGGCGTAGTCGAACACCACCATGCCGGTCATGGAGGCGCGGTTCACCAGCAACGACAGGTAGTTGCTGGGGCCTTGTGGCTTGGTGCTGTTGTACTGGGAGATCGCGCCGCAGACGACGATGCGGGCACCGCGCGCCAGCCGCAGCAGCACGGCGTCCAGAACGTCACCGCCGACGTTGTCGAAGTACACGTCGACACCGTCGGGGGCGTGCTCGCGCAGGGCCTTGCGGACGTCCTCCTTCTGGTAGTCGATCGCGGCGTCGAACCCGAGCTCGTCGACCACGAGCCGGCACTTGGACTCACCGCCTGCGATGCCGATGACCCGGCAGCCCAGGATCTTGGCGATCTGACCGACGACACTGCCGACCGCCCCCGCCGCTCCGGAGACGACGACGGTCTGACCGGGCTCGGGCCGCCCGATGTCGATCAGGCCGAAGTAGGCCGTCAGGCCCGACATGCCGAGAGCGCCGAGATACGTCGGCAAAGGGGCGGCCGCCGGGTCGACCTTGGTCACGTCGCGGCCGTCCGACACGCAGTACTCCTGCACGCCGAACGAGCCGGACACATGGTCGCCGACCGCGAACCCGGAGTGCCGGGAGCCGACCACCCTTCCCACCGCGCCGGCGCGCATCACCTCGCCGATCTCCACCGGCCGGATGTAGGACCTGCCCGCGTTCATCCAGCCGCGCATCGCCGGGTCGATCGACAGACAGAGCACCTGCACCAGGAATTCCCCGTCGCCCGGCTGCCCGGTCGGCTCCTCGACGTGCTCCCAGTCGGTGGGCCGCGGCTCTCCCACGGGACGTGCGGCCAGGCGCACCTGGTGGTTGATTCTGCTCATCTCGGGCGGCCCCTTCGACGGTCGCGTGGGATCGGCGGTCGGTGCAGCCGGGCAGGCCGCCGCCGTCACTTACCGATGCGTCTGCCAGGCATACCATCCAGTCGGTATGGGCGGAGAGCGTACGGTGCCGTCCTCGTCGGAGGCAAGAGGGAGCCTGGTGCGGCGTACGGCGCAAGCGTGCGACCCGGGGCCATTCGCCGGCCCCGCGGTTGGGGATCCCCGGTCGGTGAGCATGTGCTTGACCTTCTGCGCGATCTCCGTCTCTGCCTCCGGGCAGACCCGGGAGGCAAGGGCGGCCACGCTCACCGCGGCGACCGCCTGCTTGTTCTCGTCACGGATCGGCGCGGCGATGCCGGCCGGTGTGAAGCGGCGCAGCTCGGCGGGCTGAAGCAGTCTGCGGGCCTCGTCGTCCGGGCTCCAGGCCGGCAGGACGAGGGCGGAGGCACCGGCGTTGACGGGAAGGGCGCTGCCGCGCTCGTAGGAGATGCGTATCGCGCAGGTGCTCTCCGCGCGGTACACGCACACCACCAGGCCGAGCCGGAAGCCGCCGCCGGGGGCTTCTTCGAGGTGGCCGATCGGACCGCTACGGGAGCCGTCAGGAACGTCGACTGCGGCCCGGACCGCCGCCCGCGCGGCTCCCCGCGAAGTGGGAAGGCGGCGTGCCGAAGACGCGGGTGAACGCCGCCGTGAACGCGGCGGGGGAGGCGTAGCCCAGAAGGCCGGAGACGTCGCTGACCGACGCGGTGCGCAGCAGCGGGACGGCGGCGAGCAGGCGGGCGCGGGACCGCCACACGGCCGGGCTGTCGCCGGTCTCCGCGCGGAAACGGCGCGTGAAGGCCCGTTCGCTCATGGCTGTCCGCGTGGCCCAGACGGTGTTGGTGGTGCCGGTGTCCGGGGCGGCCAGGTATTCGCGACACAGCGTGGCGAGGTCGGGAGAGGCGGGAATCCCGACATGGAAGGGGAGCGGGGCACGCGCGGCGATCTCGTGCAGGAGGAGCGCGGCGATGGCGCCCTCCCGGCCGGACAGGCCGTAGTCGGGCTCGAACCCGGCACTGGCCAGGAGCAGTTCGCGCAGCAGCGGCGGTACGTCCACCACTGTGCAGACCGCGGGCCACCAGGGGACGGCGCTCGGCTCGACGTACAGGCTCCGGGTGCTCACCCCCAGCATGCGGACCCGGTGCCGGGTGGCGGGCGGGATCAGGACGGCGCGCTCGGGCGGAACGGTCCAGGTGCCCTCGGCGGTGTCGACGACCATGACGCCGGTGGCGCCGTAGAGGAACTGCGCGCGCCGGTGCTCGTGCCAGTCCAGCACGTGGCCGGGCGGGTAGTCGGTGCCGATCGGCAGGACGGCCCGGTCGATGTGGTCGACGTCGGCCAGGGGGATGTTGCGCACCGGGTGACTGTACTGGCCGAGACTCGAAGGAATCGTGCCGGGCTTCGCATGCGGGACGACCCGTGGGGCTGATGGGGTGGCCTCATGGATCTTGTGGCGTTGGTCGGGATCGGGCTCCTCACCGGGATCACCACGGTGCTGTTCGGGTTCGGCGGCGGGTTCGTCGCGGTGCCGGTCGTGGTGTGGGCCGATGCGACACTCGGCGCGGACGCCCTGCGGGTCGCGACGGCCACCTCGGCCCTGGTGATGGTGGTGAACGCGGGGTTCGCGACGGCCGTCACACCGCGGCGGGTGCTGGCCTGCCTTCGAGGCAGCCGCATGCTGCTCGCCCTACTGGCGCTCGGCGCCTCGGCCGGTGCGCTCGCCACCCGGATCGCCCCGCCAGGCCTGGCCCGTTGGGCGTTCGTCGGATACGTCGTGATCACCATCGCCGACCTGCTCCTGCGCCCCGGCTTCCTGCGTCCGCACGCGCCGACGGAGGCGGGATCCGCCGGACCGCGGCCGCTAACGCCCCTCCTCGGTGCGCCGGTCGGAGCGGTCGCCGCCTTCCTCGGCGTGGGCGGCAGCGTCATGACCGTCCCCGCGATGCGGCGGGCCGGACACACCATGCACGCAGCGACCGCGCTGGCCAACCCGCTCACCCTCGCCATCGCGCTCCCGGCCGCCGTGATCTCCCTGGGGGGCTCTGGGCTGGCGACCGCCTTGGCCACGCACCTGCACCTGGTGGGCCTCGTCGATCCGGGCGCCGCCGCGGCGCTGCTCCTCGGGGCGTTGCCGGTGATCACGGTCCTGCGGCGGCACCCGCCACGGATCCCGGACCGGGCCCACTCCTGGGCGTACATCGGCCTGCTCGCCCTGGTGGTCGCCGCGATGCTGCCGTCGGCTTGGGCGTAGAGCAGCGACCTCGAGCCCGGGGCGCCTCGAACCCGCTGCCGGAGCGCGGCTAGCGCACAGCGGCTGCGGGAATGCCCAGGTCCCCCTCGACGTACTGGGCCCGGCCGAAGCCGAACGACCAGTCCGCCGGGGTGTTCTCGACGTATCCGATGAAGACGTCCTCCCCGGCCACGCCCACCTTCGCCAGCCAGGCGGCGACGGCGGCGTAGAGCTGCTGCTTGACCGCGGTCGAGCGGCCGGTCTGGGTGAAGATCTGAATCATCACCGTGTCGTTGCTGCGCTCGAAGCCCAGGCCGGCGTCGAGCGCGATGACCCGGCTCGCCTCGTGCTCGGTGATGATCTGGAAGCGGTCGCGCTCGGGTACGGCCAGCACCTCGACGACGGCCGCGTGGACGGCGTCGGCGACGGCGCGGACCTGGGCGTCGCTGCGGCCCTTGACGAGATCGATGCGGACCAGAGGCATGACGGGACTCCTTGCTCGTGTCGGAGCGACTCGACTGTGGATGTGTCACCAGCCTGCTGCCGCATTCTTCATAGGTCAAAGACCTAGGTCTTCCTCCAGCTATAAGGAGTGGGAATACAGTGATGTCATGGAGGTGCGCACGCTGCAGTACTTCCTCGCTGTCGCCGAGGAACAGTCCTTCACGCGGGCCGCGGCCCGCTGCCATGTCGCCCAGCCCGCCATCAGCCAGCAGATCCGTTCCTTGGAGCGGGAACTGGGCGAGGCGCTCTTCGAGCGCGACTCCCGTACGGTCCGGCTGACCGCCGCGGGCGAGGCGCTGATGCCGCATGCCCGTACGGTGTCGGCGGCCGTCGCCGCCGCGAAGGCCGAGTTCGCCGCGCGCTCCGGTCTGCTCACCGGGGCCCTTGCGCTCGGAGTGGCCGACGGGGTGGAGAGCAGCAGCCTCCCGGCGCTGCTCGGCACCTTCCACCTGCTGTATCCCGGCGTCACCGTGAATCTCCACGAGGGAGTCAGCGCCGGCCTGATTCCCCAGGTACGGCAGGGCTCCCTGGACGCGGTGTTCGTCGCCGTCCCGCCGGAGGGGCTCGACCCGGGGTTCGGGCACCGGGTCCTCGTCCGCGACGAGATCGTGGCCCTGGTCGCCGCCGACCGGCCGCAGGCCCGACAGTCGGAACTGTCCCTGCGCGAGGTCTCCGCCGCCCCGTTGATCACATACGGCTCGGACAGCGGCCTGTACGTCCGTCTGCGTACGGCCTTCGAAGCGGCCGACGTCCCTTTCCGGCCCGCGTACGCCACCAACCACGTCGCACTGCAGCTGGAACTCGTCGCCGCGGGTGTCGGCATCGCTCTCGCGGCAGGCGGTGCCCGGGGCATCGCAGGGGATCCGCGGGTCACCGTGGTGCCGGTGACGCCCCGCATCCCGTACGCCAAGGCGTTGGTCTGGCGCGCCGGCCCGCACTCGTCGGCCCCGCTGCGGGCCCTGCTGGACCTGCCGCACTCGGCCGCCGAGCCCTAGTCCCTGTAGTCAGGGGCGATGCGTTCGACGAGCCGGAGCAGTGCCGACCAGGCGAGGTCGTACGCCTTGTCGTCCTGGAGGTCGGAGCCGTGGTCCGCGCCGGACAGCTGGCGTGCGGTGAGTTCGCAGGTCTCGGGGTCGGGGAGGACGAGTTTCGCGCCGCCGGCCGCGGCCGTGGTCTGGATCTCGCAGGCCTTGTCCAGGTAGTACATGCGCAGGAACGCCTGGGCGGGGGTCTCGCCGACGGTCAGCAGGCCGTGGTTGCGCAGGATCATCGCCGGATGGTCGCCGAGGTCGGCGACGAGCCGCCGCTGTTCGGCGAGGTTGAGGGCGACGCCCTCGTAGTCGTGGTAGCCGAGCCTGCCGTAGAACTCCATGGAGATCTGGTTGAGCGGGAGCAGGCCCTCCTCCTGGCTCGCGACCGCGCAGCCCGCCCGGGTGTGGGTGTGCAGGACGCAGTGGGCGTCGGGCCGGGCGGCGTGGATCGCGCTGTGGATGACGAAGCCGGCGGGGTTGACGGGGTGCGGGGTCTCCTCGACGGGGTTGCCGCCGAGGTCGATCTTGACCAGGTTCGAGGCGGTGATCTCCTCGAAGAGCAGCCCGTAGGGGTTGATCAGGAAGTGGTGATCCGGCCCGGGGAGCCGTGCCGAGATGTGCGTGAAGATCAGGTCGGTCATCCGGAAGTGCGCCACCAGCCGGTAGACCGCGGCGAGTTCACGACGCAGGCGGAGTTCTTCCGGGGCGAGGGTGGGGGAGGGCATCGGAGCCTTTCAGGAGTACGGGCACGTGCGGGTGCGGGTGGGTGCGTACGGGGCGTGGGTCAGGCCGCGCTGAGTTCCGGGGCCGTGGCCGCGGTCGGCGCCTGCTCGCCCGCCAGGCGGCGGCGCCAGGCCTCGACGATCGCGTCCTCGGTGGGCCTGGTCAGGAGGCTGACGACGACGTACGCGACGAGGCTGGCGAGCAGCCCGTAGTAGATCGGCTCGTTGGCGAGGAGGCCGTCGGTCACCATCAGGGTGATCACCGTCGCACCGCCCGCGACCATGGCGGTCAGGGCGCCCTGCAGGTTTCCGCGCCGCCAGACCAGGCCGCCGAGGATCGGGACCAGCAGGCCGCCGACGAGCAGGTTGTAGGCGACGGTGAGCGCCTCGATGACGTCCCCGAGGACGCAGGCGATCGCCATGGAGACGACGCCGAGTACGGCGATGGCGAGCCGGTTCGAGCCGACCTCGTCGTGGTCCTTCGATGCCGTACGGCGGCGCAGCCGGGCCCAGATGTCGTTGTTGGCAACGGTGGCGGAGGCGATCAGGGCACCACTCGCGGTGGACATCATCGCGGACAGGGCGGCGGCGAGGACCAGACCGCGGACGCCGGTCGGCAGAGTGTGCTTGACGATGGTGGCGAACGCCTGGTCCGCGGCGGCCAGGTTCGGATACAGCGTCTTCGTCGCCATGCCGATGAACGCGCCCGCCAGGGCGTAGACCAGGCAGTAGACGCCGGCGACGGTGCCGCCCCAGGCGGCGACCTTGTCGCTGCGCGCGGTGAAGACCCGCTGCCAGATGTCCTGCCCGATCAGCATGCCGAAGGTGTAGATCAGCACGAAGGTGACGATGGTCTGGCCGCCGATGGAGGTGGGGGAGAAGTAGCCGTGCGGGAGCCGGTCGGCCATGGCGCCGAACCCGCCCGCCTTCACCACCGCGATCGGCAGCAGCAGGACGAGCACGCCCAGGCTTTTCACGACGAACTGCACCATGTCGGTGAGCGTGATGGACCACATGCCGCCGAGCGCCGAGTAGCCGACGACGATCGTGCCGCCGACGACCACCGCGACCCAGCGCGGCACGTCGAACAGGACGTCGAAGACACTGGCGTACGCGATCGTCGAGGTCACCGCCAGCATGAGGGTGTAGACCCACATGACGAGGCCGGAGATCACGCTGGCGGCGTCGCCGTAGCGCAGGGAGAGCATCTCGGCGACCGTGTAGACGCGCAGCCTGGCGATCCGGGCGGAGAAGAAGACGCTCAGCGCCAGCAGCCCGAGGCCGATGGCGAAGACCATGGCGGCGCCCGAGATGCCGTAGGTGTAGCCGAGGCGGACGCCGCCGATCGTGGAGGCGCCGCCGAGGACGACGGCGGCCATGGTGCCGCTGTACATGAGGGGGCCGAGCCGGCGGCCGGCGACCAGGAAGTCGCTCTTGGAGGCGGCACGCCGTTTGCCCCACCAGCCCACGCCGATGATGCCCAACAGGTATACGGCCATGACGAGGTAATCGACGGTCATGTGGGTGCTCCGGGGAGGGGAGAGGGAGAGCGGGGAGGGGTGGGGGGTGACATGACCGTAGCCACCGGGTGTACTGGGTCTGAAGTGCAGCTTCTGTCCAATATGGAGACGCCCGTTGGATGAATCCGCCAACGCCGAGCAGCCGTCCGTACGGCTCGGTGTGCTGCTCGCCGACCCGGAGCTGGGCCTCACCCAGGTCGCCGGACCGACCGAGGACCGCCTGGTCAGCACGGTCGGGACCACGGAGATCGAGGACCCCACGCCGTACCTCGTGGGCGGCGAACTCCTCCTCACCGCGGGGGTGCGCCTACCCGACGACGCGGACGGCGTCGACATGTACGTGCGCCGGGTCGTCGCCGCCGGAGTCGCCGCGCTCGGTTTCGGCGTCGCTCCCGTGCACCCGGAGGTGCCGTCCGAACTCGTCCGGGCCTGCGACCGGCACGGGCTGCCGCTGCTGCGCCTGCCGCCGGCCACCCCCTTCGTCGCCGTCGGGCAGGCCACGTACGCGGCGATCGCCGAGACCCGCAACCGCGAGCTGCGGGAGATCTCCCGGGCGCAGTCGGCACTGGCCTCGGCCGCCGCCCGCCCGGACGCCCTGCGCGCCGTCCTCGGCCAGCTCGCCGCCCACACCGGGTCCTGGTCGGTCCTCTACGACGCCCAGGGCACCGAACTGTTCAGCGCGGGCTCCCGCCCCTCGCCGCCCGCACCACAGCTCCTCCACGACCTCGCCGTACGCACACTGCAGCGGGCCGGCGGACCGACAGCGGCAGCGGCCCACCACGCCCAAGGGGTCCACCTGACCGCCCACACCCTGCCCGGCGCGGACGGCAGCACCACGGCGCTGGCCCTCGGCCAGGCCGCCACCACGGCCCCGACCGTCGTGCACCGCCAGGTCACCAGTACGGCGACGGTCCTGCTCGCCCTGCTCACCAGCCCGCGGCACGCCCTGAGCACCGACACCCACAGCGTCGGCGCTCTGGTGCGGCTCATGCTCGGGGCCACGCCCGCCGAGGTGGCGCCCGCCCTCGTGCCCGGCGACGGGACGAGAGGTGATCACTGGACGGTGGTGCACGGCCGACACCGGCCGGCACGGGACGCCACGGCACCGCGCACCGCCGACGACCCGGCTCAACTCGCAGCCCTGGCCGCCCTGTTGGGCACTCCCTACGTCCACATGGACGGCCCCTGTCTGAAGGCGCTGATCCCCAGCGCCCCCGACACCAGGCCGAGCGTCCCCGCTCAGGCCGCCGACCTGGGGTGGGTCCTCGGCTTCAGCGCCCCCGTGTCCGCACCCGACCTGCCGCACGCCGACACCCAGGCCGAACGCGCCCTGCAACGCGCGATCGCCGCCGAGGCACCCGCCATCATCCACACCCCGGACGCGCTCACCGTCCACGCGCTCGTCTCCCCGGCCGACGGCCGCGAACTCGCCCGCACCCGCTTCGCCCCGCTGGACCGCGTCGGCGCACCTGGGGCCCCGGTCCTCCTCGAAACCCTGCGCACCTGGCTGACCCTCCACGGCAGCTGGGACCGCACCGCGGCGACCTTGCAGGTCCACCGCAACACCGTGCGCCACCGCCTGGCACGGGTGGCCGACCTCCTCGGCGTGGACCTTCAGGATCCCGGCGTCCGGATGGAACTCTGGTTCGCTTTGCAATGGCTGCCCGGCGAGCCGACCGACATGGGGTCCTGAATCAGAGCCGTTCCCTTGGCACGGGAGGCCGGTCGGTGCCTCGTCTCAGCCCACCGGCTCGTGCTCGGGTGAGGGCGACGGCGCGCCGGCCCATCGGCGCAGGGTGGCTTCGAGGTCGGTGACGGCGGCGGTGTCGGCGGTGTCGCAGGCCCAGGCGACCACGCCGTCCGGGCGTACCAACACGCCGGTTGGCGTTGCGCGGTCGTCGGTCACGGTGCTCACTCGCCCGTTCCAGGGCGTGGCGAGGCGGGCGAACGTGCCGTCCGGAGTGCGGTCGAGTAGCAGGAACCCGCCGCCGTGACCGTGGTCGACCAGACGGGAGCCGTCCCTCAGCCACAGATCGGGGACGTACCTCCCGACCAGCGGATGGTCGCCGGGTAGATCGACGCGCTGCGTCACGCCGGAGATCTTCTTGACCGCGTAGGTCGTGCCTGCCCGGGTGCTCAGCAGATCGGCGACGACCTCTCGCAGCGCTGCCGACTTCGCGTCCCCGCGCATCACCCCGATCTGGGCCCGCGTCCAGTCCAGCACCCAGGCGCCAAGGGGACGACGCTCGGCATCGTACGTGTCGAGCAGCCCCTCGGGTGCCCACCCGGCGATCACGGCACCGAGCTTCCAGCCGAGGTTCATTGCGTCGCCGACCCCGAGATTGAGCCCCTGACCGCCGAACGGCGAGTGCACATGCGCGGCGTCGCCGGCCAGCAGCACCCGCTCCGCCCGATAGGCGGCGGCCTGGCGGGCGTTGTCGGTCCAGCGGGTCGCGCGACCGCGCAGCGCGGTCAGCGTGACGTCGGTGCCCGAGACCCGGCGCAGACTGGTCTGCAACTCCTCGAGGGTCACCGGCGCCATGGGGGTCCCCCCGCGCGAGCGAAGCCGAGCGTGGGGGAGGTCGCCGGTTGCGTCGTCGAACTCCACGGTGACCACCCGCCCGGGCTGCGGTCCGTAGCGGTACGCCCCCCGGGCCGACCACACCCATCCGTTCGCGAGCTTCTCCGGGTCGGCGATGTCGGCGACCGCCAGGTGTCCGGAGAGTTCGGGGTCGGTGCCGGGGAAGTCGATGCCCGCGAGACGGCGTACGGTGCTGCGCCCGCCGTCGCACCCGACCAGCCACCCGGTGCGCACCGTGCCGGCCGTGGTGCCGACGAGCACACCGTCGCTGGTGTCTTCGAGCGCGTTGACCTCCACCCCGCGGCGCACCGGTACGCCGAGTCGCGCGACGTGCTCGGCCAGCAGCTGCTCCAGCTCACGCTGTGGCACCATCCGTGCTCCGTCGGCCGCGGTGTGCGCGGCGAGGTCGGCATCGGACCAGTCCACGAGGTCGGCGTCGAGGACCATTCCGGCGAAGTGCCCGGTGAAGCGCGACTCGCGTGCTCGCCGGTCGCCGCCGGGCTGTCGGTCGTCGGCCTTGGGGGCGAACGACCCCACCCGCTCGAGGATCTCTCGCTGCACCTGTTCGGCGGCAGGCAGCAGGCCTCGGCGGTCGAGTGCCTCGGCCGTCGGAATGTTGATCGACCCCGCCTTCATCCCCTCGTCCGGCTCGGCCAGCCGCTCGAGTACCTGCACCGTCGCCCCGGAGAGCGCCAGCTCCGCGGCGAGCACGAGGCCCACCGGCCCGGCTCCGACCACGGTCACGTCCACGTCTTGGTTCACGTTCATCGTCACGAACACTGTTCTACGAACGAACAGTGTTCGTGTCAAGTTATAGTGGTCGGGTGAACCCGAGAGAGCGACGCGCGGCCCGTCACCAGCCGCCGAACCCCGGTGCCGAAGCCGCTCCCAGGCCGCGGCGCCGCACGGCTCCGATCACCGTTGAGCAGGTCATCGACACCGCGCTGGGTGTCGTCGCCGGCGAGGGCTACGAGGCGCTGACGATGCGTCGGCTGGCCGGCGCGCTCGACACCGGACCCGCCTCGCTCTACGCCCATGTGGTCAACAAGGCCGACCTCGACGAGCTGCTCATCGGGCGGCTGTGCGGCGAGCTCGCGCTGCCCGAGCCGGATCCCGCGGCCTGGCGTGAACAGATCCGCGGTGTCTGCATCCAGGTGCGCGACCAGTACATGAAATACCCCGGCATCTCCCGCGCCGCGCTCGCCATGGCCCCCACCGACCTCGAGACTCTGCGCGTCAGCGAGGGAATGCTGGCGATCCTGCTCGCAGGCGGCGTCGCCCCGCAGGCGGCCGCCTGGGCCATCGACGCGCTCTTGCTGTACGTCGCCGCCTACTGCCTGGAGATCTCGATCGTGCAGCAGCGCAAGGTCCACAACGAGGCGGACTGGGTCGTCGACACCGACGAGCTCCAGCGCCGACTGACCGCGCTGCCTGCCGAGACCTTCCCTCACACCACCCGCCACGCGGCCGAGCTCACGGCCGGCGAGGGCCACGACCGCTTCGACTTCACGCTCACCCTGATGATCGACGGCCTCGCGCGCCCCTAGCCAGACGTGGCACTGAGGGGGGAGTGGGGCCTCGGGCGGCCCGGCGTTGTCGACATCCCGGTGCGGCCCTTCCGAATTACTAGGTAGACTGACCTACCTAGTAGCAGGAAGGTGCGCAATGAGTGACACCCCCACCCCCGCAGCGCGGCCCGGTAAGAAGCGGGGAAGTGCCCGTACGCGGCTGCTCGACGCCGCAGCGCGTCGCTTCTACGCGGACGGCGTGTCGGCCACAGGCATCGACACGATCACTGCCGAGGCGGGCGTGGCGAAGATGAGCCTGTACAACAACTTCTCCTCCAAGGCCGACCTGGTCATGGCCTACCTCGATGAACGGCACGAGGAGTGGCTGGGCCTGTACCGGCGGCGGCTGGCAGAGGTCCAGGACGGACGCGGCGGCGTACTGGCCGTCTTCGACGCGTACGGCGATCACGCCGCCTTCGCCTACGAACACGGCTTTCGGGGATGCGGGTTGCTGAACGCGGCTGCCGAACTGCCCGCCGGGCACGAGGGGCGGGACGTGGTGCGCCGGCACAAGGAGGAGGTCGAGTCGCTGCTCGCCACGCACCTCGAGGAACTGCTGCCCGACCGGCCCGAAGAGGCCCGCGCGGTGGCCGAGCATCTGTCGTTCCTGCTGGAAGGAGCGATGGCACGCGCCGGCCTGGAGGGCGCGGGTACGCGTCTGGAGCATGCGCGGAGCATGGCGGCGAACTTGCTGGACCGACTGTGACGCGGCCCGCCGGTCCGGCCCGCTCGGTGGGAATGGGCTCCCTGTGCGTTCTCGTGGCGTCGGTTCTGTGGGGCACCACGGGAACCGCCGCGACGTTCGCCCCGGCCGTCGGGCCCCTCGCGATCGGAGCCGCCGCCATGGGCCTGGGCGGACTGCTCCAGGCTCTTGTGGCCGCTCCCCGTATCGCCCGGGAAACGTCCGGGCTGCGCGCGCAGCGTGGCGTGGTAGTGCTCGGTGCACTGTCGGTGGGGGCCTACCCGCTGGCGTTCTACAGCTCCATGCACCTGGCGGGAGTCGCCGCCGGAACAGTGGTGTCGATCGGCTCCGCCCCGCTCGCCTCGGCCGTGATCGAGCGCGTGGTCGACAAACGCAGTCTCACGCGGCGCTGGATGACAGGTGCCGCCCTGGGTCTGTCGGGAACCGTTCTGCTGTGCCTGGCCGAGGCGGCCGGGGCGGAGTCCGGGTCCGGGGCCCATTCCGCGCGGACGGTCGTGCTCGGTGTGGGGCTGGGCCTGGTGGCCGGCTTCACCTACGCCCTGTACTCCTGGGCGGCCCATCGACTGATCAGCCGCGGTGTCACTTCCGGCGCTGCCATGGGCACCGTCTTCGGGCTGGGCGGTCTGCTGCTCCTACCCGTGCTGCTGGCGACCGGCGCGCCACTTCTCGACTCCTGGTCCAACGCGGCCGTCGGCGCCTACATGGCCCTGGTGCCGAT
The DNA here is from genome assembly GCF_042893105.1 of Streptomyces sp. NPDC001663. NCBI lineage: Bacteria > Bacillati > Actinomycetota > Actinomycetes > Kitasatosporales > Streptomycetaceae > Streptomyces > Streptomyces sp. NPDC001663. Next base: position 398,972 of record NZ_JBIAUR010000009.1, on the reverse strand, counting down.
GTTCATCGGCTACGTCCTCTTCGGCTGGGGCCTGGCACATGTCCCGGCGAGCACTGCGACCACGCTCTCGCTGCTGGAGCCGGCCGTCGCGGCCGTACTCGCCGTACTCGTGGTGGGCGAACGCCTGCCGCTGCTCGGCTGGTCGGGCATCGCTCTCGTCGTCGGCTGCCTCGCAGTACTCACCACGCCGAGCCGCACTGCTGCGAAGGCCCGGGCGAACACCGGCGCCCGGGAAGACAGCCAAGCTCAACCGCACCGCGCTCCGGCCGTGGACACCGCAACGGTCGTGGCTGCAAGCGAGCCGGGCGAAGCCTAGTCCTCGGTCCACCCGTGGTTCTTGCCGAACTGCAGGAGCCCGCGGCGGATTTGGAGGATCTGCTCGCCGCTCACGGAGGGGGCCGTGGCGAGCAGGACTTCGGTGACCTCGTGGAGGAACTCGTCCGAGGTGAGGACGTCGCAGAGCGAGTCGTCGCCGTCCACCGGTCTGGAGGTGCCCGGGAAGGACGTCCTCACATGTGCGAGTGGCCTTCCGTCGGCCGTCGAAGCCAGCTTCACGGACGAGGCCTTGAGGCCGCGGTCCCCCTCCTCGACGTCGAACTCGACCGCGAGCCCCGGGCGCAACTGCTGCTCGGGAATGAGCAAGTCGTTCACGTGCAGAAAGACGTCGTCGGTGCCGTCGTCGGGAGCGATGAACCCATAGCCCCGGGCCCCGTCGAACCGCACAACACGACCAGCAACCATGCCACCAACCCCCAAAGAAACCGGCCCCCATGTACCGGGCCAACGCCAGCGCAGGAGGCTACGCCAACAAGACTCACAAGGCGAGCAACCCCGGCGCTCACTCGGTGTCGTCGCGGACCGGGCTGCCTCCGCCGGCGAGGATCGCCTCCTCGTCGTAGTCGATGCACTCGTAGTAACCGTCGTAGGGGACGGGCGAGAAGATCACGCCGTCACGTACGGTCCAGCCGGCTTCGATGACCATGGCGACCGGGGCGACGTCCATGTAGTCCCAGGGGCCGGCGTCGGGGGCGTAGGCGTCTTCGACCGCGATGGCGACGCACGCACCGAGGTTCTCGACGAAGACGTACCAGGGGGCCAGTTCGTCCGGCAGCGGAATGGGGCTGGGGCGTCCGGGGACGACCCTCTCGCTCTGGCACGCCGCGGTCATCAGGGTGGCCGCCAGTACGTCGGGCAGACCGGTCTCGCCCGGCGGCCGGTGCACCGGGATGGTGGCGCGGGCGTGTGCGGCCCCTTCACGGACCCAGCGCTGGTAGTCGTCCCGCGCGGCCAGTGCCTTGCGGGCCTTGTCGAGTTCCCAGCCGAGTTCGGATGCGGCCCGCTCTGCGCCTTCCGGGCCGGTGCCGAACTGTTCCTGAAGCATGCGGGAGCGCAGTGCGGTGGCCCGGGCGAGTTCTGCCCGCGCCGGGATGAGGAGCTCGCGGTTCAGTTCCAGTTCGGCCGCACGGGGTCCGAATGCCTCGCTCAGAGGCGAGAGACCGGACAGCCAGACGGCTTCCAACTCGGCCAGTACCGCGAGGTCGCGCTCCTCGCGGCCCGCCTCCAGGGCGTACTCCTTCGTCGATCCGGGGCGGGTCAGCCGGTCCAGGACATCGGCAAGTGCCTCGCGCAGCCAGCGCATCGCATCCCACGGGTCGTCGCGGTCAACGGCCCAGTACATGTGGTTGCCCTTGCCCTTGCGCCACAGCCGGTAGACATCCGACACGCCGAGTCCGGGTTCGGTCATCCACAGCCGCTCGCCCGGACCGCCGATCTCGCTGTTGATGGCGGTCAGCTCCACGACGCGGAGCTGTCCCTCCACGAGGTCGACCAAGTCGTCGTACTGGAAACGCGGTTCGCGGTGAATCGTAGGCATGCTGTGGTCTGTTCCCCTGCTGCAGGCGATGGGCTCCGCTCGACCTGCCGTACTGGACCGGCGCGAGCCGTCACGGGCCGATCTTCGCATCTGGCGCCCGGCGAGAACACCCTCCTCGGACAGGACGGCAGGTCCGTGGCTGCGGGTGCGGTATCGGATCGCCCGCGGGGGGCGTCAACTGGCACGCTGCCCCCATGGATCGTGCGGAAGTGCTGCTCATCGGTGGGCGGGCCGGGGTGGGCAAGACGACGGTGGGGTGGGAGGTTTCGGCGCTGCTGCGTGCCGCGGCCGTGCCGCACGCGGTCATCGACGGGGACTTCATGGGGCAGGTGCATCCGGCGCCGCAGGGGGATCCCGACCGCTCGGAAATCACCGAGAGCAATCTGACGGCCGTGTGGGCGAACTTCGCCCGACGCGGATACCGCCGCCTGATCTACACGAACACCGCGAGCGTGCTCCCTGAAGCGGCGGGCATGTTCGAGCGCGCCATGGGGGCCGGGGTGCGGATCGTACGGGTGCTGCTCACCGCCTCCGATGCCACCGCTCGACAGCGGCTGGTGGGGCGGGAACTCGGCTCGGAGCTGGAGACGGAACTGCAGGCCAGTATGCGCAAGGCACGTCTCCTGGATGAGCGGGCTCCTGAGGACGCGGTACGGGTGGTGACCGACGGGCGGCTTGTGGTGGACATTGCGCGGGAGGTGGCTGCCGCCACTGGCTGGACCGCCAACTCGGCGTTTCATAGCGGTGGTTGACGGTGGCTTGATTGACTGGCAGGGCGGGCCGGCCCCTGACCACCCTGCTGTTCACCATCGTCCGCTTCCCGCAGGTCGCTACGACGTCCTCAACATCAGCGGCGACAACATCGAGACCGACGGACAGGTCATCAGCTTCACCCTGTGACCCGTCCGTCGGCCCGCTCGCTCAACACAGCGCCTACGGCGTCCACTTGATGTTCGGGTTCACCTGGCCGGTCCAGTTGAAGGTGGCCATGTTGTCCCAGCCGTCGCCGCTGTTGTTGATGTCGGCCGGATCCCATCCGTTGCCGGGGACCGCGTACCAGGTCGGCTCCCAGTAGAAGACGCCGATCGCCCCGGCACTGCGGGCCGTGTCCTGTACGGCGGTGAAGTTGGCGGCCTGGCCCTGCCAGGTGAGCGGATAGCCCGAGCAGCCGGACGTGACCGAGTTGCTCGTGCTGTCCGCGTTCGCCGAGGTGAACGGGTAGGCCGTCTCGGCGATGATCACATCCTTGCCGTACCGGGACTTCATGTCGGACACGACACTGCCCATGTTGGCCAGCGTGCCGTGCCACATGCAGTAGTACGACAGCCCGGTGATGTCCCAGTTGACGCCCTTCGCCTTGATGCCGTCGTAGAACCAGCGGGCATGTGCGTCACTGTCCGCGTCGGCCGTGTGGACGACCACCTTCGTGCCGCTGTTGCACGCCTTGGTCGCGTTGTAGCCCGACTTGAGGAGCAGGCTCAGATTGGTGAAGTCGTTGTTGATCACTTTGCCGTCGTCCCAGAGCATGCCGACGTTGATCTCGTTGCCGATCTGCACGCTGTCCGGGGTGGTGCCCTGCGACTTGAGACTGTTGCAGACGTCGTAGGTGTAGTTGTAGACGTCCGTCTGGAGCTGGCTTATGCCATGGCTTGCCCACGCCGCGGGCTTGTACTGCTTGCCCGGGTCCGCCCACGTGTCCGAGTAGTGGAAGTCGACCAGCAGTTTCAGGCCCCTGGCCCTGACCTGCTTGGCGTACGCCAGCACCTTCGCCTCGTTGTTGTATCCGCTGGCCGGGTTGTTCCAGACCCGCAGACGGACGTAGTTCACGCCCAGGCCCTTGAGGATGTCGAGCGGGTCCTTGGCGGTGCCGCTCGCGTCGTAGTACTTGGCGCCGAGGTCGAGGGCTCGTTGAGCGGTCGAGACGTCCGCGCCGAGCATGCTGAGCGAGTTCGCGGCAGAGGCGCTCGTGGGCGTGGTGAGCAGGGACGCGGGCAGGGCGGCCGCCGCAATGAGCAGGGCGGCCTTCACTGTTCGGCTCGAACCGTTCGCGGGCATCCCATCTCCTTTGATGGATGTGATCGTCACCTGGCATGTGCATGAAAGACTGTCCGGGAACGTTCACAGTAGGAGTGGGTCTAGTGCACTGTAAATACGTGCGCTGAGGATTGTGTACGTGCACAGATGACGAAGCCGGAAACGCAAAGTGGCCCCGTTCCCGACCGTCGGGAACGGGACCACACAGGCGGTAGGTCAGAGCGCGGCCGCGGCGCTGTGCAGGTTCTTGGCGGCCAGGGCGAGCCCCTCGGTCTGGGAGTAGGCGGCGTCCTCGTGCTCGATGTTCACCGCGATGTCCGGGTCGATCTCGGCGAGGGCGCGCAGGAACTCGGTCCAGAACGCGACGTCGTTGCCGAGACCCACGGCGACGAACTTCCACGCCGGGTTCTCCGGCCAGGCGTTGCACCAGAAGCCGTAGCCGGTGGGCACCTTGCCGGGGGCGTCGGCCGGCACGCGCGTGAACGACGTGTCCAGTACGCCGCGGATGTCGGCGCCCGGGCAGAGCGTCGCGTCCTTCGCGGCGGCGTGGAAGACCAGCGGACCGAGCCACTTGATGGAGGCGATGACGTCCATGCCCTGCCACATCAGGTGGGAGGGGTCCATCTCGGCGCCGACGTTCGTGAGGCCACCCTCGTCGACCAGCCGCTTCAGGGTGACCGGCGAGAAGACGAGGTTGTGCGGGTGCATCTCGATGGCGACCCGGACGTCGTTCTCCCGGGCCAGGGCGTCGATCTCCTGCCAGAATTCGACGGCCACACCCCACTGGTAGTCCAGGACGTCCATGTAGACGCCGTCCCACGGATTCACCACCCAGGAGGGGTACTTGGCGTCCGGGTCCGAGCCCGGCGTACCGGACATGGTGACCACGTGCCTGACACCCAGCAGGCCCGCGAGGCGGATCGTGCGGCGCAGGTCGTCGGCATGCTTCGGGCCGACACCCGGGAGCGGGTTGAGCGGGTTGCCGTTGCAGTTGAGACCGGTCAGCTCCATCCCGCGGTCGGCGAACGTCGCCAGGTATTCCTCGCGCGCCGTGGCCGAGGACAGCAGCAGGTCGACCGGGCAGTGCGGGGAGGGGATGAAGCCGCCGGTGTTGACCTCCACCGACGTCAGACCGTTCTCCTTGAGGATGTCGAGGGCCTCGGTGAGAGTGCGGTCGTGCAGACAGGCGGTGTAGGCGCCGAGCTTGAGGGCCATGTGTCTAATCCTTCTCTACGAGCGCTATCGGCTCTACGGGCTCTACGGCTGGTCAGGCGACGGGCGGAACCGGGACGGCGGCACCGTCGTTGCGGGAGGACTCGACTACGGCCTGGATGATCTCCATGGTCCGCAGCGCGTCGGCGAAGGTGGCGCAGGCCGGCAGCGGCTCGGCGACGCCCGCGACCTGGTCCAGGAAGGCCCGGGTCTGGTAGGTGAAGTTGTCGGCGTTGCTGGCGCCCACACCCGGCGCCTCCATCGGGACACCGCCCGCGAAGTACGGCAGGTTCGGACCGGCGATGATCTGCCGGGCGCCGCGCGTACGGGCGTCGGGCTGTGCGTCGTCGAAGAGGTACTCCGCGGGGCGGTGCTGGTCGAAAGCGGCCCGGCCGCCGACGCCCAGCACGTCGAAGAAGAGGCCGTTGGGCAGACCGAAACCGGTGCGCGTCACCGAGAAGGTGCCGACGAGACCGGACTCGAAGCGTGCGGTGAAGGACGCGGTGTCCTCGTTCTCGACCTCGCCGAACTCGTCCGAGACGGGAGCCGCGTTGTGCCCGACGACCGCGCCCAGCGGCAGCGGCCGCTTGGCGATCTGCGTCGACAGCGAGGCACCCGAGACCGAGGCGATGGGCCCCACGACGTACTCGGCGGCGTCGATGACGTGCGAGCCGATGTCCCCCAGTGCGCCGGAACCGGGACCGCCCTTGAACCGCCAGCTCAGCGGACCGTTCGGGTCGGTCGCGTAGTCGCACCAGTAGCGGCCGCTGAACAGCGTCAGGTCACCCAGCTCACCGCGCTGCACGTGCTCGCGGATCGCGGAGATGCCGGGGGAGCGGCGGAAGGTGTAGCCGACGGCGGTCACGACCTCGGCGGTGCGCTCCAACTCGGCCATCGCACGGGCGTCTTCCATCGACCCGGCCAGCGGCTTCTCGCACAGCACATGCTTGCCGGCGGCGACCAGCGCCTCCGCGATCGGCCGGTGCAGCGCGTTGCCCACGACGATGCTGACGGCGTCGATCGTCGGGTCCTCGACCACGGCCTCCCAGCTTGGGAGAGCCTTCTCGAAGCCGTAGCGACGCGCGGCGTCCTCGCCGAGGGCGACGTTGGCGTCGGCGATCGCGGCCAGGCGCACCGGCGGCAGGCCGGCCCCGAAGACCGTGTTGACGTTGCGGTATCCGGCGGCGTGGCTGCGGCCGGCCATACCGGCTCCGATCACCGCGACGGACAGTGGTTTGGCGGAGGTGGTCATGGCGGTGCCTTTCGGAAGTCTCAGGAGAGATACGGGGATTCGGGAGGGGATGAGGGGTGGTGGTCAGGCGGCGAACTGCCGTCGGAAGTGGGACTCGATGGCCTCCATCGAGCGCCCACGGGTCTCGGGAATCGTGCGGAGGTAGAAGACGAACGTCGCGACGTTGACCGCGGCGAAGATGAGGAACGTGGTTCCGCCGACCGCGTCGATCAGCGGCGGGAACGCCAGCGTGACCACGAAGTTGGCCATCCAGGTGCCGAACACCGCCGTGCCCATCGCAAAGCCGCGCAGGCGCAGCGGGAAGATCTCCGAGAGCATCAGCCAGAACACGGTCGCGATGCAGCCCTGCATGAACAGCAGGAAGGTCAGCATGGACGCCAACACGAGATAGCTGCGTACGGCCGACTCCGGCAGGAGCAGGAAGCAGAGGGCGATCAACACCAGCGAGAGGGTCACGCCGACCTGCCCGGTCAGCAGCATCGGACGTCGGCCGAACCGGCCCAGCAGCCACATGCCGGTCGACACCGCGACCACCGCCACAACGCCGTTGGCGATGGTGGCCGTCAGCGCGGCCTGCGTGCCAAGTCCCGTGTCCAGCAGGATCGTCGGCGCGAAGTACATGATCGAGTTGACGCCGGTCAGCTGCGACAGCACGGCCAGCCCGAGCCCGACCGTCACGATGCGTCGCACCCACGGCGTGCCCAAGTCCCGCCAGCCTGCCCGTGGTTGGTCGGCATCGGCCGTGACTCGACGCCTGATCTCGTCCAACTCCGCGTCCACGGCCCCCGCGTCACGAATGAGGCTCAGCGTGCGGGCGGTGTCGTCGAATCGTCCACGGGAGGCCAGCCACCGCGGCGACTCGGGCACGAACAGCATCCCGATCCACAGCAGCACGGCCGGGACCGTGGCGATCGCGAGCATCCAGCGCCACACGCCACCCTCGCCCACGGTCCTGGCGATGACCGCGTTCGAGGTGTACGCCAGCAACTGCCCGGTCACGATCATCAGTTCGTTCTGCGTCACCAGGCGACCGCGCAGCTCGGCCGGGGCCAACTCGGCGATGAACACCGGAACCGTCGCGGACGCACCGCCCACCGCCAGCCCGAGCAGCACCCGGAACAGCACCATCACCTCGAGCCCCGGCGCCAGCGCGGTATCCAGCGCACCGACGAGGAACAGCACGGCGAGCCCGAGGATCGTCCGCCTGCGCCCGTGCCGATCGGCGAGCCGCCCGCCGTACAGCGCCCCGAACGCCGCGCCGAGCACGAGCGACGAAGCGACGATCCCCTCGGTCAGCGGGGTGAGTCCCAGCCCGCCCTTCTCGGGCGAGAGGGACATGAAGGGCAGCGCACCGGAGATCACGCCGGTGTCGTAGCCGAAAAGCAGTCCACCGAAGGTCGCGATGACGGTGATGAGCCGCAGCCTGCGGTAGACCTCCGGAGAGGCCTTGTCCTTCGCGCTACTGCTTGGTGTGAGGGCCTGGGTCGTGTCGTCCCTGACGTCCATGGCCACCTCCTACCGGTCGATGTGGGGACGGGCGGAATCTCAGTTGGAGGTGGGGAAGTTGAAGCCGGCGGTGATGTGGTGGGTCTGGTGCGGCCAGCGGGTGGTGACGACCTTGGGGCGGGTGTAGAAGCGGATGCCTTCGGGGCCGTGGATGGGGGAGTCGCCGATGAGGGAGTCCTTCCAGCCGCCGAAGGAGTAGTAGGACATCGGGACCGGGACGGGGACGTTGATGCCGATCATGCCGATGTTGATGTGGCGCTGGAATCGGCGGGCGGCTTCGCCGGAGGCGGTGAACAGGGCGGTGCCGTTGCCGTAGGGGTTGGCGTTGATGAGGCTGATGGCGTCGTCGAGGGTGGTCACGCGGACGATGGCGAGGACGGGGCCGAAGAGTTCTTCCTGGTAGGCGTCCATGGCGGCCGTCACGTGGTCGAGGAGGGAGGGGCCGGTGAAGAAGCCCTCTTCATGCCCGTCGACCTTGAGGCCGCGGCCGTCGACGACGACGGTGGCGCCCTGGGTGGCGGCGGTACCGACGGCGTTCTCGACGCGTTCCTGGGCGGCCTTGGTGACCAGGGGGCCCATGTCGGTGCCGGGCTGGTTGCCGGGGCCGACCGTGATTTCGCGGGCCTTGCGCTCGAGGATCTCGACGAGTCCGTCGGCGGCGTCGCCGACGGCGACGGCGACGGATACGGCCATGCAGCGTTCGCCGGCGGAGCCGTAGGCGCCGGCGGTGATGTGGTTGGCGGCGAATTCGAGGTCGGCGTCGGGCAGGACGACGGCGTGGTTCTTGGCGCCGCCGAGGGCCTGGACGCGCTTGCCGTGCGCGGTGGCCTGCTCGTGGACGTACTTGGCGATCGGAGTCGACCCGACGAAGGAGACCGCCTGGATGCCGGGGTGGGTGAGGATCGCGTCGACCGCGTCCTTGCCGCCGTGCACGACGTTGAAGACACCGTCGGGCAGGCCGGCCTTCTTGTACAGCTCGGCGACGAAGTTCGCGGCGGACGGGTCGCGTTCGCTGGGCTTGAGGATGAAGGTGTTGCCGGTGGCGATGGCCATGGGGTGCATCCACAGCGGGACCATCGCGGGGAAGTTGAACGGGGTGATGCCGGCGACGACGCCGAGGGGCTGGCGGAAGTTGTGCACGTCGATGCCGCGGGAGACCTGGTCGGAGAAGGAGCCCTTGAGGATGTCGCCCAACCCGCAGGCGAACTCGACGACCTCGCGGCCCCGGGTGATCTCGCCGCGGGCGTCGTCGACGGTCTTGCCGTGCTCGGCGGAGATGATCCGGCCCAGCTCCTCCTCGTGCTCGAGGAGCAGCTGGCGGAAGGCGAACATCACCTGCGTGCGCTGGGTGAGCGACGATTCCGACCAGGTCTCGAAGGCGGCAGAGGCAGCCTGGACGGCGGCGTCCACGTCGGCCGCGCCGCCGAGGACGACCTGGGCCTGTGCGGCGCCGGTGGCCGGATTGAAGACCGGCTGGGTGGCGGTGGCGGCGCCCTGGACGGGAGCGCCGTTGATCCAGTGCGGGATGGTGGTCACGGTGCGGGTTTCCTTTGCGGGGACGGAAGTTACAGGTAGTGCCGTTGGGCGCGCTTGTTCGCGGCGTAGGTCTCGTGGGCGGTGCGGGTGGTCTCCAGGGCGGAGACTTCGCTGACCGGGACGTCCCACCAGCCGTGGCCGGGCGGGTTGGGCCCGTAGAGATCGGTCTCGACGTGGACGACGGTGGTGCCGGTGGCGGCCTTGGCCTTCTCCATCGCCGCCCGGAACTCCTCCACCGTGGTGGCGTGCAGGACGTCGGCGCCGAGGGAGGAGGCGTTGGCGGCGAGGTCGACGGGCAGCACGTCGCCGTCGAGCTGTCCCGAATCGCCGTTGCGGTAGCGGTACTTGGTGCCGAAGCGCTGCGAGCCCAGTGACTCTGAGAGGGCGCCGATGGAGGCGAAGCCGTGGTTCTGGACCAGGACGATGATGACCTTGAGGCCTTCGGAGACCATGGTCACGATCTCCTGGGCCATCATCAGATACGAGCCGTCGCCGACGAGGACGACGACCTCGCGGGTGGGGTCGGCCATCTTGGCCCCCACGCCGGCGGCGACCTCGTAGCCCATGCAGGAGTAGGCGTACTCCACGTGGTAGGCCTTCGCATCCCTGGCCCGCCACAGCTGCTGCAGGTCACCGGGCATCGACCCCGCGGCGTTGATGACCACGGCGCGGTCATCGAGGCTCTCGTTGAGGGCGCCGAGGATCTGCGTCTGGGCGGGCAGATCACCGGTGTTGCGGTCGGGGGCGAAGCACTCCTCCTCTATCTCCCGGGTCCGGGCGATGAGCTGACGCGTACGGTCCCGGTACTCCGGCTCCACTTCCCAGTCCGTGAGGGCTCCGGCGAGGGCCTGGATGCCGAGGCGGGCGTCGGCGACCAGGGGTTCGGCGGAGTGCTTGACGGCGTCCAGGCGGGCCACGTTGAGGTTGACGAACGTGACGTCGGGGTTGCCGAAGACGGTGTGGCTGGCGGTGGTGAAGTCCGAGTACCGCGTGCCGATACCCACGACGACGTCAGCCTCACGCGCCAGTTCGTTCGCCGCGTACGACCCCGTCGATCCGATGCCGCCGGCGGCGTAGGGGTGGTCCCAGGGGACGGCGCCCTTGCCGGCGTGGGTGTCGGCGACCGGGATTCCGGTGGCTTCGGCGAACGCGCGCAGCACGGTCTCCGCGCCGGAGTAGACGGCGCCGCCGCCGGCCACGATCAGCGGCTTCTTCGCGGTGCGCAGCAGGCGGGCGGCGCGTTCGACGGCGGCCGGCTCGGGGACGGGGCGGCCGACGTGCCACACCCGCCGCCGGAAGAACGACACCGGCCAGTCGTACGCCTCGGCCTGCACGTCCTGCGGCAGCGCGAGGGTGACGGCACCTGTCTCGACCGGGTCGGTCAGCACTCGCATCGCCGCAAGGGCGGCCGGGATGAGCTGCTCGGGGCGTTGGATGCGGTCGAAGTATTTGGATACGGCGCGGAAGGCGTCGTTGACGGTGACGTCGCCGCCGCGGGTGTCCTCCAGCTGTTGCAGGACGGGGTCGGCGGCGCGGGTGGCGAACATGTCGGAGGGCAGCAGCAGGACCGGGATCCGGTTGGTGGTGGCGAGGGCGGCGCCGGTGATCATGTTGGTGGAGCCGGGGCCGGTGGAGGCGGTGCAGGCGAAGGTGGCCAGCCGGTCGCGCATCTTGGCGTAGGCGACGGAGGCGTGGACCATGCCCTGTTCGTTGCGGGCGAGGTAGTAGGGCAGGTCGGCCTCGCCGGTCGTGGCGGCCTGGAGGAGGGCCTGGCCGATGCCGGCCACGTTGCCGTGGCCGAAGATGCCCCACACGCCGGGGATGAGGCGTTGTTCCTGGCCGTCGCGCTCGCTGTACTGGTTGGCCAGGAAACGCACCAGGGCCTGGGCGGTGGTGAGCCTGATCGTTTGCATTAGTCGGTCTCCTCGGCCGCGAACGGCAGCCGGTCGTCGATGTCCTGGGTGTCCCAGGTCGAACGCACCCAGCCGTGGGCGGGGTCGTCGCAGATCAGCCAGGCGCGGTCCTGGCCGGGGCCGGCCATGACGTTGAGGTAGTACAGGTCGTAGCCGGGCGCGGCGATGGACGGGCCGTGCCAGCCGTGCGGGATCAGCACCGTGTCCCCGGAACGCACCTCGGCCAGCACGTCGATCGGCCGCTCGGCGGTCCCGTAGACCCGCTGGTAGCCAAAACCCTGAGCGCCGCCGGAGACCTCGAAGTAGTAGATCTCCTCCAGCTCCGACTCCTGTCCGGGCCGGGCCTGGTCGTGCTTGTGCGGCGGATACGACGACCAGTTGCCGCCGGGTGTGAGGACCTCGCAGACCAGCAGTTGCTCGGCCTCGAAGGTGCCCGGCAGGCAGTAGTTGTTGACCTGGCGTGAGCAGGCCCCGGCACCGCGCAGCTCGACGGGCACGTTCTCCTTGGACCCGTACCGGGCGGAGAGTGAGCTCCGCCCGGTACGGGCGCTGGGCAGTGCGAACCGGCCGCCGGCCGCACTGCTGATCAGGGCCTCCGACTCGCGGGGGAGGTAGGCGAAGTCGGTGACCGAGGCGAACACGCCTGTCCGACCGGTGAGTTCGAAGGCCGTGCCGTCCGTGGTGACGGTGCAGGAGCCCGTCAGCGGCAGGACCAGGAACTCGGAGTCTTCGGTGGACAGGGCGTGTGCCTCGCCCGGCTTGAGGGTCAGGATCCTCAGGCCGGAGTATCCCCAGCCCGCCGATTCCGGCGTGACCAGGAGGTCATAGCCGTCGGCGGCTGAACTGCCCTTCGGCAGGTAGTACTTGCTGGCCCCGGTCACAGCAGGCTCACCGCCCGGTCCACGGCCCCGGCGACGTCGCCGCTGGAGGGGTAGAGCAGGGAGCGTCCGACGACCAGGCCCTGGGCGGTGGGTTGCTTGAGGGCCTTGCCCCAGGATGCGAAGGCCTTGTCCGGGTCCTTGACCTCGCCGCCCAGCAGCAGCGCGGGCAGGGTGGAGGAGGCCAGGACGCGCTCCATGTCGTCGACGACGGGCAGCTTCAGCCAGGTGTAGGCGGTGCGCCGGCCCAGTCCGGAGGCGATGGTGATGGACTTGATGACGGCGTCGGTGGACAGGTCGTTGCGGATCTTCCCGTCCTGCCAGGTGGACAGGAACGGCTCGACCATCGCGATGAGTTGACGGTCATTCAGCTCATTGACGGCCCGTGCCGTCTCGGTCAGCACGGAGGGGGTGGCGGGGTCGTCGAGGGCGATGCGGGTGAGCATCTTGCCGCCGTCGAAGCCCATCGCGGCGATCGTGTGGGCGTCGTAGCCGGTGAACCGGTCGTCGATCTCGAACACCGACCCGGCCAGGCCGGCCCGGTTCATGGAGCCGAAGACGCTCTTGCCGTCCAGGACGCCGAGCAGCAGCAGGTCCTCGAGGATGTCGGCGGTGGCCAGCACACCCGTCACGCCCGGCCGGTCCAGGGCGGTGCACAGGCGGTCCAGGAGGCGGGCGCGGTCGGCCATGGCGGTGGGGTCGGTGCCGATGCCGTTGGCGCCGCGGGCGGGATGGTCGGCGGCGATGATCATGGCTTTGCCGTGCTCGCCGAGCAGCGAGGTCGCCTTCACCCGGCGGGTGGCGGCGGCCGCGATGGCGCCGGGATCGGTCACCCGGGCGGCCACGATCCGGCTCAGGTTGTCGGACAGCACGGCGTCACGCCTTTCCATCGAGGGGTGCTTCGGTGGCGGGGGAGGCCTGGCGCAGCTTTTCCTCCACCTCGGTCTGGGTGGGCATGGCGTCGGAGCAGGCCAGCCGGCCCGCGACGATCGCCCCGGCGGCGTTGGCGAAGGCCACGGTCCGGCGGGTGTCCCAGCCGGCCAGCAGGCCGTGGCACAGTGCCCCGCCGAACGCGTCCCCCGCACCCAGCCCGTTGACCACATCGACCGGCACCGGCGGCACCTCGGCGACCGCACCGTCCCGGTCCATGGCCAGCACCCCGCGGGGGCCCTGCTTGACCACGGCCAGCTGCACCCCGGCGGCCAGCAGCGCCTTGGCGGCCGCGTACGGCTCGCGCTCGCCGGTGGCGACCTCGCACTCGTCGAGGTTGCCGACCGCCACCGTCGTATGGCGCAGGGCCTCGGCGTAGTACGACCGGGCCCGGTCCGGGCCGTCGGCCCAGAACATCGGCCGCCAGTCCAGGTCGAAGACCGTCGTGCCCGCCTCGGCCCGGTGCGCCAGCGCCGCCAGGGTGGCCGAGCGGCTCGGCTCCTCGCTCAGCCCGGTGCCCGTGAACCAGAAGATCGCCGCGTCCCGCACCGCGTCCAGGTCCAGCTCGCCCGCGCTGATGTCCAGGTCGGGCGCCTTCGGCAGGCGGTAGAAGTAGAGCGGGAAGTCGTCCGGCGGGAAGATCTCACAGAACGTCACCGGCGTCGGCGCGACATCCGACACGCCCACGAACCGGGCATCGACCTTGTAGCCCGCCAGCGCGGACCGGACGAAGTCACCGAACGGGTCCCGGCCCGTCTTGGTGATCACGGCCGCGGAATGCCCGTAGCGGGCGGCGGCCACCGCCACGTTCGTCGGGCTGCCGCCCAGGTACCTGCCGAACGAGGTGACCTCCGCCAGCCCCACACCCGTCTGGAGCGGATACACGTCCACCCCCACACGGCCGATGGTCAGCACTTCGAACGGCATAACGCTGGTTTCCCTTCGTTCCAGAGACTCCGGCTCGGAGTGGGACTTAAAGCGCTTTAAAAGCGCTTCGCGAAGAACGATGCCTCGCGCTCAAATGTCATGTCAATAGGTTGTTACCGCGGGATTGCGCGGACTCTTCCGTGCCAGGTCGGGCCGCATGGCATGCGAGGCCGGAGCAAGGGCGCAACAAGGCCCTGAGACAGGCCGCAACGCCCCGGTGAGGTGCGTACGGGGCGGTCGCGGCCCGTCGGTAATGAGACAGCGGCGTCAGCCGGCCAGATACTCGGAGATCTTCTCCCGCATGAACACCGACGACTCCTTCGCCCGCTCTTCCCAGGCGAACACGCAGGCGGTGAGCGTGCCGTCGAAGCGGCTCGCGCGCAGCTCACGGAAGAGCTCGTCGAAGTCGACCTCGCCCTCGCCGATGTCCAGGTGCTGGTGGATACGGGCGGGCGTGCCCGGCGGGTTGAGGATGTAGCGGTTGCCGGAGGACGCCGTGTGGTCGAACGCGTCGGCCAGGTGGACGTGGGTGAGCAGGTCGCCCGCGTACTTGATGATGCCGGGGGCGTCGTTGCCGATGTGGAACGTGTGCGGGGCGCAGTACAGGAACGTGACGTTGGGGTGGTTGATGCCCCGGATCAGGTTGATCGCGTCGTAGCCGTTCTCGATGAAGTCGTCCGGATGCGGCTCCAGTGCGAGCTTGATGCCCTCTCGCTCGAACACCGGCAGCAACTCGTCCAGCGACTTCCAGAATTGTGCCTCGCTGCGGTCGGGATCCTCCGGCCGACCGTTGAACTCGGAGATCATGCTGTCCACTCCGAGATCCGCGGCGATCTGGATCGACCGCTTCCAGTACCGTACGGCGGCCTGACGTGCGTCCTCATCGGGGCCGGACCAGCGGAACAGCGGCAGCAGCGAGGAGATTCCGACACCCGCCGAGTCCAGCGCCTTGCGGAACTTGCGGACCGTCGCGTCGTCGACGCGCGGGTGGCGGAAGAACGGGATGAAGTCCTCCCGGGGGGACAGCTCGATCCACTCGTATCCCAACTCGGCCACCACGGAGGGGAGTTCGAGCAGCGGGACGTTGCGGATCATGTATGGATCGAGGGCGATCTTCATGAAGGGTGCCTTCTGGTGGGTGGGGACAGTTGTGCTTTGGATCCGGACGTCCTCGTGGTCAAGGCGTCCTCGTGAGGTGGTCAGAACGTCCTCGTCGTCAGGACACCCCCGTCGTCAGGAGGCCCCTTCCGAGCTCGCCGCGACGGGTGCGGTGAGGTCGGCCTCTTCGGGGAGTTCCTCGACGTCGACGCCGCGGACCTGCGACAACTCGTGCTTGAGCGCGGCGAGTTCGGCGCCGCCGGCCATGTGGTTGGTCAGCTCCTCGAGCGTGATCTGGCTGCGCTCGGCGGAGAGTTCCATGGTGCCCAGGCGCAGCACGCTGAAGTGGTCGCCGACCATGTAGGCGTGGTGCGGGTTGTGCGTGATGAAGATGACGCCCAGACCGCGGTCACGGGCGGCGGCGATGTACTTCAGCACCACACCCGACTGCTTCACACCCAGCGCCGCGGTCGGCTCGTCCAGGATCAGCACGCGGGCGCCGAAGTAGACCGCGCGGGCGATCGCCACGCACTGGCGCTGGCCGCCCGACAGGGTGCCGATGGGCTGCTCCAGGTTGTCCAGGATGATGCCCATCTCGCGCAGCTCTTCGTCCGCGGTCTTCTTCATCTTCTCGATGTCGAGGCGGCGCACGGGCCAGGGGCCCTTGGTCATCTCGGAGCCGAGGAAGAAGTTGCGCCACACCGGCATCAGCGGGACGGTGGCCAGGTCCTGGTAGACGGTGGCGATGCCCTTGTCGAGCGCGTCGCGCGGGGTGGAGAAGCGTACGGGCGCGTTGTCGACGAGGAACTCGCCCTCGGTGTGCTGGTGCAACCCCGAAATAATCTTGATCAGCGTCGACTTGCCGGCGCCGTTGTCGCCGAGCACGCAGGTGACCTGGCTCGGGCGGACCTGGAGGCTCACCCCGTGCAGGGCGCGGACGTTGCCATAGGACTTGCCCGTGTTCTTCAACTCGACGACAGGCTTGCCGTCTTGAGGTGCGGCCACGGTGCCGTCGGACGTGGTTTCGTTGGTGGTTGTCATGGGTGCGGTCACCTCCGGGTCATGGTGCGCTGGACCCACAGATTGATCAGGACGGCGCCGAGCAGCATCACGCCCAGGAAGGCCTTGAACCAGTCGGGGTTCCAGCCGGCGTAGACGATGCCCTGCTGCACCATGCCGAACATGAAGGCGCCGAAGACCGGGCCGATCGCCGAGCCGTAGCCGCCGGTCAGCAGGCAGCCGCCGATCACGGCGCCGGAGATGTAGATCAGCTCGATGCCGACGCCCTCGCCGGACTGCACGGTGTTGAACGAGAACAGCTGGTGCATGCCGACGAACCAGGCGCCGAAGCCGACCAGCATGAACAGGGAGATCTTCGTGAAGGCCACCGGCACACCGACGGCCCGGGCGCTGTCCTTGTTGCCGCCGACCGCGAAGGTCCAGTTGCCGTACTTGGTGCGCATGAGCACCCAGGTGGCGATCGCCGCGAACAGCAGCCACCAGAACACGGTGATCTTCACCTGCACGCCACCGATGTCGAAGGACGAGGCGAAGACCTTCCTGGCCTGGTCGAAGCCGTCCATGTTGCTGATGTCATCGGTAGCGACGTTCCCGGTCACCAGCTTGGTCACCGCGAGGTTGACGCCCTGCAGGATCAGGAACGTGCCCAACGTGACCAGGAAGCTGGGCAGTCCGGTCTTGACCACCATCCAGCCGTTGAAGAAGCCGATCGCCAGCGACACGATCAGCGCGGCGAACACACCGACCCACACGTTCATGGTGAGTTGGTAGCTGATCATGCTTGCGGTGAGCGCCGAGGTGATCACTCCGACACCGGCCGACAGGTCGAACTCGCCGCCGATCATCAGCAGCGCGACCGGGATGGTCACGATGCCGAGGGTCGAGGACTGGTAGAGGATGTTCGCCATCGAGCTGGCGTCGCGCACCGGCGGCGCCGCGATCAGGAAGAACACGTAGACCGCTACGGCACCGAGGAAGACGCCGACTTCGGGCCGGGCCAACCACCTGATGACCAGGGAGCGTTCGGCCGTACGGCCGTCCTTCTGGTTCGGTCCGGGGGCCGGCGGCGCGGTCACCGCCGGCTCGGCATGCTGGGTCATGCTCATCACCGAGTGCCCTTCGCGGCGAACTTGGCGACGGACTCGACGTTGGACTTGTCCACGAAGGCCGGGCCCGTCAGCACGGGCTGCTCACCGCCACCGCTGAAGTTGCCGTTGGTCTTGTAGAGCCAGAGGGAGTCGACCGCCAAGTAGCCCTGGAGGTACGGCTGCTGGTCGACGGCGAACTGGATCGTGCCCTTCTGGATCGCGGAGACGAGGTCCTTGTTGAGGTCGAACGTGGCGACCTTCGCCTTGCTGCTGCCCTCGGACACGGCCTGGACGGCGGTCAGGGCGATCGGGGCGCCGAGCGTGACCACCTCGTCGATGGAGGAGTCCTGCTTGAGCTTGGCGGTGATGGTGGACTTCACCGAGGGCATGTCGGTGCCGTTGACGTAGAGGATGTCGGTCTTGCCGCTGAAGGTCTTCTTCACGCCGGCGCAGCGCTCTTCGAGGTTGACGTCGCCCTGGGCCTGGATCACGCACAGGGCGTGCTTGGCGCCGGTGCCGTTGAGCTTGCTGCCGAGGGCCTGGCCGGAGACGGCCTCGTCCTGCCCGAAGAACGACAGCAGGCCCTGCTGCTTCCAGACGCTCAGGCCCGCGTTGAGGCCGACGACCGGGATGCCGGCCTTCTCCGCCTTGGCGACCACGGACTTCAGCGCGTCCGGCTTCGCCAGGGTGACCGCGATGCCGTCGACCTTCTGGTCGATCGCGTTCTGCACCAGGTTGGCCTGGTCGCCGGCGTTCTCGTCGTTGGAGTAGATCAGCTTGATGTTGTCCTTGGCCGCGGCGGCCTCGGCACCCTTGCGAATGGTGTCCCAGAAGGTGTCGCCGGAAGGCGCATGGGTGACCATCGCGATGGTCATGCGGGGGGTGTTCGCCTTGCCCGCGGAGACGTTGCCCGCCTCCTCCTCGGCCTTCTTGCCGCCGGAGCTGCTGGAACAGCCCGCGAGGGTCAGGGCGGCCGCGGCGGCCACGGCCACGACGGGGACGATTCTGCGGGAGTGGGGAAGCGCTGTGCGGTTCATGCGTGCACCTCACTGTGCAACTGGGAGGGGAGAGTGGATCACCGGCCACCGCTCGCCCGCCGGGTGGGCCGGGGTGGAGGCGGCGACCCCGGTTAGGAGCGCGCTCCGGGAGGAGTGATGGGGCCGATTGCGGCTCGGCCGGTCAGGGGCGGGGTGGCGCCTGGAGTGGGATGACGGACGATGCGCGGGCAGTGTGGGTGGCCGCCGGGCGTTCGTTATGGGTTCGTTGGAACATCAGGACAATTTAAAGCGCTTTAAGTTCTGGTACTATCGGCCTTGTTTCGTGAGCGTGTCAAGGGTGTTGCTCGAGGAGATTTCCCGGGGAGGCGCAGGTGGACGAGGGCGGTTCCGTCAGTCACCGGAACGGCGCGCACAAGCGCCCCCGGCTGGAGGACGTCGCTGCGCGCGTGGGCGTGTCCACGGCGTCGGTGTCCCTCGTGCTGCGCGGCGTGGCCGGTCCCAGTGAGCGGACCCGGCAGCGTGTGCTGAAGGCCGCCGCCGACCTCGGCTACCAGGTGGACCGCACCGCCAGCACACTGGCCAGCAGGCGCAGCCGGCTGCTCGGGGTCATGGTCGACATCCACAGCCCGTTCCACGCCGAACTGGTCGAGCATCTGCACACCGCGGCCGAGGAGGTCGGCTACGACCTGGTCCTCAGCACTCTGACCCGCACCCGTGACGAGCAGACGGCCGTGGACACGCTCCTGGCCTTCCGCAGCGAGGCCCTGATCCTGCTCGGCCCCACGGCCGCCGCCGACACGCTCTCGGCCCTGGACAACAAGGCGCCCGTCATCGCGGTCGGCCGCCGGATCGCCGACGCCGGCCTGGACGTCGTGCGCACCGCGGACGACGACGGAGTCGGCCAGATCGTCGACCACCTGGTCGGACTCGGCCACCGGGAGATCGTCTACGTCGACGGCGGCAAGGGCGTCATCGCCACCGACCGGCGCCGCGGCTACCGCACGGCCATGCGCCGCCACGGACTCGGCGAGTGCATCCGGGTGCTGGGCGGCGACAACACCGAGGCGGCCGGGGAGCGTGCCGCCCGGCATCTCCTGGACGGCGACGCACTGCCCACCGCCGTCGTCGCGTTCAACGACCAGTGCGCCATCGGCGTCCTGGCCGCCCTCTCCCGCGCGGGCATCTCCGTCCCGGGGCAGGTCTCCGTGGCCGGCTACGACGACGACACGCTCTCCCGGCTGAGCTGCTTCAACTTGACCACCGTCAGCCAGGGCGCCCTGGAGCAGGCCCGGCACGCGGTGACCGCCGCCGTCGAGCGACTTGACCAGGACCGCACCGAACCCCGCGAGGTCGTGCTCGCCCCGCACCTGGTCGTCCGCGGTACCACGGCAGCACCCGCCTGACGTGCGCCCTGGATGGTCCTGCGAGCGTCAGGCCGCCGGCCGTACCAGACCGGATTCGTAGGCGAAGGCGACCGCTTGGACGCGGGCGCGGACGCCGATCTTGGCGAGGATGTGGCTGACGTGCGACTTGACCGTGGTCGGGGCGATGGACAGCCGGACGGCGATCTCGGTGTTGGACCAGCCGGAGGCCACGGCCGTGAGGACGTCGCGTTCGCGTTCGGTGAGGATGGACAGCCCGGCCTCCCGTGCGAGGGGGCGGACGGCCGGCTGTGTGCGGACGGCGTCGATGAGCGCGCGGGTCAGGGCCGGGGTGATGACGGCGTCTCCGGCGGCCACGACGCGGATGGCCGCGGTCAGTTCCTCCGGGGCGGCGTCCGTGAGGAGGAATCCGCCGGCTCCGGCGCGCAGCGCGGCGTGCGCGTGCCTGTCGTCGGTGCTCGAGGTCAGCACCAGTACGCGGGGCGGGGAGCCCGCGGCCATGGGGGACTCGGAGGCCGACAACAGGCGCGGGGGTCGTGCGATGCGCCGGATGGCATCGATGTCGTCCGGTTCGGCGAGGCGGCTGTCCATCAGGACGACGTCCGGACGGAGTGCGGCGCTCATGCGGACCGCATCGACCCCGCTCGCGGCTTCGCCGACGACGCTCAGGTCGGGCTCGGCGGCCAGGAGCATGCGCAGGCCGACGCGTTGCAGGGACTGGTCGTTGACGATGAGTACGGAGACCACGTCCGTCCTCCCTCATCCTCTAAACGAAACTGTTTCGTTCACTTGCTGCTCAGGATAGCCCCCGCCGCTATCGAAACGGCATCGTTTTTCATCGTGGGCTGGATCACATCTCGGATCATGCGGATCGGGGCGCGGAACGGGCGCCTCAGCTCCTGGTGACAAACGCTTCACCAGGAGCTGAGTCTTTGTGAGCACTGCCCGATGGCGCGGTCCGCGCAGTCCTACGGTCCGGGCCATGGACACGAGTCGCAGTAGAGGAACAACCGCGAAGACCCTGCGCAGTGCTGCGCTGGCGGTGCTGCTGACCGCCGGGGCGATCACCGTGACCGCCCCGGACGCCCGAGGGGAGAGTGCGCGGACCGAGACGCCCGTGGCCTCGACGAGTGCGGTCGCCGGAGTGAGTGAGTCGGTGGTGCGGGTGAAGGTCCCGCTGCCGGCGTCCTTCGGCGACCGTCCGGCGGCGTGCGACTGGCTGTCGTATCTGCGCTACCGCTCCTCCGACGGGCCGGCGGCCTCGGCCGACGCCGACCGGATCCTCGTCGCCCAGCCGGGCATCCTCGAGGGGGCCGGGGCCTTCGACAGCGTCGCCCGCAACACCGTGGCGGGTGCCGCCGAGCAGGGACGGCACATCGAGTTCTGGGCGATCGACCGGCGCTCCAACTGCCTGGAGGACCACACCGGCATCGACTCCGGCGACCAGCACACAGCCGTCGACTACTACTACCGCGGCAAGCAGGTCGACGGCCGCACCTTCGCCGGTTTCGTCGGCAACGACCGGCTGGGGTGGATGGCGAAGCTCGGCATCGAGCAGACGGTGCGCGACCAATACGACCTGCTCGCCGCCGAGTTGCCCGACCAGGGGCTGCGCAAGCGCAAGGTGCTGTGCGGCGGACACTCGCTCGGCGGCGTGGTCACCGGCTACTTCGCGGCCGCCGACTTCGACGGCAACCCGGCCACCACCACCGACGCCGGATACAACCAGTGCGCCGGCTACTTCGCCCTCGACACCACCGTCTCCACCTCGCTCGGCGACCTGAGCGGCAGCATGCCCGACGACACCAACCTGCCCGACGTGGGCCTGGGTTACGGCGCCGTGCAGGCCGGACTCGACAGCGGGGTGCTGCCGCGCTCGCTGTCCGCGCCGGTCCTGCTCAACCCCGAGACCATGACCCTGCTGGCCATCGCCGGGGTCGGCGCCGTACAGGATCCGGGCGGTGAGGCTGACCTGCCGAGCTATCTGCCCTCCAACACCAACATCGAGGCCACCAACCGCTTCCTGTTCTCCAAGGACACCGCCACGTTCCTCACCGGCTCTCCCGCGGTGAAGGACTTCCGGCTCACCAACGCTGCGGTGCTCGGAGCGCTGCTGGACGACAACTCCGTACCGCTGGCCTTCCTGCAGAGCAGCGTGGGCTTTTTCGACGGGGGACCGATCACCGACAAGAACTTCCCTGCAGCCAACGGCAGTTCGCAGCAGCCGGGACTGTTCGGCGTCGATTACAAGGCCATTCCGGCTCAGCCGCACGGACCGCTCTACACATGGCGCAATTACGACCGTGTCGGCGCCGCCGACGACCCCGGCTACAAGTCGGCCGACGGCACGCCGTTCACCAGTGCCGGCAAAGAGGTCACCGACATAGGGGAGTTGGCCCGCAGCCTGGCCCGGCAGCCGCTCGACTTCACCGAGCAGTACTTCCCCACCAAGCTGGTCACCGACCTGGAACTGGCCACCTCCCCACAGGTGAAGCAGCTGGTCGTGCACCCCCAGGGGCTCACCGCCAACCCGACGCTCACCGTGCTCGCCGGGGACGGGCTGCTCGCCGGCCGCGTCCCAGCCGGCCTCGACCCGGTGGTCGCCGACGGCTACCAGCACCTCGACGTGCTCACCGCGGCGCCCGTGCAGAACAACGGGCGGCCCGAGCCGGTGTCCACCAACCTCGCGCAATTCGCCATGGAGCCCCACTAGCTTCGATCTTGCACTGGCTCCGGTTGCCGACCGCCAGGCCGCAGGTTGCAATGAGGCTGTGGCCCGACGGTCGCAGCCAGCGGCGTGGGGTCGTCCCGCCCCGCCGCTGGGCACCGCCCGAGCCGGGAGGCAGTGATGACGTTCCCTGATCCCGGGGCCCGTCCCGCGGGGCACACCCGGTGGAAGCGGCTCGGCCTGGTGATGGTGCCGACGCTGCTGGTGTCCGCGGTACTCCTGGCAGCGATCGGAACCGGCACTCTCCCTGTCTCGCTCGCGGTCTCCGCACAGTCCATGGTGATTTCGGGACAGAACCTCAAGATCTCCGCCGACCGGCTGCAGGGCACCGGTTTCACCCAGTACGTCGGGATGGACCGGTCGAAGACCAAGGCGTACCCGGAAGCCATCGCCGGCATCGACTCGGCCGACCTGTACAACCTGTGCCAGTCGATGGTCATCCGCCTCCCTGTCGTCGGCGAGACCACGCTGCGGATCAGCGCCGGCGGAGGCGGCAAGCCCGCGCACGCGGACCATCTCGTCGTCCATACCGACGACCTCGGCGGCGACGCAGTGTTCCGCAACATCACCATCGGACAGGATGCCTCGACCTTCAACGACGGTTCCGGTGCCCTGGCGGGAGTCTTCGGACAGCGGGCCGACACCGTACGCATCGATCACCTGCGGCAGTCGACCCGAGAAGTGACTGCGGCGACCTTCCGGCTCACGGGCCTGCACCTGAGTGTGAAGGCCGGAGCCAAGCCCTGTTACTGAACGGCCTTCCCCTCTCTGCGGTCCAAGCGGGTGAAAACGTCCGTCCATTGGGGTCCCCGGCTGCTCCTCGGAGTCACCAGCGGATCCCACCGGAGTTGGCGAGACGTACCACCCGAGACTCGGGTGTCGGGGTTTCTGAGCCCTCTGGTGGGCCGGCCCCGATCGTCTGACGGGGAGAGGGATGACGAGCAACGTCGACAGTGCCACCCAGACCACCGTGCGCACACGTCTCACGGGCCACACCCGATGGAGGCGTCTGGCCGTGGCCATGGTGCCCACCCTGCTGGCGTCCGCAGCGCTGTGCACAGCGATGGCGCGCGGCGCCCTGGCCGCGTCCTTCGGGGTGTCACCCAACTCGTTCACGGTTTCCGGCGAGAGCTTCCAGATCGGAGCCAGCACGCTCGCAGGGCGCGGGTTCGTGCAGTTCGGTGTGCTGGACCGCGGTGCTCACGCCTCGTACCCGGAGGCGCTGTCCGGCATCCGGTCCGCCGACCTGTACGACCTGTGCCAGTCCGTCGTACAGGACGTGCCCGTCCTCGGGCCCGTCACCCTGCGGCTGACCTCGGGCAGCGGCGGGGAACCCGCGCACGCCGACCGGCTCGTCGCGGACAGTCACGACCTGCAGGGCGACGCGGTCTTCCACAACATCAACATCGGCCAGGATGCCGCCACCGTGCAGGGTGTGCCCGGTGTGCACGGCGAGCCCGGCGGCTTCGGCGAGCAGGCCGACACCGTACGCATCGATGATCTGCGGCAGCAGACGCGTTCGGTCAGTGCGGCGACGTTCCGGCTGCCGGGACTCCACCTGAGCGTGCAGGTCGGCGATCACTCATGTTTTCTGACGCCGGGTCACGAAGGCCACCACACTCGGGGAGATCGACGTGAGTAGTGCGCGGCTGCGCGCGGGACGTCAGCGGAAGGCGGAGGCTGACGGGCGGCGGCTCGGATGGTGGAACGCCTTCCACGACTGGCGGCGCAGCCGCCCGTTCTGGGCCGGGGTGTGGACGCTGCTGGCCGGGGTCGAGATCCTCTCCATCCCGTTCGCGCCGTTGCCGATCATGATGCATGAGGGCATCGCCGGCGTGGCGGGGTCACTCATGGGGATCTTCATGGCGGTCCTTGCGCTCAGCATGTGGCTGGCGCCGGGGCACCGGGTGTTCGCGGGCATCGCGACGCTGGTGTTCGCCGTCGCCTCACTCGTGCTCTCCAATTTCGGCGGCTTCCTGATCGGTTTTCTGCTGGGCATCACCGGCGGCGCGATGGCGGTGAGCTGGGTGCCGTATGCGCGGCCGGAACGGCCACGGATCCGGCCGGACTGGGGTCGCGGGAGCGGATCGGACGGCCCCGGAGGATCGGGCAGCCCGGAGGGGCCGGACAGTCCGGGCGGCTCTGGTGGTTCGGGTGGTTCCGGCGGTTCCGGTGGGGCCGGTGACCATGGTGATTCGGGCGGTCTCGGTTGGCCCGGTGGCCCCGGCGGTTTCCGTGAACCGGGCAGCGGGGGAGGCGGCGCCGGAGGCCGTGCGGTCGGTGGCGGACAAACCGGCAGCAGCCCGCGCATGAACCGTCTGACCTCGCGCACAAACCGTATGCGGGCACTCGGTGTGCTTCCGATCGGGGCACTGCTGACCGGCGGGCTGCAACCAGCCCCGGTGCACGTCCCCAGGATGGTGCCGAGGCTCGACGATCCACCCAGCGTGCTCGCGGGCGCTGCCGCCGCCGACACCCGACCGAGCCTGACCGTCTGCTCTCTGCTCGACGGACTGCTGGCCGGGGCAGTACCCGGCGCCCGCGGCACCGGAAGCCGCGTCCCGGTGGACGGCTCGCCGGGCCCGCACACGTCCCTAGGCCCTCGTCTGCCGAACCCGCGTACCGAGGTATACGACAAACACAGGCCCAGTCGCAGGCCCGACTCCGTCGCGCCTGCGCCCGCTCCCACCCACTCATCCGGAGCGGGCCTTCTCGGCTCGGTCGCCGACCTGCTCGGCCTGCACGATGCACACGACGAACACGACAACGGCCCGGCTGCCCGGCACGATCGTGCGACGCCGAGCCCGACCCGCCCCACCGGCCCGTCGCAGCGCGGTAAGCCCGAGCACACCGCCGGGCCGGGTACGTCGGACAAGCAGCCGAGCCGGTCCGGCGTCGCCGCCGGCAACTCCGTCCCGCCATCCGTTCTGCGCTTGAACATCCCGCCACTGCCTGCCGACGGACGGATGGCCGGGCCGTTGTCGTTGCTGCCCCTGCACATCGAACTGGGCGCCCACTCCGGCCGGGACGAGCACTCGCAATGGTGTCTTCCGCAGCCCTTGATCTCTCTCCGCCTCGGTGTCGATGCCGCCGCGTACGGCGTACGCACCGCCGCCCAGCCGTTCCGGGTCCTCAGCCCGCTGATGGTGCTGAGCGGCCTGACCTATCACGGCATCACCGAGGTGCCAACGGCGTCCGGTTCCGAGGAGGTCCTGGTCTTCACCGTGTCCCGGGTCGACATTGCGAGCCTGCGCGAGACCGCACCTCTCCTTGCCCCCTCGTGCGGCCGCAACCAGCCACCGCCACCCGAGCCGCCCTTCCAAGGCCTGCCCGGCCTCCGGCTGCCCCTGCTCGACATGGGCATTCCCGGTATCGGCCGCGTGGACCCGTCCGCTCCAGGCCCCTGGTATCCCTGCCAGGGGACGTTGGAGACGGACGGCACCGCCGGTACGACGGTTGCCACCGGTCAGCCCGTGGTCCTGCTGACCAAGATCCTCAGCGGGAACCTCCTCGGCCTGCTCCCCGTCACGTTCACCCCGAGCATGCCGCCCCCGCTTCCGCCGGGGCTCACCCTTCCGATCCCGATCTTCTTCACGAACGTCACTGCGTACAACCAGTACCTCGGCGCTGACGAATTGGACGTCCCCGGTCTCCACCAGACGGCGTCCCGCTGACTCTTTGAACCACGGAACAGATGGCCCGAACTTGTCGGCCCGCAGCAGGCCGGGGTGAGCTCGAAGCAGCGCAACTGCGCAGCCGTCGGGCCCGGGAGGAGCTCCTCCCGGGCCCGATGCTTGTTGCCTGCCGTGCTCAGACCTTGCCCGCGGCGAAGGCGGCTGCCGCGTCGGCGTTCGCGGTGTAGCCGAGGTGTGCGAGGACGTCGTTGCCGCCGTTCTCGCAGATGGGGTCGCCCTTGGCGCAGAAGTCGATGGTGCGGCTCTGGTAGGTGCCGGTGACGCTCTTGCCGAGGGCCCGGATCGGGTTGCCGAACAGCAGCACCGCGGCGACCCGCGGTTCGAGCGCGGCGGGAATGGTCGCCACGATGGGACTGCCGACCACCGCGCCGTCGCTGCTGATTCCGATGGAGTTGTCGACGACGTTCGCTCCCTGCGAATAGCCGACGAGAATGAAACGCTGATTCGGACAGGACGCGACCTGGCTGTTGACGCGGTTCACCAGGTCCGCGTTTCCCTGTGCGGCCGAGGTGAGGGAAAGGTCCGCGGGATAGTTCACCTTGTAGCTGGTGAGGTTTTTGCCCGTCAGCTTCTTCTGCAGGGCGGAATACACCGGGTCGCCGACGATTGCGCCGAGCGTGCCCGGCTCGAAGGTGCCGCGGGCCGCGACGACGTCGATGTCCGAGCAGGCGGCGGCCGATGCGGTGGATGTCGAGACGGTGGCCAGTCCGGCCCCGCCGGCCATGGAGAGCGCGGCGAGGCACAAGCGAATACGCATGGGAATCCTTTGAGGGTCGGGCGCGTTGAGCGCGCCTGCGGAAAAGGACGTCCCGAACGTATTCGCTCTGTCTGACGGGGTGTTATGTATGGGAATTCAGAAGTTCTACGATTTCTTGAGCTGAGGTGAGCCGGGGGAAATTCCTTGCGCGGAAGGCGTTTCCTGGTCCGCCCGCAGTTCCTCGGCGCGCAGGGCCAGAATGAGGTCCAGACGGGTGCCGGGGTCGTGCAGGGCGTCGCCGAAAAGCTTCTCCAGCTGGCGCAGGCGGTAGCGGACCGTCTGCGGGTGGATGTGCAGACGGGCGGCGACATCGGGCACGTTGCTGCCGCTGAGCAGCCAGGCCAGCAACGTCTCGGCGAGCCGGGCCCGTTGCCCCTCGGAGGCCGTCTCCAGCGGGGCCAGGGCACGCGTCTCCAACTGGGCGAGCAACGGCTCGTCCCCGTGCAGCAGCAGCGTCGACAGGTGGTCGGCGCAACGCACCACGCCCTGCCGGGGCAGGATCCCGCGACCCATCAGTCCCAGCGCCCGGGCGGCCCAGCGCAGCGACTGCGCGGCCTCGGTCAGCGGCACGGTCGGTCCGATCGCGGCCGGGCGGCCGCGCAGCGCGAGGGTGAACGCCCGCCCGCCGAAGCGGCCCGAACCGTCCGGATCGGGCACCAGCATCCGCGGCGGCCGGGACTCCATGTCCACCAGGGCCCCGGCGGCCGCCAGCGGCCGCTCCTCCTCGCGCTGGTCCGGGCAGACCGCGAGCGCGACGACCGCGACCTGCCGCGGCACCGACCACCTGGCGCCGTGCGCCAGATCCTGCACCGCCTCCAAAGACACCGGCCCGTCGCCCAGCAGCAGTTCGAGCAGGCGCCTGCGCCGCCGCTCCAGCTCGTCCGTGCTGCGCAGCCGTCCCTCCGC
Organism: Streptomyces sp. NPDC001663; assembly: GCF_042893105.1. Lineage (NCBI taxonomy): Bacteria > Bacillati > Actinomycetota > Actinomycetes > Kitasatosporales > Streptomycetaceae > Streptomyces > Streptomyces sp. NPDC001663. Next base: position 371,239 of record NZ_JBIAUR010000009.1, on the reverse strand, counting down.
GTAACCGGCCGCGGCCGCCTCGGCCACCTCGTGGACGGTCTGGAACGCCAGCTCGCCCAGCGCGGCCACCACCGCCGAGTCCAGCCCGAGCTCCTCCGCGGTACGGCCCATCAGCCGCCAGGCGTGCATCCCGCCGATCCGCAGCGCGGACTGCAGCGCGTCCAGGCTGCGGTCCTCCAGGGCCACACCGCGCCCGAGTTCGTAGTACGTGGACGCGATCGCGTCGCTCCGGCGGCGCGGGTCGGCGATGTGGTCGACGAACAGGGTCAGGGCCTGGACCACACCGGCCCGCAGGTTCCTGGCGTACATCCCGTCCGGGGGGCCCGCGTACTCGGGGACCTGCCTGCGGACCTCGTCCTCGACCTCGTCGGCCACTGCCTCGAGTTGGGCCCGGAGTGGTTCGGCGAGGTCGGGCGGCACCGAGGGGGATGCCGGACCGGCCGGCCCGCCGTGCGGGGTGGGGACGGCCATCGCGGACACTCCTTTCAACCGGAGCAGGCTCACCCGCGGGCTGTTCCCCGTGGGACGAGGGGCAAGTCCTGTGTTGGACGGACGTCCCCTGCGCTCCGTTCCGTGCCCCGACGGCACCGACATCACTCCGGCAGTCCCAGTGCACCGGCGAGCATCGGCCAGGACGCGGCGAACTCCGGTTTCCAGTACGCCCAGCTGTGTCCTCCTCCTGAGTAGAAATGAGTGGTGACCGCGATGCCCAGCCGTTCGAGGGTGCTGGTGAAGCTGTGAGCGGAGGGCCACAGCGCACTCTCCAGCGCCTCGGGCAGCCAGTCGCCGGTCCCGCCGACCACTCCGCTGCCGCTGGAGACGTACAACGGAGTGCCGCGCAGCCCCTCGGCGCGGGCCCTCGGATTGAAGTCACGCCAGGTCAGCACGTTCAGTATCGGGTTGCCCCACAGGGAGGAGGGTGACAGGTTCTCGCGGGCCACGATGGCGTCGACGAGGGTGGGCACGCCGGGCGCGGTGGTGTCGAGGATGCCGCTGTAGGACGCCGCGGCCGTGAACGCGCCCGGATGGCGGGCCGCGTGCGCCATGGCGCCGTAACCGCCGGTGGAGACCCCGGCGACCGCCCGCACCCGCGAGGCCCGGTAGTCGCGCGCGAGCATCGCCGGGACCTCGGTGAGCTGGAAGGTCTCGTAGTCGGGGCCGCTCTTCCAGGTGGTGGGGATGCCGGTGGGACCCCCGTCCGGCATGGCCACGATCAGATCCCGGCCCTCGGTGAAGGCTTCGATGTCGGTCTCCCGGGTCCAGGACGTGTAGTCGTCATGGGCGCCGTGCAGCAGATACAGCACGGGGTAGGTCCGGCCCGTCTCCGACTCGAAGCCGGACGGCAGGATCAGCCGCAGCGGGGCGCTGCGGCCCAGCGCGGCGGAGCCCACGGACACGTCGAAGGTGCGCGCCCCGACCTGGGTCGCGGCCCGCGCGGTACCGGCGGCGGCGCCGAACAGTGCGGCCAAACCGGTGGCTGTCGCGGCCTTGGTGACGGTGCGTCGGGAGATGGCGGTGGTGCGGTGACGGTGGGACATGGCGGCTCCTCGAAAATCCGGTTCAGCGGGTCTGCGCGGCGAGCTCCCGCCGCAGATGGGCGGCGATCTCCTCGACGTGCGGCGGGTCGAGGAGCGACAGATGGTGACCGCCGACCCGCATCACCGACAGCCGCGGGCACACCTCGTCCCAGCCGAGCGCCTCGTCGTCCCGCTCGTACGCCGGGTCGCGCACGGTGTGCGGGGCGGCCTCCGTGGCTCGATACAGCACCACGGGCCCGTCGTAACGGCCCGGCCGGTGGGCCTCGCCGATCCTCAAGTCCAGGTAGGAGGAACGCTGATGCTCCAGAACGGCGGCAGGCACGTGGGTGGCCTCACGCAGAGCTCGCAGCACGGCGTCGATGCGCGCGCCATCGTCTTCCATCGCCACGAGTTCGTCGTACGGCAACTCCAGCCGGACCTGGTAGGTGTCGGCGACGTGCCGGGCGAAACCCGTGAAATGCGCGCGGATCCGGTCCTCCGGCGACTGCCCGGGCCGGGGCAGGGGCCGTACGGAGTCGATGAGCGCGACCAGCTCCACCTCCCGCCCGGCTGCGGTGAGTTGGCGCGCGGCCTCCAGGGCGACGAAGCCGCCGAAGGACCAACCACCCAGTAGGCAGGGCCCGTTGGGGTGGGTGGCGGTGATGGCCTCGGCATAGCGGCGCGCCTTCTCGGTCACCGTGCCCGCCTCTTCGATCCGCTCCAGCCCGTACACCGGCCGGTCCTCCCCGAGCCGGTCCGCCAGCGCCCGGTACACGTCGGTCGTTCCGCCGGCGGCGTGCACGAGGAAGAGCGGCGGGCGGGAGCCGGTGGCGCGCAGGGTGCGCAGAGGTGAGCCGCCGTCGGCCGGGAGTGCTTGCCCGATGCGCTCGGCGAGTTGCTCGACCGTGGGGGTGCCGAGCAGATCGCGCAGGTGCAGTTCGATGCCGAACTCGCGCTCCAGGGCGGTGCGGATGCGTACGGCCATCAGGGAGTCCAGTCCGAGGCCGGCCAGTGCGGTGGCGGGGGTGATACGGGTCGGCGCGTGGCCGGTGACGGTGGCGATGTGGTGGCACAGGCGTGCGGTGACGGAGGTGTCCGGCGGTGCGGCGACCGGTTCCGCCGGTGCGGCGGTGGGCGTAGTACGCCCGTCCGTCCACCAGTGCCGCACGTGCCGCCAGCGCGGTGCGGGCAGGTCGATGACGCGCCCGGACGGCACCGGCAGCCGCAGCCCCGCGGCATACAGGGCACCCAACTCGCCGAGGAACGCCGCCAAGTCGTCGCCGTCGCGGCGCAGCGTGCCGATGGCGAGGGCGCCAGGGGCGGTGTCGGCGACGGCCCGCAGCAGCACCGGGTGGGGCGAGATCTCGACGAACGCGGTGTGGCCGTCGGCCGCGGCGGCCGCGACCGCCCGCTCCAGGTGCACGGGCCGACGCAGGTTCGCGGCCCAGTGGCCGGCGTCGAAGGCGGAGTCGCCGCGGGGGTCGTCCAGGACGGTGGAGTAGACGGGGACGTGCGGCCGTCCGCCCTCGACGTCGGCCAATGCCTCGGTCAACTCCGGTAACAGCGGGTCGACTTGTGGTGAGTGCCCGGCGCCGACGACGCGCATGACGCGGGCGGTCCGCCCTTCTTCCTCGAGCCCTCGCACCAACCGGGCCACCGTCGGCTCGTCGCCGGTGACCACCTTCTGCCCGGGGGAGGAGTGGACGGCGACATGGGCACCGGGGAACTCCCGTTGCAGGGCGGCGAGTTCGGTGTCGTCGACGTCGACGACCGCCATGGCGCCGCCCCGCAGCCGAGCGAGCAGCCGGGCCCGTACGGCGATCACCCGCGCCGCGTCCGGCACATCAAGGGCGCCCGCGCACACCGCGGCGGCGACCTCGCCCATCGAGTGGCCGATGACGGCGGCCGGTTCGACGCCGTAGGAGCGCCACAGCTCGGCGAGCGCGACCTGCAGGCCGAAGAGGACGGGCTGGGCGACCTCGAGTCGGTCGAGGCCGTCGCCGGAGGCCAGGTGGTCGTACAGGGACAGCCCGCACTCCGGGGCGAGTTGGGCGTCGAGCTTCTCGACGGCGGAGACGAAGGCGGGCTCCTCGGCCAACAGGCGGCGGCCCATTCCGACCCATTGGCTGCCGTATCCGGAGAAGACCCACACCGGGCCGCGCCGGACGAGATCGCGCTCACCGGTCAGGACTCGTACATGCGGGTCGGCCTGCGCCAACGCGCTCAGGGCGTCGGTGAGTTCGGCGCGATCGCGGGCGGCGACGGCGGCACGCACAGACCCACGGCCGGAGCGCCCGGCGAGCGTGCGGGCCACGTCGGCAGGGCGCGCCGCGCCACCCCCCGGCGTACGCAGCCAGTCCGCGAGCCGGGCCGCGGTGTCCCGCAGGCGTTCGCCGTCGACGTCGGAGAGCAGATGGAGGCGGGCAGCCGGTTCCTCGGCTGGCGGCTGGGACAGGACAGCGGGCCGCCATTCCTCCAGTACCGCATGAGCGTTGGTGCCGCCGAAGCCGAACCCGGAGACCCCGGCGGTGGCCGTGCCGCCATAGCGCGGCCACGGCTCGGGCTCGGTCACCACCCGCTGCCGTACGTCGTCCAGGGCGCTGCCCTCCGTGCAGTGCAGGGACGGCGGAACCACGTCGTGGTGCAGCGCCAGCACCGTCTTCACCAGTCCGGCGATGCCCGCGGCCGACTCCAGATGACCGAGGTTGCCCTTGACCGAGCCCAGCAGCAGCGGCTGGTCGGGATCCCGGTCCGCACCGAGGATCGCGCCGAGCGCGCCCGCCTCGATCGGGTCGCCGAGCGGGGTGCCGGTGCCGTGCGCCTCGACGTAGTCGATGCCGGCCGGGTCGAGTCCGGCCCGTGCGTACGCGGTCGCCAGCAGGGCTTGCTGGCTTGCGGGGTTGGGTGCCAGGAGGCCGTTGGAGCGGCCGTCGGAGTTGACGGCCGTAGCGCGGATGGTGGCCAGGATCCGGTCGCCGTCGCGTTCGGCGTCGGACAGCCGTTTCAGCAGCGCCACCGCGCAGCCCTCGCCGCGGCCGATGCCGTCGGCCGCCGCCGAGAACGGCTTGCACCGCCCGTCCGGCGCGAGCGCCCCGGCCCGCCCGAACGCGACCCCGATCGTGGGGGAGAGCAGCAGGTTGACCCCGGCGGCGATCGCCAGGTCGCTCTCACCCGTGCGCAGGCTCACGCACGCGTGATGAACCGCCACCAGCGAGGAGGAACACGCCGTGTCGACGGCCATGCTCGGCCCACGGGTGTCCAGCACATACGCCACCCGGCCCGCGGCGACACTCAGCGCCGCACCGGCCGGGGCCCAGGGATCGACAACACCCGCGTCGGCGCCGGTGAGTTGACCGTACTCGGGGGCCGAGACACCGACGAAGACGCCGGTGCTGCTGCCGGCCAACGACGCGGCCGCGACCGCGGCATGGTCGAGCGCCTCGTGGACGACCTCCAGGAGGATGCGCTGTTGCGGGTCCATCACCGCGGCCTCGCGCGGGGTGATCCGGAAGAACTCCGCGTCGAATCCCGCGATGTCGTCGAGATAGCCGCCGTACGAAGGTGCATCGGCGGGCGGAAACGCGGTGAAGTCCCGCCACCGGTCCTCCGGAACGCGACGAATCGCGTCGACGCCCTCGCTGAGCAGCCGCCAGTAGTCGCCCGGCCCATGCACGCCCCCGGGCAGCCGGCAGCCGACCCCGATGACGGCGACGGGCTCACCGAAGTCCGCCGAGGCAGGGGCCGGGAGCGTGGCCGATGTGGGCTCCGGCGCGCCTCGGCACAGGCGCGTCACCAGCGCATCGCCGGTCGGCGCCTCCCACAGCAGCGTCGCCGGCAGCTCACGCCCCGTCAGGGTGGACAGCTCCCCGGCCAGAATCACCGCATCCCGCGAGGACATCCCCAGGTCGGCCAGCGGCCGGTCCATGGGGACCGCCTCGGCCGCCGACCCGCTCCACGCGGCCACCCGCTCCAGGATCAGCCGACGCATCGCGCCCTCGTCGACCGCTCTCACCGCGCACTCCCCGCCGCGTACGCGCCCGCCAGATACCGCTCCCGGGCCAGCGCCCGGGACACTTTGCCGCTGGACGTGCGGGGCACTGTGCCCGGCGTGACGAGGACGACCTCGGCCAGCCGCAGCCCGTGTCGGCCGGAAACGGCGGCACGCACGGCCCGTACGACGGCCGGTACATCGATCTCGGCGAGGTGCATGGCCCGCACGTGCTCGGCCACGACGACCACCCGCTCACCCGCGCCGCCCGGCACGCCGAAGGCGGCCAGCCGGTCGCGCCGCACCGCCGGATGCGCGTCCTGGGCCGTGGCCTCCACGTCCTGCGGATAGTGGTTGCGCCCGTCGACGACGATGAGGTCCTTGAGCCGACCCGTGACGATCAACTGCCCGTCCAGCACCGTCCCGAGATCACCGGTGCGCAGCCAGCCGCCCGGCCCGGCATCCGACTCGGCGCCGAAGACGAGCCGGGTCTGCCGCTCCCGACTCCAGTAGCCGCGGCCGACGTTGGGCCCCTGCACCCAGATCTCCCCGACCTCGCCCTCCGAGAGGGCGGCCCCGGACACCGGGTCGACGATGCGCACCCGCTGGCCCGCCGGGGTACCGCAGCCCGCCAGCAGTACGGCCCGGGGATCGTCCGGCCGCGCGGGCAGCGCCTTCCCCGCGGCAAGGGCGTCACGGTCGAGCGCGAACCGGCACAGCGGATGCCCCGGCCGGGCCGCGCTGACGAAGACGGTGGCCTCGGCCAGCCCGTACGACGGACAGTGCGCCTCCGGCGACAACCCCTGCGCGGCGAACGCGGCATGGAAGCGGTCGACCGTGCCGGGACGGACCGGCTCGCTGCCGTTGATCAGCGCGGCGACCTGGTCCAGCCGCAGATCCGCCTTCTGCGCGTCGGTGACGGCCGAAGTGCAGTAGTCGTACGCGAAGTTGGGCGCGGCCGTCAGCGCGCGCGGATGCGCTGCGAGCAGCCGCAGCCAGCGCACGGGCTCGTGCAGAAACGCGACCGGATCCATCAGCACCGACAGCAGCCCCCGCACCACCGGGGCCGCGACACTCAGCACGAGCCCCATGTCGTGGTACAGCGGCAGCCAGCCCACACAGGTCACCGGGTGGGCGTCGGCACCGTAGGCGGTCAGCGCCTGACGGGCGTTGGCGACGACGTTCCCGTGGGTGATCTCCACGCCCGCCGGGGTGCGGGTCGAGCCGGAGGTGTACTGCAGATAGGCGATCGCCGCCGGATCCGGCGCGACGGGCTGCCACTGTCCGGCGGCGGCGTCGGGCACCTGGTCGGCGGCGAGGAGCCGTACCGACGTGCCGCCGCAGAAGTCCCGCACCTCTTCCAGGGCTCGGCTCGTGGTCACCACGACCGCCGGGCGCGCATCGGCGAACACGGCCGTGAGCCGGTCACCGTGCCCCGGCAGACCGGGCGGATACAGCGGTACGGCGACCAGGCCCGCCGCCAGCGTCGCCAGGAACGCGGTGACGTACTCCGTCCCCTGCGGACACAGCAGCGCCACCCGCGATCCGGGTTCGGCCTCCTGCGCGAGCCGCGCGGCCAGCGCCCGCACCCGCAGGTCCAGGCGCCGCCACGTCAGGGTGCGGTGGACGCCGCGCGAGCCCGGCGCCGGATGGTCGACGAAGGTGAACGCCCGCCGGTCGGGGGTGACTTGGGCCCAGTGGCGTACATACTCCGGCAGGCTCGGGTGGACGGGCGCGAGCGGGGGGCGGCGGCTCTCCATCGGGCATGGCTCCTCACGTCACGTAATCGGCTTGCGGGGCGCAGCAGTTGGAGCAGTCGGCAGATCAGAGCGGGATGTTGCCGTGCCGGCGCTCCGGCATCGGGGCACGCTTGCCGCGCAGCGCACGCAGCGCACGGCAGACCTGGGCGCGCGTGTCGCGCGGGGCGATGACGTCGTCGACGTAGCCGCGCTCGGCGGCCAGATAGGGCGTGCCGTGGGTGCGCTCGTACGCGGCGACCAGACCGGCCCGCAACGCCTCGGGGTCGGCGGCGGCCGCGAGCTCGCGCCGGTGCAGCACACCCACCGCGCCCTCGGCGCCCATCACGGCGATACGCGCGGTGGGCCAGGCGAGGTTGATGTCGGCGCCCAGATGCTTGGAACCCATCACCGCGTACCCGCCGCCGTACGCCTTGCGCACCACCACGGTGACCTTCGGGACGGTCGCCTCGGCGTAGGCGTACAGCAGTTTGGCGCCGCGCCGGATGATCCCGGCCTGCTCCTGGCGGACCCCGGAGAGATAGCCCGGCACGTCGGCGAACGTGAGCAGCGGGATGCCGAACGCGTCGCAGAACCGCACGAACCGCGCCGCCTTCTCGGAGGCGTCGATGTCGAGGACCCCGGCGAAGTGCAGCGGCTGGTTGGCGACGACACCGACCGACCGGCCCTCGACCCGGGCCAGCGCACAGATGATGTTGGGCGCGAACAGCTCCTGCACTTCGAGGAGTTCACCGTCGTCGACGACCGCGCGCAGGACGTCCCGCATGTCGTAGGCCTGCCCCGACCGGTCCGGCACGACCTCGTCCAGCCACGCCCCGCCGGGCACGTCCCCCGGTGCGTACTCCGGCGGCCGCTCCAGGTTGTTCGCGGGCAGATACGACAGCAGATCTCGTACGGTGTCGAAGGCGTCCTGCTCGTCGGCGGCAAGGAAGTGCGCGTTGCCGTTGACGGAGTTGCTGGTGCGGGCGCCGCCCAGGTCCTCGGCGCTGGTGCGCTCGCCGGTGACCGCCTCGATGACGTCGGGCCCGGTGACGAACATGTGCGAGGCGCCGTCCACCATCACGGTGAAGTCGGTGATGGCGGGGGAGTAGGCGGCCCCGCCGGCGCACGGCCCGAGGACGACCGAGATCTGCGGGATCACCCCGGACGCCTGCACGTTGCGGCGCACCAGCTCGGCGTAGAGGGCGAGCGAGGCGACGCCCTCCTGGATGCGGGCGCCGCCCCCGTCGTTGAGCCCGATGACCGGACGGCCGGTCTTCAGGGCGAGGTCCATCAGCGCGACGGTCTTCTCGCCGAAGGCCTCGCCCATGCTGCCGCCGAAGACCGCGGAGTCCTGCGCGAACACACAGACGTCACGGCCGTCCACCGTGCCGTGTCCGGTCACCACCCCGTCGCCGTACGGGCGTTGGGCACCGGCCCCGGCGGACCGGGCCCGCACGAACACGCCGGTCTCGGTGAAGGAACCCGCGTCCAGCAGCCGTTCGATCCGCTCCCGGGCCCCGAACTCCCCACGCCTCCTCGGCCCGCCCGACGCCACCGCCTGCGCCCGACGGTCCTCCAGCTCGGCGATGCGCCCGGCGGTGCGGTCGGTGGAGCGGTCGGTAGGGCGCGTCGCCGTCTCCCGGGCACGGGATGTTGTCGCCTCTCGCGTCACAGCCACCTCCGAAGTGGCTTTCGAATATGGCAGCGACGCAGAGGCGAAATGGGGGAATCACTGTTCTATTTGCGGGAGATGAGTCCCGCGGGCCCGCTGTTAGTCCGGCCGTGACAACGGCTCGGTGGAACCGGGCGGCAGCACGACAGGAACCGCTATGCGGCGAGTTCCTTGGTGATGCGGTCGAGCATGAAGGCGGAGGATTCGCGGGCGCGTTCCTCCCAGGCGAAGACGCAGGCGGTGGCGACGCCGTCGAAGTTCAGCTCGCGCAGGGTGGTGAAGAAGGTGTCCCAGTCGACCTCGCCCTGGCCGATGTCGAGGTGCTGGTGGATGCGGGCGGGGGTGCCGGGCGGGTTGAGGATGTAGCGCAGGCCGGAGGAGCCCTTGTGGTTGAAGGAGTCGGCGATGTGGACGTGCTGGAGTTTGTCGCCGGCGTAGCGGAGCATCGCGGCGATGTCCGCGGTCGGGTCGGTGCCGGAGAGGTGGAAGGAGTGGGGTGCGCAGTAGAGGTAGTTGACCCAGGGCTGGTTGATGGCGCGGACGAGGTCGACGGCGGGGGTGTTCTCCTCGCAGAAGTCGTCGGGGTGGGCTTCCAGGTTGAGTGCGATGCCCTCGCGTTCGAAGAGCGGCAGCAGTTCCTCCAGGGAGCGCCAGAAGGCGGCCTCGCTCTCGGCGGCGTGTTCCGGGCGGCCGTTGAACTCGGAGTTCATCAGGGGGCATTCGAGGTCCGCGGTGATTTCGATCATGCGTTTCCAGTAGCGGACGGCGGCCTGGCGTTCGGTCTCGTCGGGGGAGGACCATTTGTACAGCGGCAGCACGGAGGAGAGCTGGATGCCGTGGGTGCGCAGGGCGTTCTTGAGCTGGGTGATGCGTTCGTCGTCGGCGCGGGGGTGGAGGAAGAACGGCATGAAGTCCTCGCGCGGTGACAACTCGATGTGCTGGTAGCCGAGTTCGGCGACGGTGCGGACCATGTCGTCGATGGGCAGGGCGCGGAACATGTACGGGTCGAGGGCGATCTTCATGCGGCACCTCCGTAGAAGGCGGGACGGGGCTTCATGTCCGTGCTGACGATGCGGCCCGAGTTGAGGGCCTGGACGGTGGCGCTGGTGATGACGGTGGCGGCGTAGCCGTCCCAGGCGGAGGGGCCGACGGGCTCGTTGCCCGCCGCGAGGTTCGCGATCCACTCGCGGAACTCGGTGTCGAAGGCGTCGGCGAAGCGGCCCACCCAGTCGGTGAGCACGGTGGTGCTGTGCCGGCCCGCGGTGCGCACGGCGACCGAGGACGGATCGGGCAGCCGCACCAGGCCCTCCTCGCCGACGGTCTCGCACTGGATGTCGTAGCCGTACTGGCAGTTGACGAACACCTCGAGGTCGATGCGGACGCCCTTCGCGGTCTCGAAGAGCATGATCTGCGGGTCCTTGAGGTGCTCGAACCGCTTGCTCGTGGCGCGCGGCGTGACGACCTGGGCCGAGACGATCTCGTCGTCGAGCAGCCAGCGCAGCACGTCGACCTCGTGCACCGCCGTGTCGAGAGCGGCCATCTCCGAGGTGTAGGACTCGGGGACGGTGGGGTTGCGGTGGGCGCAGTGCACGATGAGCGGCTCGCCGATCCGGCCGGAGGCGATGACCTCCTTCATCTGCCGGTAGCCCGCGTCGTAACGGCGCATGAAGCCGACCTGGACCAGCCGGCGGCCGTGCGCCCGCTCGGCCTCGACGATCTTCAGGCAGTCCTCGGCCGATGTGGCCAGGGGCTTCTCGCAGAACACCGGCTTGCCGGCGGCGATCGCGTTCAGCACGTGCTCGGCGTGCGTCGGCCCCCACGAGGTGACCAGCACCGCGTCGACCTCGTCCGCCGCGATCAGCTCGGCGCCGCTCGCGTACACCCGGGCGCCGACCCGGGCCGCCGCCTCGTCGGCGCGCTCGGCGTCGATGTCGGTGACCGCGGTGACCGCGGCGCCGGTGACGACATCGGTGAGGCGTCGTATGTGTTCCTGGCCGATCCAGCCGGCGCCGATGACACCTACACGTACGGTCATGCTCGAGTCCTTGGGGGAGAGGAGGGAGGGCGGCTTTCGAGGAGCTGGTGAAGCGCTCTACTAGCGCGCTCTAGCTCAAGTACGATGACCCCAGTCCAAATGTCATGTCAATAGCCTGTTGCCACGAGATTTCGAGATCGTCGGCAGGCCCTGGCATGACCGGCGTCGGAGGGTGGGTGCACTGGTGGATGCGGCGGGCAGGCAGCGGCCGACGATGGCGGATGTGGCCGCGCGGGCGGGGGTCTCGCGGGCGCTGGTGTCGATCGTGTTCCGCAATCAGCAGGGAGCGAGCGAGGAGACCCGCAGGCGGGTGCTGCGGGTGGCGGACGAGATCGGCTACCGGCCCGACAGTGCGGCCCGGCTCCTGGCCCGCGGGCGCAGCCGGACGCTGGGGGTGATGTTCGCGGTGCACCAGACCTTCCACACCAATCTGATCGAGGCCATCTATCCGGAGGCCGAGCGGCTGGGCTACGACGTGCTGTTGTCCGCGGCGGCACCCGGCCGCAGCGAGGCCAAGGCCGTCGAGGCGCTGCTCAGCCACCGCTGCGAGGCACTGATCGTGCTGGGCTCGGAGGCGGAGGCGGCGGACCTGGATGCGCTGGGGCGGCGGGCGGTGACGGTGTCGGTCAGCCGCCGGGTGCGCGGGGCGCGGGTGGACTTCGTGCACAGTGCCGAGGGCAAGGGTGTGCGGCAGGCCATGGATCACCTGGTGGAGCTGGGCCACCGGCGGATCGTGCACCTCGACGGCGGGAGCGGGCCGGGCTCGGCGGAGCGGCGGCGCGCCTATCGTGCGGCGATGCGCCGACATGGCCTGGAGGGCGAGGAGCGAGTGATCGGCGGCGACCACACGGAGCGCTCCGGCATCGACGCCGGCCAACTGCTGCTGGCCGAGCGGGAGCAGGGCCGTCCGCTGCCGACGGCCGTCCTGGCCGGTAATGACCGCAGTGCGATGGGCATCCTGATGTCGCTGGGCCGGGCCGGGGTGGAGGTGCCGCAGGACGTGTCGGTGGTCGGCTACGACGACAGCCACCTGTCGCATCTAATGCCGATCGGCCTGACCACCGTGCGGCAGGACGCGGCCCTGATGGCCGAGTACGCGGTGCGGTTCGCGGTGGAGCGGCTGGAGGATCCGGGGCTGGAGCCGCGCGAGGCGGTCCTGGAGCCGAAGCTGGTCGTACGCGGGACCAGCGGACCGGCCCGGGAACTCCCGGACTGATCCGCCGGCCCTCTGCGCTACCGCGCCCCCTGCGCGATCACGTCACCGGGTTCCCTTGGCGGCGAACTTGGCGACCTGGTCGACGTTGTCCTTGGTGATGAAGGCGGGGCCGGTCAGGACGGGGGCGGTGGAGCCGCCGCTGAAGTTGCCGTTGGTCTTGTACAGCCACAGGGCGTCGACGGCGAGGTAGCCCTGGAGGTAGGGCTGCTGGTCGACGGCGAACTCGACGCTGCCGTTCTGGACGGCCTTGACCAGGTCCTTGTTGAGGTCGAAGGTGGCGACCTTGGCCTTGGAGCCGGCGTCGGCGAGGGACTGCACGGCGGTCAGGGCGATGGGGGCGCCGAGGGTGACGACCTGGTCGATGGAGGAGTCCTGCTTGAGTTTGGCGGTGATGGTGGACTTCACGCTGGGCATGTCGGTGCCGTTGACGTAGAGGATGTCGGTCTTGCCGGTGAAGCCCTTCTTGAGGCCGGCGCAGCGGGATTCGAGGGCGACCTGGCCCTGTTCCTGGATGACGCACAGGGCGTGCTTGGCGCCGAGCTGGTTGAGGCGTTGGCCGAAGGCCTGGCCGGCGATGTTCTCGTCCTGGCCGAAGTATTCGAGCATGCCGAGTTTCTGCCAGTCGCCGACGCCGGAGTTGAAGCCGACGACGGGGATGCCGGCGGCCTTGGCCTTGGCGATGACGTCCTTCATGGCGGTGGGTTTGGCGGCGGTCAGGGCGATGCCGTCGACCTTCTGGTCGATGGCGTTTTGGACCAGGTTGGCCTGGTTGCCGGCGTTGGGGTCGGAGGAGTAGACGAGTTTGATGTTGTCCTTGGCGGCGGCGGCCGTCGCGCCCTTGCGGATGAGGTCCCAGAAGGTGTCGCCGGGGGAGGCGTGGGTGACCATGGCGACGGTCATGCGGGGGGTGGTGGCCTTGCCGGCGGAGGCGGCGGCGTCCCCCTCCTCGGACTTCTTGCCGCCGGAGCTGCTGGAGCAGGCGGTGGCGAGCAGGGCGCCGGTCAGGGCGACGGCGGTGAACGCGGCGGCTCGGTGGTGTCTGTGCATAGTCCCTTGCACCTCGCTGTGCGGTCGGGCGGATCGTGTGGGCAGCGCGGAAACCCAGGTGTGGTGGCGCGGGGGAGCGGTCTGCAGCGGTCATCGGTGGGGACCGACTGCTTCGCCGTCGCTAGAGCGCTTCATTAGCGCGCTCTAGTAGCACGCACTATGGAGCGCCCTCAGAGGGATGTCAACAGGTATGTCAGGACGTACCAACAAAAGGCCCCGCGAGGTACCGAAAGGCCCTGTGGGACGGTCGGCTCGAGCCGCCGCGCGGTGTGTGCCGGCGGGGCACCGTCAGGGTTCGCGGTGCTCGTGCGCCGCCTGTTCCAGCGCCTCCGCCTCGGCCTCGGCGATCCGCTGCTCGGTGTCCACGTCGATGGAACGGGTCAGCAGCCAGTACAGCACCGCGGCGACCGGCAGCCCGACGAACAGCGAGATGTCGGCGCCGTCCAGCGCGTCGGCGACAGGGCCGACGTACAGCGTGCCGACGGAGAAGAAGGGGATCATGACGCCGAAGCCGACCAGATACGCGATGATGCCGTGCCATCCCCAACGGCCGTAGATCCCACGGGGGTTGAAGATCTCCGCGATGGCGTAGTGCCCGCGGCGCACCACGTAGTAGTCCATCAGGTTCACCGCGGTCCACGGGATGAACAGGTAGAGCACCAGCAGCAGGAAGTTGTTGAAGTTCTCCAGGAAGTTGGAGGTCGCCGCCAGCGCGCCGACCAGGGAGAGCGCCGCGGTCAGCCCGATGGTCACCAGCCGTACGCCGAGTGTCGGCCGTACCCGCTTGATCGAGTCGATGGCGCTGATGAGCGTGAGCGAACCGCCGTACATGTTCAGCGCGGTGACGGAGACCAGGCCGAGGACCGCGAAGAGCAGCACGATCGCGCCGAACCCGCTGAACACCTTGTCCCCGGCCGCGTTGATCGACTTGATGGTCTCGAAGTCCTTGCCCGCCCAGGCGGCCAGCAGCGCGCCGAGGACCATCAGCCAGATGCCGCCGAGGGCCGAGCCGAAGTACGTCCAGTAGAAGGTCTTGCGGACGGTCACGCCCGGCGGGAGATAGCGCGAGTAGTCGGAGACGTAGATGGCCCAGCTGATCTGGTAGCCGGCCACCACCCCGAACTGCGCCAGGAACGGTGTGGCCTTGAAGGCGCCGAGGTCGAAGGAGCCCGCCGGGTAGTGCAGCGTGACCAGGACGCCCACGGTGAAGATCCCGAAGACGACCAGGAAGGAGTACGTCAGGAACTGCTCGGCCTTGTGGATGACGTCGTAGCCCACCAGTGCGATGACCAGGGCGACGACGGTGACCACGGCCACCCACAGCTTGACGCCGCCGTGGACGGTGGTGTGCATGGCCTCGCCGGCGAGGATGGTGTTGAAGACGTTGAAGCCCGCGTACTGGACGTAGGCGAACAGCCACACCAACAGGGCGCCGACGTAGCCGAACTGGGGCCGCGACTGGATCATCTGCGGCAGGCCCAGCTGCGGGCCCTGGGCCGAGTGAAAGGCCATGAAGAAGGTGCCGAGGACGGTGCCCGACACGATCGCGATCAGCGACCAGATGAGGTTGCCGCCCTCGGTGATGCTGATCAGGCCCACCGCGAGCGTGGCGATCTGGGCGTTCGACATGAACCACAGCGGGCCCAGGTGCCAGAGCTTGCCGTGGCGCTCGTCCAGCGGGACGTAGTCGATGGAGCGGATCTCCAGGCCCGACACTCGTGGCTCCGACGACGTGGTCATGGCACCTCCTGGGTGATGATCCGCACCTGTGGCCGAATTCATTCCCCCCAGGCGCCCGGCCAAGCGGTCATTGCCGACCCTTGACCGGGCGATGGGCCGTCGTCAGACCGCCGGGCTCGGGAAGGTCGGGTACTCCACCCCGGAGACGTGCTGGACGACGCGGATGACCTGGCAGGAGTAGCCGAACTCGTTGTCGTACCAGAGGTAGAGGATCGCGTTGTCGCCGTCGACCTTGGTGGCGCCGGCATCGACGATCGAGGCGTGCCGCGAGCCGATGAAGTCGCTGGAGACCGCGTCGGGGGCGGTGGTGAAGTCGATCTGGCGCCGCAGCGGCGAGGTCAGCGACACCTCGCGGAGGTAGTCGAGGACCTCCTCGCGGTCGGTCTCACGCCCGAGCCGCAGGCTCAGGATGGCGATCGAGACGTCCGGCACCGGCACACGGATCGAGCTGCCGGTGATGGGCGCCTTGAGGTCGGGCAGCGCCTTCGCCACGGCGGAGGCGGCACCGGTCTCGGTGATCACCATGTTGAGCGGCGCGGAACGGCCGCGGCGGTCGGCCTTGTGGTAATTGTCCAGCAGGTTCTGGTCGTTGGTGAACGAGTGGACCGTCTCCACGTGGCCGCGCAGCACACCGAACTCGTCGTCCATCGCCTTCAGCGGCGGCACGATCGCGTTGGTGGTGCAGGACGCGCAGGACAGGATCTGCTCGTCCGGCTTGATCTTGTCGTGGTTGACGCCGTGCACGATGTTCGGGACGTCGCCCTTGCCCGGCGCGGTCAGCACGACCTTGTCGATGCCGGGGCGCAGGTGCTGGGAGAGGCCCTCGCGGTCGCGCCACTTGCCGGTGTTGTCGATGAGGATGGCGTTGCTGATGCCGTACGCCGTGTAGTCGACCTCGGACGGGTCGTTGGCGTAGATCACCTTGATCGCGTTGCCGTTGGCGAAGATCGTGCTGTTCGTCTCGTCGACGGTGATCGTGCCCTGGAACTGGCCGTGGATCGAGTCCCGGCGCAAAAGCGAGGCGCGCTTGACGATGTCCTGGTCGCCGCCGCCGCGCACCACGATCGCGCGCAGCCGCAGACCGTTGCCGGAGCCGGCCTTCTCGATCAGCAGCCGGGCCACGAGCCGGCCGATGCGGCCGAAGCCGTACAGGACGACATCCCGGCCCTCGCCGCGCTCGATCTTGTTGGCGCCCGTGGCACCCGCGACGGCCTCGGCGGTGAACGCCTCCACCGACAGCCCGCGGTCGTCACTCTTGTAGCTCGCGGCGAGCCTGCCGATGTCGATCTGGGACGGGCCCAGGTCCAGCGCGGTCAGCGCCTGCAGGAACGGCAGGGTCTCGGTGACCGACAGCTCCTCGCCGGCGATCTGCCGGGCGAACCGGTGCGTCTTGAGAATGCTGACCACCGACTTGTTCACCAAGGAGCGGCTGTGCAGCAGGACGGTGACGTCCCGCTCGCGGTGCAGCTTCCCGATGATCGGGATCATCGACTCCGCGGTCTCCTCGCGGGTCTTCCAGTTGGTGAACGAGTCGTCGTTGACAGTCACAGATCCATCTTTCGAGCTAGGCAGCGCTCAGATGATAAACCCCTGGTGTTTCGTTTGATCGATCGGGGTCGTCGGAGTGGTGAACGCCACCTGAATCGAGACGATCCGGCCGCCCGTCCGTACCTCACGGTCATGGGGCCGCCCCGCCCCGCCACCGCCAACGCACCGATCGAGGGACGAACACCATGAACGCAACCGCAGCCATCGGCGTGACCGGCCTGGGTGTGATGGGCCGCAACCTGGCGCGCAACTTCGCCCGCCGCGGCTACACCGTCGCCGTCCACAACCGCACGGTGGGCCGCACGCGCGCGCTCATGGAGGTGTACGGCGACGAGGGCACCTTCGTCCCCGCCGAGACGCCCGAGGAGTTCGTGGCCGCCCTCGCCCGCCCCCGCCGCCTCATGATCATGGTGCAGGCGGGCGCCGCCACCGACGCGGTCATCGACGAGTTCGCCCAGTTCCTCGAACCCGGCGACATGATCATCGACGGCGGCAACGCCCACTTCGCCGACACCCGCCGCCGCGAGGCCGCCCTGCGCGAGCGCGGCATCCACTTCGTCGGCACCGGGGTCTCCGGGGGCGAGGAGGGCGCGCTCGAGGGACCGTCCATCATGGTCGGCGGCTCCGCGGAGTCGTACGACGTCCTCGGCCCGATGTTCGAAACCATCAGCGCCAAGGTCGACGGTGAGCCCTGCGCCGCCCACATCGGCAGCGACGGCGCCGGGCACTTCGTCAAGATGGTCCACAACGGCATCGAGTACGCCGACATGCAACTCATCGCCGAGGCCTACGACCTGCTGCGCCAGGTCGCCGGCTACCAGCCGGCCGAGATCGCCGACATCTTCCACCGGTGGAACGAGGGCCGGCTCGGCTCCTACCTGATCGAGATCACCGCCGAGGTACTGGCCCACACCGACCCCGAGACCGGGCAGCCGTTCGTCGACATCGTCCAGGACGCCGCCGGCCAGAAGGGCACCGGCCGCTGGACCGTGCAGACCGCACTCGACCTGGCCTCGCCGGTCACCGCCATCGCCCAGGCCACCTTCGCCCGCGCCGCGTCCGGCCAGAGCGAACTGCGCGCCGCCTACTCCGGACTGCCCGGCGGCACCCGACCCCAGCTCAGCCGCACCGAGGCCGACCGCTTCGCCTCCCAGGTCGAGCACGCCCTGTACGCGTCCAAGGTCATCGCCTACGACCAGGGCTGGAAGATGATCCAGGACGCGGCCGCCGAGTACGGCTGGAAGATCGACCTCGGCACCGTCGCCCGGATCTGGCGCGGCGGCTGCATCATCCGCGCCTCCTTCCTCGACCGCATCCGCGCCGCCTACGCCGCCGACCGCGACCTGGTCAGCCTGCTCGGCGAGATGGAGTTCGCGATGGAGATCACCGACGCGCAGGTGCCCTGGCGGGAGATCGTCGCCTCCGCCGCCCGCCGCGGCATCCCCGTCCCCGCCTTCTCCGCCGCCCTCGCCCACTACGACACCCTGCGCGCCGACCGGCTACCCGCAGCCCTTCTGCAGGGCCAGCGCGACTTCTTCGGCGCCCACACCTACCGGCGCACCGACCGCCCCGGCACCTTCCACACCCACTGGTCCGCCCCCGAACGCCACGAAACCACGGCCTGACCAGCACCGTCCGGACGGACGCGGCGCCGTGACCATCCCCGGGGACCCCTCGTTCCCGACTGCATGATCCACATCAAGCGCGGACTCGTCACGGCCGCCGTCGCATTCGCCGGCCTCGCGGGCCTGACCGCTCCCGCCGCCCACGCAACCGACAACGTCCCCTGCCACAACCCCACCAGGAAGGACCTCACCGATCCCCGCACCGGCCGTGCGTGGCCGGGAACGGAGGTCAGGTACTGCAACCTCACCCAGGGCCACGTCCCGGTGTACGCCACGCGCTCACCGGGCGCTCCCGTCGTCGGGTATCTCGAACAGGGCGGCGCAGCCAACTGGTTCGTCACCGAGATGAAGGGCCAGACCTTCCGCGCCGGGGCCGCCGAGAACTTCTGGTGGGGCAGCACCAAGGCGGACAACGGCCGCTGGGGCTGGGTGCCCGAGGTCTACTTCGCGGGCGGCGCCAACAACGAGGACGACGCAGGTCTGTTGATGCCCGGCGGCTACACCTGCGCCAACGTCTGCCCGCCGCTGCCGTTCTGGGCGCGCTGAGGCTCGGCTTCCGGACCCTTGCCGAGGTAGAGCCATGCCAGGCCGCCCAGGACCGGGGCCCAGAGCAGGGCGAGCACCCAGAACGTCTTCGGCAGGAAGCGCGTCCGGGCGGGCGGGGTCCTGACGCAGTCCACGAGCGTGTGCAGGTACAGCGCGATCGCCAAGGCGTAGAGGGCGCAGACGGCAACGGCCGACATGGGCTGGTTCCTTCCTGATGGGCCCGGCGCCTTCAACGGGCGCCGGGCTCTTGCCTGTTCGCCCCTTCATCGGACGAGGCCGCCCGATCGGTTCACGACGGATGCGGACGCGTCCGTCCCATTGATCATTGACGCCCGACCGGCCCCCACTTAGCCTCCAGCAAACACACCAGGACAGGCAGGTCGACGATGGCAGACACCCCCGACGGCAGAGCGGTGGCGACCCGGCAGCTCCAGGTCGAGACGCACGGCCTCGACGTCATCAAGGACGCCGAGCACAAGGGCACTCCGCGGACGTTGTTCTGGCCCTGGTTCGGTGCCAACGTCTCGGTCCTGGGCCTGAGTTACGGCGCCTTCGCCCTCGGTTTCGGGATCTCCTTCTGGCAGGCGCTGATCGCCGGCGTGATCGGCATCGTCTTCTCGTTCCTGCTGTGCGGTTTCGTGGCGGTGGCCGGCAAGCGCGGCTCGGCACCGACGATGGTCCTCAGCCGCGCCGCGTACGGCGTCCGGGGCAACCGTCTGCCCTCGGTGATCTCCTGGGTCCTCACCGTCGGCTGGGAGACCGTGCTGTGCGCGCTCGCCACCATGGCCACCGCCACCGTCTTCGACCGGCTCGGCTGGGGCGGCGGCACCGCGACCAAGGTGGTCGCACTCGTCGTGGTCGGCGCGCTGACCGTCGTCGGCGGCGTGATGGGCTTCGACCTGATCATGCGGCTGCAGACCGTGATCACCGTTGTGACGGGCGTGCTGACCGTGGTCTACATCGGCCTCGTTGCCGACCACATCCACTGGAGCACCGTCAGTGCCCTCCCGGCGGGTTCCGCCCAGGAGTTCATCGGCGCGCTGGTCTTCATGATGACCGGCTTCGGTCTCGGCTGGGTCAACGCCGCCGCCGACTACTCCCGCTATCTGCCGCGCAGTTCGTCCAGTCGCGGCGTGATCGGCTGGACCACCTTCGGCGCCTCCGTGGCCCCGCTGCTCCTGCTGGTCTTCGGCCTGCTGCTGGCCGGCTCCTCCAGCAAGCTGAACGCGGCCGTCGCCGCCGACCCCATCGGCGCGCTCACCACCATCCTGCCCACCTGGTTCCTGGTCCCCTTCGCCGTCGTCGCCGTGCTCGGCCTGGTCGGCGGCGCGGTCCTCGACATCTACTCCTCCGGCCTGGCCCTGCTGTCGGCGGGCATCCGCATTCCCCGCTACGTGGCCGCGTTCGTCGACGGCGTGCTGATGATCGCGGGCTCGATCTACATCGTCTTCTTCGCCGACGACTTCCTCGGCCAGTTCATGGGCTTCCTCACCACCCTCGGCGTCCCCATCGCCGCCTGGTGCGGAATCATGCTCGCCGACCTGGCGCTGCGCCGCCGCGACTACGACGACGGCGACCTCTACCGCCCCATCGGCCGCTACGGCGACGTACCACTCACCCCCCTGCTGCTCACCGTCGCCGCGACCGCCCTCGGCTGGGGCCTGGTCACCAACTCCGCGGCCAGCTGGCTCACTTGGCAGGGCTACCTCCTCAAGCCGTTCGGCCTCGGCGGCAAGTCCGGCGCCTGGGCCTACGCCAACCTCGGCGTCCTCGCCGCCCTGGCCCTCGGCTTCCTCGGCACCCTGGCCCTGACCCGCAGGCGCGTCCGTACCCAGGAGGCGCAGACCCCGAGTCCGGCGGACGAAGGAGCAGCCGTATGACCACGGGCCTGCTCGCGGTCATCGACATGCAGCGTGTCTTCGCCGAGCCCGACAGCCCTTGGGCCACCCCCCGCTTCACCGAGGCCGCGGCAGGGATACGACGCCTGCTGCCGGCCTTTGGCGACCGCGTGGCCTTCACCCGCTTCGTGGCCCCCGTGAAACCCGAGGGCGCCTGGCGCGCCTACTACGACCGGTGGTCCTTCGCGCTCCAGCCGCCGGATGCCCAACTCTGGGACCTGACCGACGAGTTCGCGCAACACCCAGAGCATGTCGTGGACGCCACGACCTTCGGCAAGTGGACCCCGGAACTCGCCCGGCTCGTCGGCCCCGAGGGCCGCCTGGTCCTGGCCGGCGTCAGCACCGACTGCTGCGTCCTGTCCACCGCGCTCGCCGCCGCCGACGCCGGCATCGAGGTGCTGGTCGCCGCCGACGCCTGCGCGGGCGCGGACGACGACACGCACGCCAAGGCGCTGCAGGTCATGGACCTGTACCGGCCGCTGGTCCGCGTGACCGGCGTGGCGGAACTGCTGGGGGAGCCGGAGTGAGCGGAGCCCGCCGCAAGGCGTGAGGGCTACCGGCGCGGCGCTACAACAGGCCGATGTTGGTGAGCGGGAAGTTCCAGTCGTTGCTCTCGACGTTGCCGCGGCCGTCGTGAGCCGCGGCCGGTACGGAGAACAACATCAGCCCGGCGAGGGCAGCGGCCAGGGCGGCGACGACACGACGCTTCACGATTCCTCCTCGACGAGAGCCTCGACCACCCTGCCTCCGAGCCGGCCGCCCCGCTCTCCCGGACACGCCGCCCGGCCTGCGGATTCAGTCGCTTGGTGGCGATTTCCCATTGCGAGCGCAGCTCACGCCACGGCAGGGTTCCGAGACACCCAGTCTTTTCAGGAGGCGCTCCAGTGTCCGCTGCTGCCGTACAACACCGACTGGCCCTCCTCGGCGGAGGCTTCAGCCTCGACGACGACGGGGTACTGGACGACTGGGTGCTCCGCCACGCGCGCACCGCACGCCCGCGCGTCTGCTTTCTGCCCACCGCCAGCGGCGACGCCGTCGCGTACGTCGAGAGATTCTTCGCCGCGTTCCGGGCGCGCGAGGACTGCGACGCATCTGTACTTCCCTTGTTCCAAAGGGAGTTGAACGACGAAGGCCTGCGCTCGTTCCTGCTGGCGCAGGACGTCGCGTACGTGGGCGGCGGCAACACAGCGAACATGCTGGCCGTGTGGCGGGTGCACGGCGTGGACCGTCTGCTGCGCGAGGCCTACGACCGCGGCACCCTGCTGTGCGGCATCAGCGCCGGCGCCAACTGCTGGGCCGAGGGCTCGCACACCGACTCCTTCGGCCCCCTCACCTTCCTCCCGGACGGCCTGGGCCTGCTCCCGGGCTCGGTCTGCCCCCACTACGACAGCGAACCGGGCCGCCGTCCCTCCTACCGGGCGGCAGTGGCTGACGGTTCGCTGCCCGCCGGGTGGGCACTGGACGACGGGGTGGGGGCGCTGTTCACGGACGGCCGGCTGACGGAGACGGTGAGCAGGGTGCCGGGTGCCCAGGTGTACCGGGTGGAGCCGGACGGGCGGGGCGGGGTCGACGAACGGAGCGTGCCGGGGCGAAGGCTCGTCCGGGACACCGGGGCTGGTCTCTCCACGCCTTCACCACCCTTGCGCACATCCACTGCGTCCGAGGGCAGGTGACCAGAAAAAACCGTATCGCCTTGCGTCGATGGCTCTATTGCCCGGCCCGGAAGCAGCCCCCAGGCTGGAAAAGCGGCGCTGCGGCGACGGCGTGAAACGGGGGCGGGGGCCATGGCACGGAAGACGAACGACGCCTCTCCGCTTGCTTCGCCCGCCATCGGCACCGCCGCGCACGACTTGATTTCACCTTGTCACGAGCGGCTCCTGAGAGCGGCCGATCCTGCGGGGCCGCCGACCGCGCTCCCTCTGGCTCTCGCATTCTCGGGCGGGGGTTTCCGCGCGACGCTGGCCGCGCTAGGGGTGTTGCGGTTCCTGGCCCAGACCGGTCTGCTGAGCGATGTCAGGTACGTTTCGTCGGTCTCGGGCGGCTCTGTGGCGGGCGGGCTGTTCGCCCACCACTACGGGCAGTTGGAGGAGCACGGTTTCTCGCGGGACGCGGTGGACGACATCCTCGTCCGGCCCTTCGTCGGGCGGATCAGTACAGATTCCCTGACCTGGGCCGTGGTGCGCCGCCTGTGGCGGGCGGCCGGCCCCCGGACAACCCGGACGGACCTCCTCGCCGACGTCTTCGACGACTGGTTCTTCCGGCAACTGCGGCTCGAGAAGCTCTCACCCGCGTGCAGGTTCGTCTTCAACGCCGCCAACCTCACCACGGGAGTCCGCTTCGCCTTCGAGCGCGACCGGATCGGCGACTGGGTCTGCGGCTGGGCCCGCACCGCCGGGAGCATCCGCCTCGCCCAGGCGGCCGCCGCCTCGGCAGCCGTACCCGGTGCGTTCGCGCCGTTCACCGTGCGCGGCGTCACGTTCCCCTGCGCCGGGGGCCAAGCCCCGCGGTTGCTCGACGGAGGCGCGTACGACAACTCCGCGCTGGAGGCCGTCGACGATCTCGACGGCACGCTGCTGATCGCGCTGAACGCCGGCGGCATCTTCCAGACCGGGCCCTACGGCCACATCCCCGTCGTGCGGGAACTCGCCCGGGCCAACGCCCTGCTCTACCGACAGACCACGAGCCTGCGCATGCGCGAGATGGTGGACAGGTTCAAGGCATGGGAGGAGGCTGCCCGGAACCATGTGCCCTCCCCGCCCTGGGGACGGCAAGGGGTCCTGTTCGGACTTGCGACCACGTTCCCACCCGGCAGGCTCCCGCCCGAGTGGACAGACCAGGCGGGCCGGCCGGAGCACCCCGACTGGCGGGTACCGATGGCCCAGTACAGGACCTCCTTCGGGCGCTTCCCGCCCGAGGTCTGCCGGCGGCTGATCTACCGGGGCTGGTGGCTGACGGGCGCGTCACTCGCCGCATACCACCCCGGCGCAGTGACGGGGAAAGCGCCCGACTGGATCGATTTCTGACCCGGAACGGGGGATGCGATGGAGTTCAGCGACCGCAGGGGAGGGCCTGCCGACCCGGCGGAGCAGCACCGACAGCTGGAGGACCTCATCTTCCGCAAGGCGCCGCTGCGCCGCTTCACCCAGGACTCTCCCGTCCTGCCCGACGTCTGGTTCGCCTACGGCCAGAGCCCGCACGACAAGGTCGACCTCCTGCTGACTCCCATGCGGGGGACGAACCCGGGTGAAGTCTTCCGGGCCGTGCACCAACGGCTCGCCGCGGAACGGGAGTCGGATCACTGGAGAACCGAGCACGGCCAGGATCGGGAGTCCGTGCAGCTGGCGTACAGCCAGTCGACGGTGGCCGTCCGGCTCTGGTTCGACGAACTGGTGCGGGTGGTGCTGCCGTTGTCCGCATGGCAGGCCGAGTACCGGGAGCTGACCGACAGGCTTGCGCCCCGAGCGGACTCGGAGTCCGAGGCCGACCGCGCCCTCGCCGAGGCCGTCGAGCGGCTGGAGGCCGGCCATGAGCACGCGGACCCGCGGGACAACGCCGTCTGGATGGTCTCCATGATCGGCACCATCGAGCTGCGCCGGACCACCGCGGACACCGGCCGCACAGCGCAGGACGCGTCCGCCAAGGTCAGGGCCGCCCGACGGCTGCTGGACGGGGCGGGGCCGCTCGGCACGAAGGAGCGCCCGCTCATCTTTTCCGTGGGCCGCAACCGCGGCGCGTCCGCCACCGTCTGGCGGTCGTCCCAGGCGGTGAAGGCCGACGCGGCCCGCAGGGTGTTCGAGTTACGCTGCGACGCTCTGCGCTGGGCCGTCCTGGACAGCGGGATCGACGCCACGCATCCGGCCTTTCGCATGCGTGATGCCACCGGTGCCCCACACCCGACGCCGTTCGGCAGCCGGGGTGGAGATGCGAACCGTACGCGTGTGCTCGCCACGTACGACTTCACACAGGTCAGAACGCTGCTGGACCCCGATTCCATGACGTCCGAAGCGCTGACGACCAGTCAGCGCCGGAGGCTGCGGGAATCCGGCCAGCGCATATCCCAACTACGCCGCCATCTCTACAGCGGACGCCAGATCGACTGGGACCTGTTCGCCCCGCTCCTGGAAATCGACCACCGCACTGGCGCCTACCGCCCGCCCGTCCATCCGCACGGCACGCATGTCGCCGGCATCCTGGCCGGCGACTGGCGCAGGACCGACGGCGGCCCCGGCGCTGCCTCGCTGGAGCACGACCTGATCGGGCTCTGTCCCGACCTGCCGCTGTACGACATCCGCGTGCTGGACGACCAGGGCCAGGGCGACGAGTTCTCCATCATCGCCGCGCTGCAGTTCGTCCGGCACCTGAACGCACACCAGGACCACGTCGTGGTCCACGGCGCCAACCTCAGCCTGTCCATTCCGCACGACGTCGCCAACTACGCGTGCGGCCGTACACCGGTGTGCGAGGAGTGCGAGCGCCTTGTCGACACGGGCGTGATCGTGGTGACGCCGGCCGGCAACGAGGGCTACGCGCAGCAGGACGGTAGCCGGGGCATCGCCGGCGAGGGATACCGGAGCGTCAGCATCACCGACCCTGGCAACGCACAGGGCGTGATCACGGTCGGAGCGACCCATCGGTACCGCCCGCACACTTACGGGGTCAGCTACTTCTCCAGCCGGGGACCCACGGGCGACGGCCGCGCCAAACCCGACCTGGTGGCCCCCGGCGAGAAGATCTGGTCCGCGGTGCCGGGGGAGGACATCCGCTCCCTGGACGGCACCAGCATGGCGGCGCCCCATGTGAGCGGCAGCGCCGCGCTGCTGCTGGCGCGGCACCACGAACTGATCGGCGAGCCCGAGCGCGTCAAGGACATCCTGTGCCGTACGGCCACGGATCTCGGCCGGGAGCCCTACTTCCAGGGCAAGGGCATGGTCGACGTGCTGCGCGCCATCCAGTCCGTCTGACAGTCCGTCCGAACCCTGTTCGACCCACAAGAGGCGGTGGTCCCCGTGACCTTCACCGTGGAAGCGCTCAACGCCCGCCACGGCGATTGTCTGCTGCTCCACTACGGCCCTGCGGACGCACCGGGACTGATGCTCGTCGACGGCGGTCCGGCCGGCGTGTATCGCAGAACGCTGCGCCCCAGGCTCCGTGCACTCGCCGAGCAGCGGAACGTCGACGAACTGCCCATCGACATGGTGCTGGTAAGCCACATCGACGACGATCACATCCGCGGGATCATGGACCTCATGGACGAACTGGTCGAGGCCACCGACGAGTTGAGGCCGGTGCCGTTCATCCCGGAACGTCTTTGGCACAACAGCTTCGACGACGTCATCGGCAACCTCGACCCTGGTCTGGCGGCACTGCGGGGTGAATCCACGGAGCGGACTCGTGCTGTCGCGGCGAGTGTCGACCAGGGCCGCAGGCTCCGCCGACAGGCCGACAGGCTGGCCGTACCGGTCAACCGGCCGTTCCCCGGCATCATCGCCCGCGGCGCGCCCGGAGGCCCGTCGGTCCGGCTGCCGGGAGAACTGACCCTGACGGTGCTGGCACCGGCACCGGAACGCCTGGAACAGCTGCAGCGGGAGTGGGACGAGGAGCTCCGCCGACTGCAACGGCGGTCAGCGGGTGCAGCGGCGGAGGCCGCGGCGTTGCTGGACCGCACGGCAACCAACCTGTCCAGCTTGGTGATTCTCGCCGAACACGACGGCCACACGGTCCTTCTCACCGGCGACGCACGCGGCGACGACGTGACCGAAGGTGTCAGCGAGGCGGGGCTGCTCGTGGACGGCCGTGTCCACGTGGACGTGCTGAAGGTCCCTCACCACGGCAGCGCACGCTCTCTCGACGAGGACTTCTTCCGCACGGTGACCGCCGACCACTATGTGATCTCGGCGGACGGCCGCCATGGCAACCCCGATCTGGAGTCCCTGCACATGCTGGCTGCGGCACGTCAGGACGACGCGTTCACGCTCCACTTGACCAACCGGGAGGAACGCCTCACGTCGTTCGCCGAGGAACAGCGGGCAGCGGGACGTTCCTTCGCGGTGCGGTTCCGGAAACCGGACGATTTGTCGATTGCGGTGCAGGTGGGGGCGGTTACTCGATCGTGAGGCCGAACAGGTCGGCGATGCGCAGGAGTTCGGGACAATCCCTGGGGACGTCCTTCCTGTCGTCGATCTCCTGCACGATCTCGTCGACGGACTCCTCGAACTCCGTACGATGGAACAGCGCCCAGCATGCCCAGTTCTTGCCGTGCCTTGAGATATAGCGAATCCCCGTATAGAGGGGATTGCCGTCCGCGTCGACCGCGCCCGCCGCCCACTTGGCGATGGCATGCGTGACTTTGCGGTTGGGGCTCATCACCCGGCCGAGGTCCAGGTAGGGGATGCCCAGATCCGCCAACTCCGGGCGGAGGATGTCGCTCAGGGCAGCGAGGGTTGCCGCGTCGGCGATGTCGAGGAAACCCTCCTGGCGCTTGGGGTGCACGTGGACGATGCTGCGGCCTTCACGCCATGTGGTGCCGATGACACCGGCCCGCTTGAGGTTCTTCTGCTCTCTCTCATCCGACAGGGCATCTTCCTTGAGAGCCGCCGAGACGCGGAATGTGGCCAGTGTTTCCGCGAAGCACCCTTCCAGGTCGCTGGAGAAGTACAACGTGCCGTGCTGCCGACCGTCGTACCGGCCCGGCTCCCGGATCCGGCCATTGCCGTCGAACTGAATATCGCCGCTGGGATCGAGCCGGCTGGGGCGGAGCGGATTCGTCTTGCGCCCGACGCGCCAGAGACCGTCACTCGGAGTGGAGACCGGCGCCAGCGGCACCTCAGCCACCGAAGTCATGAAACCTCGCTGGATCGCGATATGCGGGGACGCGTGCGGGGAACGCCGTCCATGGAATCTGTGTCTTCACAGTGGAAGAGCGTGGGGCGGCGCACCGCCGCCGACAGGGATACGGTTCAGCCGCAATCGCTGTACACGCGCGCCGCGGCTACGACGTCTTCGCAGTCGCCCTGCGCTATCGCTTCCACGGGCGAGAGGTCATCCATCCACGGGTTCATGCCGATCATCCAGGCACGGGCCATGGAGGGACCCTCCGCTGCCTCGATCATCTCGAACGCGTTGTAGGCGGCGACCAGCTTCCGAGCCGTCACAGGTGCCAGCTCGGTGAGCTCTTCGGTCCAGGCGTCTTCCACGTGGAGATGCCTCACGCCCATCATCCGGGCGGTCATCTTGATCCCCAGCTTGTTCTGCAGGGACTGCACCATATCGGCGGGCTTCACACCCACTGACGGATTGTGGCGTACGCCGAGAAGTTGGTAGACGTCGAGACTTCGGTCCGCTTGTGCTGTCGCCATGACAGTCCCCCCGTTGTAGAGGCTATAGACGCTACCCTATACCACACCTAAATACCACCCCCCCCGGTCACTCGCCCTCGACATACAGTCGCGCGGCGATCACCGCATCCTTCATGCGGCCCGCGGCGATCGCCTCGGCCGGGGAGTCGTCGTCGAGTTCGGGATTCATGCCGATCATCCAGGCGCGAGCGGTGTGTACGCCTTCCACTTCCTGGATCAGCTGGAAGACCTGATGGGCCGCCCGCAGGCGCTGTTCGGCCTCGAGTCGTGGGGTGTGCTCGCCCTTTGCCCAGCGCCCGACCTGCTTGACGTCCTTGGTCTCGGCGATGAAAGCCGTCAGTCGCTGCCCCAGGTTCTCCTGCAGGAATCGCGCGATCTCCTCGACGGAAGTCTGGACGGTAAGTCGATGCACCTTCGCCGCGTTGTCTGTCGAAGTCCTGCCGTTGCCCGTCATGTCGGTCGCCTCCACCTGGCGTGTAGGACCCCCCACACGCTTTGTCTACCACAAACCACACCGAATATATGCCATGAGGTGCGGCTTTGAGACAACGCAAAGCTACTGGCGGGTCACGGTGGGAAGCCGCCGTCGCCGCGGGCGCCGCTTCAGTACACCCGAATCCCGTGTATGCCTGCTGCTCTCCGTAACTCCGGGGCCTCGCAGAGGATCTGGTGTCGGCTGACCTCGACCACGTCGAGCGGCTCGAAGAGCTGCCAGCACTCCCATGCGGCCCAGCGGGAGTAGTAGCGGAGGCCGGAGAAGGCCCGGCCCCCGTGGTCGGCCCTCGCGGTCCGCCCCCAGTGCGCCATGGCGCGTGGAAGCTTCTCGTCCCCAGGGTTCAACCCGAGGTGGCCGGCCAGTACCTCGCGCGTCCACGCCGACTCCACGTCCAGGAAACAGGCCGGCGCCCACTGCGCTCGGACGTCGAGTCGTACGGCGACGCGCTTCGTGCGCCACTCCGCCGCGACCGTGCCGATCCTCATGAACTTGCAGGACCGGCTCCATTCGTCACCGATGATCCCATGGGCCATGTCCGAGACCCGGAACACTGCAAGGGCCTCGACCAGACAGCCTTCCAGGACCGAAGAGCAGCGGAGCCTTCCCAGCGGGTCGCCGTCCGCTCGGCAGGGTTTGAGCGGGCGACCGGCTCGTCCCACCCGCCACACGCCTTCAGCGGGAAACGGAGCCCCGTGGACCGATAACCCATCACCCCACACCGTGACCACCTGCACCACCCCCATCCGTGTCGCACACACAGTGCAGATGCAGCCACATTCGCAACTCAGCGTAATAATGCTCCTCGCTTGCCGGACGTGCCACGGATTCGGGCAAAAAGGGCTCACACCCAAAAGGCGCACAGCTCACGGAAGTTGGCAGTCGCGTTCAGGAGCCCCGTGGGAGCTGCCGGTCGAGGCGGTTGGCCACGTCACATCGCGTGACAAGCCTGCTCGAAGTGCATTGGCGCTATCCGGTCGGTACCGCAAGGCACTTGCCGTGTTCAATCACTCGTATCGCGTCACGAAACCGACGGCCCTACCCGTCAGGAGGCACCGTGCTCGCCGATCCCGAACCCGCCCTCACCGAAAGCGAGATCATCGAGCGCGCCGTAGCGCTCAGGCCCGTGCTGCTCGAACGGCAGCCGGAGACCGAACAGTTGACGCACTACCCCAAGGACACCCACGACGACTTCCTCAGGGCCGGCTTCTACCGGATGCTCCAGCCGCGGCGCTACGGCGGCCACGAGTTCGGGCTGCCGGTCTTCTACCGCGTGGTCACCGAGATCGCCCGCGGCTGCCCCTCCACCGGCTGGGCGCTCTCGCTCACCGCCGCCCATGTGCTCCAGGTCGCCACGCTCTTCGACGAGAAGGCCCAGGACGAGATCTTCGGCACCGACGGCGACTTCCGGGCCGCGTCCACCGTCGTGCCGGTCGGGGTGGCACAACGCGACGGCGACGGTCATGTCGTGCTGGACGGCACCTGGCCGTACTCCTCGGGCGCGCCGTACTCCACCCACTACGTCGGCCAGACCCTGCGCGCCCCCGCCACCCCCGGCGACCCGCCGGGGCCGCCCGTGCTGTTCGTCGCGCCGCGCTCGGTGTGGACGGTGCTCGACGACTGGCACGGCGTCCTCGGGTTGCGCGGCAGCGGCTCCAACAGCATCCACGTGACTCCTCCCCCTCGTAAAACGAGGGGGCTTGTCGCTATGCCGGGTTGGCGTCGCGACGGACCAGCCCGGCCCGTAGAACGTTCAGGGCGCCCACCGTGTCCGCGTGTGCCGAGTGGCCGCACGAGACGCAGTGGAACTTCTCCTGGGTGGGCCGGTTCTCCGCTGAGGCGTGCCCGCATTCGGGGCAGGTCCGGGAGGTGTTGCGGGGGTCCACGGCGATCACTTCCCGTCCGGCGCTTTCAGCCTTGGCGTGCAGGATCGTCAGGAACACCCCCCATCCGGCATCCGAAATTGAGTGGTTGAGTCCGGCCTTCGCAGCGGCCCCGTTCGGCAGGAAGCTGCCCGGCTGATCGGGGTCGGGCTTGGGCTTGGGGGCCTTGACCATGTTGCGGATCTTGAGGTCTTCGTGCGCGATGACGTCGTGTTCCCGCACGAGGTCAAGAGCGGTCTTGTGGGCGTGGTCGAGCCGCTGGCGGCGGACCTTGCGGTGCAGGTCGGCAACCTTGTCAACGGCCCGCCGGTGGTTGGCGGTGCGCTTATCGCGGTGCACGCGCGGGAAACGGGACAGGGCCTGCTGCGCGGCTTCGAGCTGGGCGGCGGCCTTCCGGCCGTGACGCGGGCTGGGCACGAACTCGCCGCCTGAGTCGGCGAGGAAGTTGGCTATGCCCAGGTCGATGCCGACCACGCTGCCCGTCTTGGGCAGCGGCTCGGTCTGTGCCTGCCCGGCGGTCAGTACGACGTACCAGCGGCGGCTTTCGCGCTTGACCGACACGGTCTTGACCTTGCCGACCACGGGCCGGTGCTGGTGGACCTTGACGTGCCCGACGCCTTGGAAGCGGACGCGGGTGACCCGGTCGTGCGGGGTGGCATCCCAGCGGCAGCCGTCGCCGTCCTTGGGGAAGTCCACCGTGTCGAACCAGTTCACCCCGCGAAAGCGGGGATAGCCCGGCGTCTCGCCGGCCTTGACCCGGCGGAAGAACGCGGCGAACGCCTTGTCCAGACGACGCAAGGTTGCCTGCTGCGAGCTGAACGACCAGCGGCCCTGACGTTCGCGATCGAAGCCGCGGATGTCCTTGAGCTGTGCGGACTGCTGCCCGTACTTGATGCTCGTCTTCGAGGCGTGCCGGTATGCGTCGCGGCGTTCTTGCAACGCGCCGTTGTAGAGCGAGCAGTGATCGGCCAGCATCGCGGCGAGCGCAGCGGCCTGGCGGACGGTGGGCCGCATGAGGAACTTGTACGCACGGATCATCCGGCCCACCCCCTTCCACGTCCGTTCGCTTGATCATACTACACTTGGTGTATGTCACCTCGCTGGGCATCAAACCCCGATATCCGCACCGGTCGCCACGTCGCCTACCATCTCCACGCTCATTTGGTGTTCGTTACGAAGTACCGGCGTGACGTCTTCGATGACGACATGCTGAGGCGGTGCGAGGAGATCATGCGGGAGGTGTGCGCCGGCTTCGAAGTGGAGCTGCGGGAGTTCAACGGCGAGGCCGACCACGTGCACCTGCTGGTGCACTACCCGCCGAAGGTTGCCCTGTCGAAGCTGATCAACTCCCTCAAGGGCGTCAGCTCTCGGTATCTGCGGGCCGAGTACACCGGCCGGATCAACCGCATCGGGATGGACTCGGTGTTCTGGTCCCGCTCCTATTTCGCGGGTTCCTGCGGCGGAGCGCCGCTGACCGTGATCCGTCAGTACATCGAGGGACAAAAGCGCCCCCTCTGACCGTCACCCCACAGGCGCAGAGAACTCCGGCGCTTCGCGCCTCCGGGTCGAGGATGCGTTTCCCTCCCCGGCTGAAGCCGGGGATACCCACGCAAGATCAGGGATGGAACAGGCCCGCATTCCCGAGCACTTCCCCCGGGAGGCCTTCCTGCTGGATCTCCCCGTCGAGGGCGGCAGCGTCGGCTCGAAGCTGCACGGCAACCCGATGTACGCCGGACGGGCGCCGAGCTTCTTCCACGGCGAGCTGGCCGCCATCATGATCGGTACCGCTTACGCCGCCGCCGACGAGTACGCCCGGGCCGTCGCCGCCCGCCCGCTCGCCCTGGAACCCGACCGCACCCGCGCCGACCTGCACGACTACCAGCGGCACCTCGGGGAAGCGCTCGGCCTGCTCGACATGGCCGAGGCGGCGCTGCGCCGGACCGCGCAGGACTGGATGGAGGCGTGCCGGCGCAACGCGGCCGGCGAGGCCCCGTTCACCGCCGTGGAGGACAACCGGCTCGCGCTGATGTTCCTCAACGCCGGGCGCACGGCGTGGGACGTACTGCAGGGCACCCTCTTCCGTACCGCAGGCTCCCGGCACGCCCGCGACGGCGAGCGGATGCAGCGCTACTTCCGGGACGCGGCCATGTACTGGACCCATGTGGGCGCGGGCATGTACGAACCGCTGACCCGGCGGGTCGGCTGCGACCGCCTCGGCCTGCCCTCGGACCACATACCGCTGATCCCCTGCGCACCGATTCCCCGACGAACGGGGGAATGGCCTGGTCCGGATCGGGTACGCGAGCAGGACCGCGCCCGAGGCCGATCTTGCCCCGGGCGGGCCGTACGACCGCCGCTACCAGGGGATCTGCCATGGAGACACCTGCCAACGACCACACCACCACACCGGCCCGGCAGGCGCTGGACGCGCTGGCCGTGAACACCGAGGACGAGAGCGCGCTGGACACGCTCGCCCTGAGCGAGGTGCTGGTGCCCGTGCCCGACGACGCCGGTACGGAGGACGGCGACCCGGGCGCGGTGGCCCTGCCGGTCCTGGAGCAGCCGGGCGGCGACCCGGTGGTGCCCGTGTTCACCTCGGAGGGGGAGATGGCCGAGCTGCTGCCGTTCGTCTCCCGCTACCGCCTGGTGCCACTGGGCGCGCTGGCCTCGCAGTGGCCGGCCGATGATCTCTCGCTCACCATAGACGCCGGCTCCGAGCACCCGCTGACGCTCACCTCCGAAGGCGTACGGACGCTGCTGTCCCGGCCGTAGGACGGCCCGGGAAGGGGGCGGGCGTCTCCCGCCCCCTTCCCGCACCCGGGCTCCCGCGCGGCCCGCAGATGAACGGCGCCGACCCCGCTCACGTTCGGCGCCTGCGGTCGCCGTGCCAGACGATACGACCGCCGCGACCGCCGCGCCGCTCCCGGATACGCGCCGCCTGTCCGCAGAACACGGCGGATCGTGGCATTTCCGCGTCCCGCACACAGAGATCGCCCGTACGCAGAGAGTCGCCGGCGCCCTCAGAGACTCTTGCCGGGGTTGAGGATCCCCCGCGGGTCGAACACGTTCTTCAGCCGCCGCTGCAGCGCGTGCGCGGCGGGCCCGAGTTCGTCGGCGACCCACTGCCGCTTCAGCACTCCCACGCCGTGCTCGCCGGTCAGGGTGCCGCCGAGCCGCAACGCCAGCGCGAAGATCTCGCCCGCCGCTTCCCAGGCCGCGTCCGGCAGCCGGTCCAGGGACGGGTCGACCACGATGATCGGGTGCAGATTGCCGTCCGCCGCATGCGCGATGGTGAAGACGGGCACGCCGTGGCGCGCGGAGATGCCCCGGATCTCCCGCACCGCCTCGGCCAGCCGGGAGCGCGGCACCGCGATGTCCTCGATCAGCGGCCGGCCCAGCCGCTCCAGCGCGGGCAGCGCGAGCCGGCGCGCGGCCAGCAGCCGCTCGGCCTCCGCCGGGTCCTCCGTGGTCTCCAGGGCCGAGGCCAGCGGCGTCAGCACCCTCGCGAGGGCCGCCGCCTCGGCCGCCGCCCCGGCGCCGTCGCACTGCACCACCAGCAGCGCCGCGCCCCGTTTCCGCAGCGCCGGGTCGATCGCTTGCAGCACCGGCCCGTCGACCAGCTCGGCCAGCGCGGGCACGACGCCGGCGCGCGCGATGGCGTACGACGCCTCGGCCGCCGCCTCGAACGAGTCGAACCAGGCCGCGAGCGTCGCCGTCGCCACCGGAACCGGCCGCAGCCGCAAGGTCGCCGAGGTGATCACGGCGAGGGTGCCCTCCGAACCGGTGAGCAGCGCCGTGAGGTCGTAGCCGGTGACGCCCTTGACGGTCCGGCGGCCGGTGGTGATCACCGTGCCGTCGGCGAGGACGGCCTCGAGCCCGAGCACGCTGTCCCGCGTCACCCCGTACTTCGCGCAGCGCAGCCCGCCCGCGTTGGTCGCGATGTTCCCGCCGATCGTGGACAGGGCCGCACTCGCCGGATCGGGCGCGTACCGCAGGCCGTGCGCGGCGGCCGCCCGGTCCAACTCGGCGGTGATCACGCCCGGTTCGACGACCGCGAGCTGGTCCTCCGCCGACAGCTCGAGGATGCGGTTCATCCCGGACAGGTCGAGTACGAGCGCGCCCTCGCCCGCCGTGGCCCCGCCCGACAGGCCGGTGCCGGCGCCGCGCGGTACGACCGGCACACCGAGCGTGTGCGCGTGCCGGAGGGTGACGGTCACGTCCTCGGTGCGCCGGGCGTGGACGACGGCGAGGGGCTCGCCGCCCGCCCGGGTGCCGGAGCGGTCGGTGGCGTGCGCGGCGAGCGCGGCCGGGTCGGTGCTCAGCCGGTCGGGCGGCAGATCGCGGGCGAGCAGGCCCAGGAACTGCGCGGTCACGGTGGTTTCCGGTGCTGCTGTCACGGGTTCAGGGCCTTCGTTCCGATCACGAGCAGGGAGATGTCCTCCTGGGGCGCGTGCACGGGCGCGCACTGGATGTCGCGGAAGTGCCGCTCCAGCGGGTTGGCGCGGGCCAGCCCCGGATTGCCGAGCAGCCGCACGGCCAGCTCCACTGCCCGCACCCCGTGACGGTCGGCCAACACCCGTGCGCCGAGGGCCTGTTCGGGCGTGTACGAGGCGTCGCCGGCGTCGAGCTTCGCCGCGCCGTCGAACACCAGCTGCTCGGTGCCGGCGAGCAGTACCTCGATCTCCCCGGCGGTCCGCCGGAAGCGTTCCGTACGGGCCACCGGATGACCGAGGTTGGCGGGCACGCGCTCGTGCGCGAAGGCGTGGAAGAAGGACTGCGCGGCCCGGGCCACGCCCAAGTAGAGCGCCGCCAGCGGAAGATGGAGCGCGGCACCCGCCCGGTTGTCCTGCTCGGCCGCCGGGCCGTACGGGCCGATCCCGATGACATGCTCGTACGGGACCTCCACGTCCCGGAACGTCACGTCGTGACTCCCACTCGCCCGCAGCCCCAACTGGTCCCAGCGGCCGGTGACTTCGATGCCGGGTGAACCGCCTGGCACCAGGAAGGTGCCCACCCGCGGCTCCGTCTCATCCGTGGTCGCCCACACCAGGAACCAGTCGAGCCCGTCGGCCCCGGTCACGAATCGCTTGGTGCCGCTGAGCGCCCAGCCGTCGGCCGTGCGCCGCGCCCGCGTGGCGGGCAGCCCGCCACGGGCGGGGGAGCCCAACTCGGGCTCCACGCGCGCGTGATTGATCAGGACCGGGCGCTCGAACGACTCCTTGACCACCCGCGCGTACAGCTCCTCCGGCCAGTGCGGCTGGGCGGCCTGGCGGGCGTGGGTGTTCAGCGTCATCGCCGCGATCAGTGCGACCGACGGGTCGAGCCGACCCAGTGAGTGCAGGATCCGGGCGCTCTCCTCGACGCCACCGCCCCGGCCGCCGTACCGCTCGCCGATCGTCGTGGTGAGCAGGCCGGCCTCGTGCGCAATCCGCAGGGACTCGGCGGGGAACGTGCCCGAACGGTCGTACTCGACGGCCAGTTCGGCGATGCTGTCGATCACGTCGCGGTCGGTCACAGGGCCTTCTTCAGGTCGGCGTTCAGGTCGGTGGTCCAGAACGACTTCACGTCCAAGTGCTCTTTGAGGGCGCCGAGTCGGGTGAAAGCGTCGGCGACCTTCTGCTGTGAGGCGATGGTGTCGTCGCCGACCGTCCGGGCCTTGGTCGGGCGCTGCGCCTGGGCCTCGATGAGGTCCTTCTTCGCCTGGGCGAGGGGCTGGTGGGTGGCCTCGGCGGTGATCTTCGCGAAGCCGTCCTCGTGGCCGTCGCGGACGTACGCGTACGCCTTGGTGATCCGTGCGATCAGATCGGCGGCGGCCGCCTTCTGCGCCGGGCTCTTCAGCACGCTGTCCCGTGCCGACCAGAGGAAGTTGCCGGACAGGATGTCCTTGCCGGAGCCGACCGTGGTCGCGCCCTGCTGGTGAGCGGTGATGATCGACGTGCCGTAGGAGGCGAAGGCGTCGATGCCGCCGCCGTTGAGGGCGGCGAGGCCGTCGTTGGGCAGGAGCGGCTTGGCGTCGATGTCGGACCAGTTCAGGCCCGCCTGCTTCAGCAGCTCGTACAGGAAGTAGTGGGCGGTGGTGTTCTGGACGTAGCCGACCTTCTTGCTCTTCAGGCCGGCGATGTCGGTCACCTTCGAGCCCTTGGGGACGACCACCTCCTGGTTGAGGGTGGCGCCGCGCTGCACGGCGACGACCTTGAAGTTGGGCCTGCCGTCGGCGGCGGCGAAGACCGGCGGGATCTCGCTGGAGGAGGCGAGGTCCAGCGCCCCGGCCCGGATGGCCTGGAGCTGCTGGTCACCGCCCTGGAACAGGCTCCACTTGACCTTGTACGGGGTGTCGTCGAGGCCGGCGTACTTCAGTACGGCCTCCTCGACCTTCCAGCCGGTGGCACCGACCCGCAGGGTCACGGTCGAGACGTCGGAGGAGGACTCGGCCTTGGCGTTGCCTCCGCAGGCGGCCGCGAAGGGCAGCAGCAGGGCCAGGGCGGCGGCGGACGTGCGCAGGGTGCGGCGGAACAACACGGAAGCTCCATGAGGGTGTTCGCAATCAGAAGGGGGAAGGGGTCAGGCGGCCTGGGAGGTCGCCGTGCGGTGGGCGAGCTCCTGCCTCACCAGCGGCAGCACGTAACGGGCGTAGTCGATCGCGTCGTTGAGCGGGTCGTAGCCGCGGATCGACAGCAGGTCGCAGCCGATGTCGACGTAGTCCAGCAGCGCCTTGGCGACCGTCTCGGGGGAGCCGACCAAGGCGGTCGAGGCTCCGGCGGCGTTGGTGGCGACCGCGGGTGCGGTCCACAGGCAGCGGTCGTGGACCTCGCCGCGCTCGGCGATGTCGAGGAGGCGCTGGGAGCCGACGTTGGCCGGGCGGCCGGTGGTGCGGTAGTGGCGCAGCAACTCGGTGTTCTTCGCCTGGTCCTGGAGCACCCCCAGCGTGCGGTGCGCCTTCTCCCAGGCCAGTTCGTCGGTGGGCGCGATGATCGGGCGGAACGACACCCAGATCCGGGGTCGGGGGCGCCCCGCGGCATCGGCGACCGCGTTCACCGCGGCGATCTGCTCGGCGGTCTCCTTCAGCGGCTCGCCCCACAGCCCGAAGATGTCGCCCTGCTGCCCGCCGACCCGGTACGCGTCCTGCGAGGAGCCGCCCACCGAGATCGGGATCAGCCCGTTCACGGGCTTCACGTCGGAGTGGTAGCCCTCGAACCTGAAGTACTTCCCCTCGTGCGAGACGGGCCCGTCGGCCTGCCACACCTTCCTGAGGATCTGGACGTACTCGTCCGAACGCTCGTACCGCTCGGCCTTGCCCAGGTAGTCGCCTTCCCGGTGCTGCTCCTCGTCGCTGCCGCCGGAGATGATGTGGACGGTCAGCCGCCCATTGCTGATCTGGTCCAGTGTCGCGAGTGCCCGCGAGGCGTGCGTGGGGAAGACGACCCCGGGCCGGTGGGCGAGGATCGGGCGGACCCGCTCCGTGTGGGTGGCGACGAACTGGGCGATCTGGAAGGCGTCCGGCGAGGCCGAGTGGTAGGCGACCAGGGTGTGGTCGAAACCGCCGTCGTCCAGGGCGCGGGCGTATTTGCGCAGGTGGTGGACGTCGAGGCCGGTCCGGCTCGAGGCGGCGGGGCCCGACGCCCCGGCATCGGTGTGGACGGCGCTGATGAACTCGACAGGCATGGGCAACTCCCTTGTCGAAAAGGTCACTTGAGGAGGGACGTGTCGGCCGACTTGGCCACGTCGACGTTCGGGTCCAGCACGCCGATGCCGTTCATGAGGTCGGCCACGCCCTGCACGGTCTTGTTCACGTCGGCCGTGATCGGCAGGACCTTGCTGTACGCGGCCGAGGCGAGCGTCTGGGCGACGGTGGCGTCGGCGCCGTTGCGCTGCTCGATGGCCTTGGCGTAGGCGTCCTGGTGGGTGCTGGTCCACTGCAGGGCCGTACCGAGGCGGGTCAGGAAGTCTGCGAGCGCGGCCTTCTTCGACGCGTCGGCGAGGGCCTTCTCGGAGGCGTTGATGAACCCGATGCCGCTGACCCGGCCGTCCCCGCCGTCGACGAGGAGCTTGCCGCCCTGCTCCAGGGCGACGGCCTGATAGACACCGAAGATCGCCCAGGTCTTGATCTTCCCGGAGGCGAAGGCGGCCTGCGCGTCGGTCGGCAGCAGATACTGGACCTTGACGTCCTTGTAGCTCAGGCCGTTCTGCTTGAGCACGTTGGCCAGCAGATACTCCGAGACGCTGCCCTTGGCCGAGGACACCACGACCTTCTGGCCCTTGAGATCCTTGACACTGTCGATGCCGGAGTCCTTGCGGACCACGATGCCGACGTGCGTGCCGTCGTTCTTCAGTGCGGCGACGTTCTTGACCTTCACCCCGCCGCTGAGCGCCTGGAGCGCCGGCAGATCGGCGGAGTACCCGGTGTCGGCGGCGCCCGCCTGGACCGCCTGGTACAGCGGGGCCGCGCCCTCGAACTCGGCCCACTTCACCTTGTACTTGGCGCCCTTGAGCGCACCCGAGGCCTCGACGATGGTCTGCAGGGTCTTGGCCTGGTCGCCGATGGCGAGAGTGGCCTGCTTGGAGGAGGTGTCCGCCGAGGAGTCCGCGCCACAGGCGGTCAGCGCCAGCAGGGCGGAAAGGCTCAGCGCGGCGGCGGCGATTCTGCGGATCACGAGGGGGTTCCTTCCAGGGTGTGGGTCACGCCCAGCCAGTTCAGGAGGCGGGCGCGCAGGGTCACGAACTCCGGGGCGGTCAGATCCCGGGGGCGGGGCAGCTCGACGGTCAGCTCGTGGGCGATACGGCCCTCGTCCATCACCAGGACCCGGTCGGCGAGCAGCAGCGCCTCCTCCACGTCATGGGTGACCAGGAGGATCGCGCAGCCGTGCAACCGCCACAGCTCGGCGACCAGTTGCTGCACCTTGCCGCGGGTCAGTGCGTCCAGAGCGCCGAACGGCTCGTCCAGCAGCAGGAGTTCGGGCTCGCGCACCAGGGCGCGGGCGAGCGAGACACGCTGGGCCTGGCCGCCGGAGAGGGTCTTGGGCCAGACGGTGGCACGGTCCGCGATACCGACCTCGTCGAGTGCCTTGACCGCGAGGGTCTTGTCGGGCCGTCCGGGCAGTCCGAGGACGACATTGCGCCACACCTTCAGCCAGGGCAGCAGCCGCGGCGACTGAAAGGCGGCACTGCGCCGCGCCGGCACGGTCACCTCGCCGCCGATCTCGTCGTCGAGCCCGGCGAGGATCCTGAGCAGCGTCGACTTGCCGCAGCCGCTGTGCCCGAGCAGGGCCACGAACTCGCCCTCGCGGATGTCGAGATCGAGATCGTGCAGAACGGTGTTGCCGTCGAAGGCCCGCGAAAGTCCCCGTATTTCCACGCTGTTGGGCATCTCTAGGCCTCGCCCTCGAAGTTGGCCCGCCAGGTCAGCAGTCGCCGCGACAGGATCCGTACGGCGAAGTCGCAGGTCAGCCCCAGCAGCGCGTACACGACGAGGCACAGCACGATGACGTCCGTGCGGAAGTACTGCTGGGCGTTGCTCATCAGATAGCCGAGCCCCGCGTCCGCGTTGATCTGCTCGGCGAAGACCAGCGCCAGCCAGGCAGTGGACAGCGCGTACCGGAGCCCCACGAGGGCACCGGGCAGCGCGCTCGGCAGGATCACGTACTTGATCAGCCCGAGCCGGCCCAGGCC
The DNA here is from genome assembly GCF_042893105.1 of Streptomyces sp. NPDC001663. NCBI lineage: Bacteria > Bacillati > Actinomycetota > Actinomycetes > Kitasatosporales > Streptomycetaceae > Streptomyces > Streptomyces sp. NPDC001663. The sequence continues at coordinate 331,271 of NZ_JBIAUR010000009.1, read as the reverse complement.
CATCATCCGTGCGGCCTCGACCAGTTGGGCGTCGGTGGAACGGATGCCGCCGTAGATGTTGAAGTAGAGCGGGTATGTCACGCCGAGCGCGACCAGCGCGATCTTCGGGGTCTCCTCGATGCCGAACCAGACGATGAACAGCGGGATCAGGCCCACCCAGGGGATCGCCCGGAACATGCCCATCGAGGAGTCGATGACGTCCTCGCCGAGCCGGAACAGCCCGGCCAGCAGGGACAGGCTCAGCGCGACGGTCGCGCCGATGGCGAAGCCGATGGCTGCGCGGCGGCCCGACGCGGCGATGGCGCTGGGCAGTTCGCCGTTCTTCGTGAGCTCGACGGCCTGTTGCACGACATCGACGGGGGAGGCCAGTACGGACTCGGGGAGCACTCCCGTGGCCGACGTGAGGAACCACAGGAGCACGAGACCCACGGGTCCCGCAGCCCGGCGGACTGAACGGGGGACGGTGAGGCGGCGACCGGACTTGGCGGTGCCGCGGATGGTGACACGGGTGGCCGGTGCCGGCGCCTCGGGGAGGTCCTGCTTCGACAGCACTCCCGCGTCAAGCGGTTTCGTCGTCATGGCGGGTTCCTTCAGGAGGGCGACGGACCGGTCGCGGCCGGGCGGTCGGGGTCGGCGGACCAGGCGGACCAGGAGCCGGGGAAGAGGACCGCCTCGAAGCCGGCGATCTCCAGCGCGGCGACCTGATGGGCGGCGGTCACGCCCGAGCCGCAGTAGACCGCGATACGTGTCGCGCCGGCCGCCCCCTTCTCCTCGAACCGCTTGCGCAGCTCGTCGGCGGGCAGGAAGGTCCCGTCGGCTGCGAGGTTCTCCCCGGTCGGCGCGGACACCGCACCCGGGATGTGCCCCGCCCGCGCATCGACCGGCTCCACCTCACCCCGGTACCGCTCACCCGCCCGTGCGTCCAACAGCAGTCCGTCCACGGCGAGTTCGGCGGCGCCGTCGGCGTCGGTGACCGGCAGGCCGCCCGCGTGCAGGACGACGTCCCCGGCCGGCGGATCGGACGGAACGCCGGACTCCAGCGGCAGCTCGGCGGCCCGCCAGGCCCCCAACGCCCCGTCGAGCAGCGTCACCTGCGCGATCCCGGCGTACCGCAGCAGCCACCAGGCCCGCGCCGCGGCCGTATTGCCCAAGTCGTCGTAGACAACGACCTGTTGGCCCTCCCGCAGACCCCACTTCCTGGCCGACGCCTGCAGATCCGCGAGGTCGGGCAGCGGATGCCGTCCGCCCTCCGGACTCGGCGGCGCGGCCAACTCCCGGTCCAGATCAGCGAAGACCGCGCCCGGGATGTGTCCCTCGGCGTAGTGCTCGCGGCCGTGCGGATCGCCCAGCGCCCAGCGGACGTCGAGCACGACGGGCGGGGTGCCGGAGTCGAGCAGCTCGCGCAGCTCGGGGGCAGTGATCGTCACAGTCATGCCAGGTCGCCCTCCGCGATCGCGGGCAGCGCGGCCGACAGCCGCAGCCGCTCCAGGAACAGCACGACCGTGGCGGCGGCGGTGCGGTGCAGCGCGTCGTTGAGGACGTCGTGTCGACCGTTGTTGAAGGTCACCGTCCGCACGCCCGGGTGCCCCTCGTAGGCGCTCAGCGCGTCCTCGAGCGGGCTGATCGCGTCGTCCTTGCCGTGCAGGGCGAGGACCGGGACGCGCACGAGGTCGAGCCGCAACTCCGGCAGGTCCGGGGCCACTTCCAGGGCTCCCCGGCGGAAGTCCGGGTCGTTGGTGAGGCGGCCCTGATGGGTGGGGCAGGCGGTGCGGGCCTCCACCTCGGCCTCCCAACTCCCCGACGTCCAGGGCGCGGTGGGCAGTCCTGCCAGGATCAGCGCGTCGACGCCCGCGGTCTGCTCGGCGGCGAGGTGCGCGGCGTACCGGGCGCCGGTGTCCGAGCCGACCAGCACCTTCGGGCCGGGCAGCGACTCGTCGGCGAGCAGCTTGGCGGCCTCGTCGAGCACGGACGGATCGGCGGACGCGTCGCCGAGGGCGCGCACCCGGTAGGCGTCGAAGGCGAGCCGGCGGCCGAACCGCTCGTACACACCACCGTGCTCACCGCGCCCCGCGAGCACGATCAGCGTGCCGCGGGCGGCGAGACCTTCGGGTTCGTCCCAGGAGAAGGATGACGACATGAGGGGGCAACTCCCTTTGCGCGGCAGGGTGTTCAGGGCAGGGGCAGGCAGACATGCGGGGCATGAGAGCAGGCGAGAGGGGCTGTCACGTGTCAGTGGAAGTCAGCTGAAAGTCAGCGAAGACAAGACGTGATCAGCTCGGGCGGTGGCGGCGCACCGAGGGGAGGTTCAGCGACAGCGCGCGCTGCACGCCACACCGAAGTCGATGACTCGGCGCTGCGTCAGCAGGGCAGCAGAAGCGGTCGCGTGCAACATGCGCCCATCATGACCGGCGGTGACCGACCGCGTCCAACGATGATTCCGCATCGAAACCGATCAGGTATCGCGATCGATCGACGACAGCGGTTACTGTCGCGGCATGCCCCAACCTGTCCTCGACATCGTGGCCCTGCGCAGCCTGACCGCGATAGCCGACTGCGGCGGCTTCCACCGCGCCGCCCGGACGCTCGCCCTGAGCCAGTCGGCGGTCAGCCAGCACGTCCGCCGACTGGAGAAGACACTGGGGCGGCCCGTCGTGGAACGCGAGGGCCGCGGCACCCGGTTCACTCCCGAGGGCCGCCTGCTGCTGGAACAGGCCCGCCGCATCCTCGCCGTGCACGACGAGGCCGTACGCACCCTGCTGGATGCGGACGGCGACACCGTCACCGTCGGTTCCACCGAGCACGCCGCCGACCAGTTCCTGCCCCGGCTGACCGCCGCCGTCCAGGAGGTGCACCCCGGCTGCCGGGTCCGCTTTCGCATCGACCGCTCCGCCCGCCTGGTGGAGGCCGTGGAGCGCGGCAGTGTCGACGTCGCGGTGTACGTCACCGAGGCCGCCGCCACCGAGGGCACGCCCGTCGGCGGACTTCCGCTGACCTGGCACGCGGTGCCCGGCTGGGAGCAGCCGACCGCGCCCGCCCCCGTGCCGCTGGTCGCCATCGAGGACCCGTGCGCGATCCGCCGCCGCGCCATCGCGACCCTCGCCGCGCACGGGGTGCCCGCCACGGTCGTCGGCGACGCCGGCTACCTCGCGGGCGTCCTCGACATCGCCCGCACCGGCGAGGGCGTGGCGCTGCTCGCCGCGGTCGGCCCCGCTCCCGACGGCCTGACCCCCTACGGGGGCCTGCCGCCCGTCACCCCCATCCCCATGAGCGCCCTGGCCCGCCCGGGCGCGGACCCGGCAACGGTCGAGGCCGCCTTCGCCGCCGTACGGGATCTGCTGCGTCAGGGCTGAGAACACACGGCCGCCCGTCATCGGCGCAGTACCGTCGACGCATGGAACAGCGCATCACATTGATCACGCTGGGAGTCTCCGATCTCTCGCGCGCCAAGCGCTTCTACGAGGCCTTGGGCTGGCGTGGGCAGGAGGTCGAGGAGACGGTCTTCTTCCAGGCGGGGGGCCTGGGGCTGGTCCTGTGGAGCCGGGACAAACTCGCACGGGACTGCGGTCTGGAGCCCGGTCCGGCGAGCGGTTTCGGCGGGATCGCCCTCGCGCACAACGTCCGGTCCGAGGCGGAGGTCGACGCCCTGCTCGCGGCCGTGGAACGGGGCGGCGGGACCATCACCAAGCCCGCGGCCGTCAACGCCATCGGCTTCTACTCCAGCGCCTTCGTCGACCCGGACGGCCACGCCTGGGAGGTGGCGTACAACCCCGGATTCCCGCTGGCCGACGACGGCTCCGTGACCCTCCCCGACTTCGGCGTCTAGGAGCGCCTGCCGACGCCGTAGTCGCGCAGCCCGTCCTCCAGCAACTCGAAGGCCCGCTCGGCCAGTTGACGGACCTCGGTGGCGAGGCGGGCGGGCTCCTCGTCCGACAGGACCCGACGCCGTACGTGCGCGATCAGCGCGCGGTGGACCCCGAAGAGGGCGTCTGCCGCGACCCGGGCCATGACGTCGTCGTCCGGGGCGGCCGACTCGGCGGCCAGTGCGCCGCAGAGGGCGTCGACGCAGGCGGTGAGGGCGCGCTGCTCACGGGACTGGAGGGCCGGGCTGTCCGCGATCATGCGGTTCACGGTACGGAGCCGGGTGAGCGCGGTGGTGTCACCGGCCTCGACCCGGGCCAGCAGCCCCGAGGTCGCGAGCAGCCGGCGCCGGAAGGCGGCGAGCGCCGACTCCCCGGGAGGACGGGTGCGGACCGCCTCGACGAGTTGCTCCCCGAGGGCCTCGAAGCGCGAGTAGAAGAGGTCTTCCTTGGTGGGGAAGTAGTTGAACACCGTCGCCTCGGAGACCTGGGCGGCACGGGCCACCTCGACGACCGTGACCCGGTCGAAACCCCGCTCGGCGAAAAGCCGCCACGCGGTGTCGCCGATCCGCTCCCGCATCTGCTGCTTCTTCAGCTCCCGGAGACCCATGTGCCTCTCCGTCACCTCATTCATAGGGTCACTCTAACTTTAGGGTTACCCTAGTAATGACGGCTCGACACGGTTCGTGGCACACCTGAGGAGGTCGACACCCATGGCTGCACAGAAAGAAGTCCTCGACCTGGTGCACAGCTGGACACAGGGCGAGGAGCACAACGACGCCGAGCGCGTGGACGCGCTGCTCACCGACGACTTCGCCGGCGTGGGGCCGCTCGGGTTCGTCCTGGGGCGCAAGCAATGGCTGGAGCGCTTCCGCAAGGGCCTGGTGAACCGCGCGTTCACCGTGCAGGATCCACAGGTGCGCGACTACGACGCCGCGGCGGTCGTGGTCGGCGTCCTGGCACAGGAGACCAGCCTGAACGGCGAGGACAAGTCGGACCGGTTCAGGGTCACGCTCCTCGCGGTGCGCCAGGACGACGGCTGGCGCCTCGCCCATCTCCACATCGGCGCCCTGCAGCAGCGCAACTGACGAGGAATCAGGGGAGTGGACACCGATGAAGGACCGCACCTACCTCAAACCGCCCTGGATGCAACGGCACGTCGGCAACCGCCTCGCACCTCTCTTCGGCCGGTCCGTCGTCTCCCGGCTCTCGGTACGCGGCCGACACAGCGGACGCTGGCAGACGGTGCCCGTCGCCGTCCTGGAGCACGAGGGTGAGCGCTACCTCGTCTCCTACCGCGGCCTGAGCGACTGGGCCCTGAACCTGCGCGCCTCGCCCGACTGCCGGCTGACCGTCCGCGGCCGCACCGAGGACCTCACCACCCAGGAGGTACCGGAGGCCGAGCGCCCGCCCCTGATGGCGGCCTACCGCGAGAAGTACGGCAGCATGCCCACGGTCTCCGCGGTCCTGACCGCGCTCCCGGACCCGGCGGATCACCCGGTCTTCCGCCTGAGCGGCCGTAACTGATCGCCGGCCCTCGAAGCGGTCCACAATGGCCGCATGGAATGGATCTCGGGCGTGGCGGGCGGGCTGCTCCTGGCGGTCATGTTCTTGAGTGTCCTGCGCACCCTGGTGGTGCCCCGAGGCCTCTACTCGGCGCTGGTGTTCCGGTTGTGGTGGTTCCTGCGCCGCCTGCTCAGGCTCTTCGCACCCCGTGGCGGCTACGACGCCATCGATCGCGCGCAGACCTGGCTCGCTCCGCTGATCCTGATCGGCATGCTCGCGACCTGGCTCGGCGGAGCACTGGTCGGCTACGGCCTGCTCTTCCACGCCGTGTCCGGACTGGACTGGGGCAATTCCTTCCGGGAGGCGGGTTCCAGCCTGTTCACCCTCGGCTTCGCCGGCGGCGCCAGGCTTCGTCTGTCCGTGCTCGACTTCTTCGCGGCGGCGACCGGTCCGGTCCTCATCGCCCTGCAGATCGCCTACCTGCCCACGCTGTACGCCGCCTACAACCGGCGCGAGCTGGAGGTGACCCTGCTGCAGTCCCGGGCCGGCGAACCCGCCTGGGGCCCGGAGATCCTGGCCAGGCAGTGGCTGGTCGACACCGAGACCGCGCTGCCCGAGCTGTACCGGTCCTGGGAGCGGCTGGCCTCCGACATGGGCGAGAGTCACTCCACCTACCCCGTACTGATCGCCTTCCGCTCGCCCCGCCCGTACCGGCACTGGCTGGTCGGCCTGGTCGCCGTGATGGACGCCGCGGCCATGCAGCTCGCGCTCACCCCGCGCCTCGCCCCGCCCGAGGCACGCCTGGTGCTGCGCGCCGGGTTCACGGCCCTGCGGGACATCGCCCGCGCCGTACGCCTGCCCTTCGACCCGGACCCCGCCCCGGACGGCGCCGTCCAGCTCACCTACGCCGAGTTCGACGCGGCGGTCGCGATGCTGGCGGCGGCGGGCTTCCCCGCCGAACGTCCCACCGCCGAGGCCTGGCCGCACTTCCGCGGCTGGCGGGTCAACTACGAGGCGACCGCCTACGCGTTGTGCCGCCGCTGCGACGCGGTCCCGGGCCTGTGGACCGGACCGCGCGACTTCGACTCGCCACCGATTCCACCGCGCAGACCGGCGGACCGCCGCCCTGGTGAGGGACGGCCGGGGGTGCCGCCGACGGGCTAGGCGCGCATCGGGTGACGGCGCCTGACCGCTTCCTAGTCGCATGGCGGCTGAAGATCCGCCGCCTCGACGGTCACGCTTTCGTGGCCAGCGGGCGCCATGCGTCCCAGGTGGCGAGTCGCTGCTGGTAGGCGGCCTCCACGACGGGATAGGGGTAGGTGCCCAGGAACAGCCGCAGGGGCGGTTCGTCGGTGTCGACCAGTTCGAGGATCACGTCGGCGGTGGCCTGCGGATCCTGTGGCGCGCGGGCGGTGGCACCGGCCCGGCGTGCCTCGCGGACCGGCTCGTAGGCGGCGATGGGTTCGGTGTGCACCGCGGAGTCGCCGGACCAGTCCGTGCCGTAGGGGCCGGGTTCGACGATCGTGACGCGGATGCCGAGCGGGCCGACCTCCTGGGCGAGCGCTTCGCTCATTCCCTCGAGCGCCCACTTGGAGGCGTTGTACAGCCCGAGGGTCGGGAAGGCGGCCAGGCCGCCGAGGCTGGACACCTGGAGGATGTGTCCTCTGCCGCGGGCGCGCAGGAACGGCAGCGCGGCCTGCGTCACCCACAGCGGACCGAGCAGATTGGTGTCGAGCTGGGCGCGGGCCTGCGCCTCGGTGGTCTCCTCGACCATGCCGAAGAGGCCGTAACCGGCGTTGTTGACGACCACGTCGAGGTGGCCGAACTCATCCACGGCCCGCTGTACGGCCGATGTGACGGCGGCGCGGTCGGTGACGTCGAGGCGCAGGGGGAGGACCCTGTCGCCGTAGCTGTCGACGAGGGAGTGCAGGGACTCGGGGCGGCGTGCCGTGGCGGCGACCCGGTCGCCCCGGGAGAGAGCGGCCTCGGCCCAGATCCGGCCGAAGCCGCGGGACGCGCCGGTGATGAACCATGTCTTCGTCATGCCTCCACCGTGCGGGGACCGCCGAACCGCAGCCAGCACCCCGGGAGGGTTACCCTTCGAGACCATGGCGAGCGACAACGTGCTGGGGGAGTTCCTCAAGGCCCGGCGGGGACTGGTCCCCTCCTCGCGCGCCGATCTGCCGACTCTCGGCCGGCGTCGGGTGCCGGGGCTGCGGCGGGACGAGCTGGCCCGGCTGGCCGGGATCAGCGAGCCGTACCTGACCCGGTTGGAACAGGGTGTCGACCGGCACCCGTCGCCGCAGGTGTTGTGGGCGCTCGCGCGGGCACTGGAGCTGGACGCCGACACCTCCGCGCATCTCTTCGCGCTCGCCGCCCGGATCCCGTACGGCCGTCCGACGCCGAAGTCAGAGCCGGCGTGCACCAGTTGCTCGACGCGGGGGTGGACAGCCCGGCGTACGTGCGCAACCGGCGCTTCGACGTGCTGGCCGCCAACAAGTGGGCCCGGGCGCTCGCCCCGATGTACGAGCCCGGGCACAACCTGGCCCGGGACATGTTCTTCGACCCGTTGGCGCGTCGGCTCTTCCCCGACTGGCCGGAGATCGCCGCTCAGACCGCGGCGGCCCTGCGCGCCGAGTCCGACCTGCGCGATCCCGCGACCGCGTCGCTCATCGCGGAGCTGGAGGCGGACGACGACTTCCGCAGCCTCTGGGCGCGGCACGACGCACGTCCCTCCCGTGACGAACTCAAACGGTTCTTGCATCCGCAGGTCGGTGAACTGGCCCTGCGGCGGCAGGCGCTCACCGTCGGCGGCGCCGAACAGCAGGTGATCATCATCTACCAGGCGGTTCCCGGAAGTCCTTCCGCGGACGCCCTCGCCCGACTGCTTTGACGAGGGCCTCCGGGTGCCGCGGCCGCTCGTCGACGAACTCGTCGCCCGGATGAAGTCCGGCTCGGGTTTCCCTTCGGCGATCGCCCGGCTGACGGAGGCCGCCCGTACCGGGGGCCCCGAATCTGAGACCGCCGTGATCGAGGCGCTCGCGCCGTGGCTGCCGGGACTGGCGGGCGGCTACGCCAAGACGGCCGTACTGGTGGCAGCGTGCGTCGAGTGGGGCGGCTCGCCCATGGCCCTGGTCGACGTGCGGGGATTCAGGACGCGCAGCGGCTCGTCGTCGAGGACCGCGGCCAACTGGCCGACCCAGGAGCTCGAACTGCAAGCGTCTGGTGCAGACTTGCGCAAGCTGGCCGCCCTGAAAAGGGGCCTCCACGAGGAGTGCTTCGCCCAGATCGCCATGTCCTGGTTCGACATGGACGGGACCATCGCGTTCATCTCCATGGCCCGCGCGGCCCGGGACCGCTGCCGGAGCCGAAGGCCGGAGGGGGTATGCCCTGACGATGGGCGGCATCGGCGACAACTTGCAGCTGCACACCCTCCTCCCGGACCGGCTGATCGGCGATCCCGAGCAGGGGCTGGTCGCGGGGGAGTGCCCAGTGCGCAGGTGGGTCGAGGCGGCGACCGACGCCGACCCGAACCTGGGGCCACGTGACCCCGCGATACGTCGTTTCCGCCTCTTCGACGGCCATGGCGCCCATGTGTACCTCGAGGGCATCCCGGCCGACATCGAGCCGCTCGACGGCACGCGCGTGCTGGTCCTGCATCCGGCCAACGGCACCTTGGGCATGGGTGTCGGCCGGGTCTTCCAGCACATGGAGCCCACCCTCCGGCTCGAAGGGCTACTCGAACCGGCCGACACGGAAGCCTGGTTCGACCGCCTGGCTCCCGCTGTCGAGAACGACCTGATGGCGGGTCAGGCCGTGACCGCGGCCGACTGCGGGAAGGTGACGCCGGTCAGCTCCTCCGAGACGGTCCACAGACGGCGGGCCGCGGCCGGGTCGCTGGCCGCCGGCGAACGGCCGACCAGGGTCGGGGCGCCGCGCATCTCACCGAGGCCGTCCGGGCCGACGTAACTCGCGCCGGGCAGGTCCTGCACGGCGGCGTACAGCGTGGGCAGCGCGCCGGCCTTGCTGTCCTGGGCCATCAAGCGGTTGCCCGCCCACATGAAGGCACGCCGCAGCGCACTCGCGTCATGGCTCTGCAGATTCGTGGCGGCATAGCCGGGGTGCGCGGCCAGGGCGCGTACGGACGAGCCCGACTCGGCCAGCCTGCGCTGGAGTTCCAGGGTGAACAGCAGGTTGGCCAGCTTGGACTGGCTGTACGCCGTCATGGGCGCGTACTCGCCGGTGAGGTTGAGGTTGTCGAAGTGGATGTACGGGGTGCCCGGCATCTTGTGCGCGCCGGACGACACGGTCACCACCCGGTCGGTGATGTGCGGCAGCAGCAGGTTCGTCAGGGCGAAGTGGCCCAGGTGATTGGTGCCGAACTGCATCTCGAAGCCGTCCTTGGTGGCGGACTCCGGGATGTTCATGACACCGGCGTTGTTGACGAGCAGGTCCAGGTCGCCGCGCCAACTCCCGGCGAACTCCCGCACGGAGGCGAGGTCGGCGAGGTCGAGGCGGCGCACCTCCACGCTTCCGTGCACGCCCGCGGCGGCGGCCTCGCCGCGCTTGGGATCCCGCACGGCGAGCACCACATGTGCGCCCGCGCCGGCCAGCGCCTGCACGGTGGCGATGCCGAGCCCGCTGTTGGCGCCGGTCACGACGGCGGTGCGGCCGGTCTGGTCGGGGATGTCGGTCACGTTCCACTTGCTGGGTGAAGTAGTCATGACCGCCAATGTAGGCGGTGCCAACAATGCTGTCAATGACAACAATGGTGACGGCGACAACAATGTAGGCGGCACAAACATGACGGATACACTGACGACCATGCACACCCGCCATCGCCGCTATCACCACGGAGACCTTCGCGCCGCGCTGCTGACCCGGGCCGAGGAGACGCTCCGGGAGAAGGGGCCGGCCGCGCTGTCGCTGCGCGAACTCGCCCGCGACCTCGGGGTCAGCCATGCCGCGCCCAGCCGCCACTTCAAGGACAAGCAGGCCCTGCTGGACGCGCTGGCCCTGACCGGCTTCGAGCGGCTGACCGCCGTCCTCGCGGCGTCACAGGACGGCGTCGGAGAGACGTTCGCGAAGCAGCTCGAGGCGATGGTCCACGCGTATGTGGGCTTCGCCCGGGACAACGCCGAACTGCTCGACCTGATGTACTCGATCAAGCACGACCCGGAGGCCTCCCAGGCTCTGCTCGAAGCCGCACACCGCTGGTCGGAGCTGGTCGTCCGCCTGATCGGCGAGGGCCAGGCCAGGGGAGAGGTGCAGGAGGGACCGATGGAACGCGTCGGCCTACCGGTGTTCGCCACCCTGCACGGCTACGCCGACCTCGCGGTGACCGGCATGCTGCCCCCGGAGACGGACGAACACGGACTGGACGACGTGATCGCGTTCATCCTGCGGGGGTGTGCGCCCTAGCGCTGCCGTCGCCGGGGCTCGAACGGTCGTGGTGCCGACGGCGTCACGCGGCGGCGCTTCCTTTCGTCAAGGCGAAGGGAGGGCCGTATCCCCGGAGGGAGCGTGCGCGATGACGAAAGCCGCGGTTGGCAGGATCGCGCGGCAAGTGAGCCTTCTGGGCTGCGGAATGCTTGCGGGAATCGCCGCCACCGTGCTCTTTCTCGAACTGGCGCTACGACGGCTGAGCGGCCCGGAGTACGTCCGCGTCCGGCAGGCCGAGTTCACCGTCTTCACCTGGTTCATCGGCGCCGTCTTCGTGCCGACGCTCATCGCCGTGGCCGTCCTGGCCGTCGAGGAGCGGAGGGGGCTCGGTCTCACGCGCCGCCCGGTGGCCGTCGCGCTCGCACTGCTCCTGGTGGCCCTCGCGATCTCCCTCGCGGTCAACGGCCCCATCAACGTGGAGCAGTTGAGCTGGCATGCGCAGAATCCGCCCGCCGACTGGGCACGCGTACGCGATCGCTGGCAGATCGCCCATGCCGTACGGACCGCCGCGATCGTGCTCGCGCTCGGTCACCTCGGCGCGGCGGCCGCCCACCGCAGTCCGGATTGATGGTCCCTCCTAGGGGCCGCCGGACACTGCCTGCTCGCCCAGCATCCGGGTCAGTACCTCACGCTGCAGCGGCTGCACCTCGGCGTGCAGGTCGCGCCCCTTGCGGGTGAGCGCGACCCACACGCCGCGCCGGTCCTCCGCGCAGACGGAACGCTCCACCAGACCGTCCTTCTCCAGCCGGCCGATGAGCCGGGACAGTGCGCTCTGGCTGAGATGGACCCGTCCCACGAGGTTCTGCACCCGGCACTGGTCGCCCTCGCCGGGCGTCTCGGACGCGAGGATGTCGAGCACCTCGAAGTCGCTCGCGCCCAGGCCGTGCGGGTGCAGGACCCGGTCGATCTCGCACATCGTGCGCGCGTGCACGGAGAGGATGTCCCGCCACCTCTCCTCCAGCCGGGCCTCGGCCGTTCTTGCTGCCATACCCGCACGGTAACACCGAATCGGCCATTCGTTGAGTGTGCAATTAGTGCGGGCGCATACAGTCCGGGCGGGAACGTCAGGCGGCCGGGTCCTGGAGCAGCCCCACGAGATTGCCGTCCGTGTCCTTCACGAAGGCGATCAGCCTGCCGCCGCCGACGTCCTGCACATCCTGCAGCACCTCGGCCCCCGCCTCCACCACCGCGGCGAGCCGCCCCCGGATGTCGTCGACGTGCCAGTACGGCACCGGTCCGGTCATGCCCTTCGCGTGCCCGTTGGGGTCGAGCCCGACATCCTGTCCGGCGTCCTTGAAGCCGACGTAGTACGGCTCGTCCGCGTACGGTTCCACCCCCAACAGGGCGCCGAACAGGGCCTTGGCCCGGGCGATGTCCTTGACGGGGTAGATGATCGTCTTGAGTCCGGCGGTCATGGTGCACTCCTCCGCGCTGGTCGCACCGACGGATTTCGTCGGTGGTTTCACGCTAGGGCGGGGGAGCAGGGCGAGGCTTCTTCGATCCTGACCGGTTCCTGCGACCTCGGTCGGCGCCCGGGCCGATACGCCGAGGGCGCGCCGCCGGCCGTGGCCGATCAGCGCGCCCACGAAGAGGAGTCCGGGCCACAGACCCTTACGTCGACTCCCGCTTCACCAACTCCGTCGGAAGGATCACTGCGGCCGGGTCCTCGCCCCCGATCTGCGCCAGCAGCACCCGTACCATCTCGGCGCTGATGCGGTCGTAGGGCTGGCGGATCGTCGTGAGGGCGGGGGTGGCCTCCGTCGCCGCGCTGGAGTCGTCGAAGCCGCCCACGGACACGTCCTCGGGGACCCGGCGGCCCGCCCGGCGCAGCGCGGCCAGGGCACCCTGCGCCATCAGGTCGGAGGCCACGAACACGGCGTCCATGTCCGGAGCCTGCGCCAGCAGCCGTTCGGTGCCCGCCTCGCCGCTGGCCCGGCTGTAGTCGCCGGAGACGATGAGCCGCTCGTCGACCTCGACGCCCGCCTCCATGAGCACCTCCTTGTAGCCGGCGAGGCGGTCGACACCGCCCGGGGTGTCCAGCGGACCGGTCACGATGCCGATCCGGCGGCGGCCCAGCGACAACAGGTGGCGCACCATGTCACGGGCGCCGTCCCGGTCGTCCGCGGCCACGTAGCTCACCTTGGAACCGAGCCCCATGGGCTTGCCGCACTGGACGAGGGGCACCCCCGCCTCGCGCAGCTGCTCGGCCACCCGGTCCCCGGAGTGGCTGGAGACCAGCAGCACCCCGTCGACGTGACCTGCGGTGATGTACCGCGTGATGCGCCGCCGTTCGTCCTCGGTGCCCGCCAGCATCAGCAGCAGCGGGATGTCGTGCGCGGCCAGCGCCTGGGTGCAACCGCTCAGCAGGACATTGAAGTTGGGGTCCTCGAAGAACCGCTCCTGAGGCTCCGTCAGCAGGAAGCCGATCGAGTCCGAACGTCCGGTGATCAGCGACCGGGCGTGCCGGTTCACGACGTAACCCGTCTTGCGGATCGCCGCGTTGACCGCCTCCTGGGCGGTCGGGCTGACGTAGTGCCCGCCGTTGAGCACCCGCGAGACGGTGCCCCGTGAGACACCCGCCTCGCGGGCCACGTCGTGGATCGTCGGCGGTCTGCGTCGGCCCCCCGTGTTGCTCATCTGGTTACCTCCGTGAATACGCCGACCCTCAGAGCGGAGCGGTAACGGTCTCGTGTACAGCAGGCCGGGGGGAGGCAATACGCCGCCGGGACGGATGGCCTTTCACTATCGACTCGTCGCTCGGAAGTCCGAGGCGATGCAATAGTTTGCGTGATGTGAATTCTGCACCCGTGAAGCGTGCGTACAAGTACCGCTTCTATCCAACCGATGCGCAAGCGGCCCAGCTGTTGCGCGCGTTCGGGTGTGTGCGGAAGGTCTACAACCTGGCACTGACCGCCCGCGCCGAGGCCTGGGCACGCGGTGAGCGGGTCGACTACAACGCCACTTCGGCGATGCTCACGGCGTGGAAGAAGAGCGAGGAGCTCGCCTACCTGAACGACGTGTCCTCGGTGCCGTTGCAGCAGACGCTGCGGCATCTGCAGAAGGCCTTCGCCAACTTCTTGGACAAACGGGCACAGCATCCGCGGTTCAAGTCGAAGAAAAGGTCGCGAAGGGCGGCGGAGTACACCACGAGCGCGTTCCGCTACCGGGACGGGAAGCTCACTTTGGCGAAGATGACCGAGCCCCTGCCGATTGTATGGTCCCGCCCCCTGCCCGAGGGCGCGGAGCCGTCCACGGTGACAGTGTCCCAGGACAGCTCCGGGCGCTGGTTCGTGTCTCTGCTGTGCAGCGACCCCACCATCACCCCACTTCCGGCAACCCGCACGGCGGTGGGCATCGATGTGGGCCTGGAACACCTGCTGACCCTGTCCACGGGAGAGAAGATCGCCAACCCAAGGCATGAGCGCCGCGACCGCGACCGCCTCGCCAGGGCGCAGCGCACGCTCGCTCGCAAGGCCAGGGGGGACGGCGCCAACCGGGCCAAGGCCCGGCGCCGGGTCGTCAAGATCCATGCTCGGATCGCCGACCGGCGCAGAGACCATCTCCACCAGCTCACTACACGACTCGTGCGTGACAACCAAACGCTCGTGATCGAGGACTTGACCGTGCGCGGCTTGGTCAAGAATCGGAGTCTGGCCCGTGCCATCGGCGACGCGGCGTGGGCTCAGTTCCGTAGCCTGCTGGAATACAAGGCCGCCTGGTACGGGCGGGAAGTGATCGCGGTGGATCGCTTCCTGCCCTCCTCTCAGCTGTGCTCCGCCTGCGGCGCCCGGGCTGGGAGGATTCCGTTGAGTGTCCGCACTTGGAGGTGCGGATGAGGAACGGTCCACGACCGGGACGTGAACGCGGCGAAGAACCTTCTGGCCGCCGGGCTGGCGGTGTCTGTCTGTGGAGCTGGTGTAAGACCTCAACGGGAAACTCCGGGCGGGCAGTCGGCGGTGAAGCAGAAATCCTCACAGCGCGAGCGGTGAGAATCCCCTCGTCCACGAGTGGGCGAAGCCAAGGTCATGACTTTACGGCCCCGGAGAGCAGATCGAGGCTCCAGAAGCGCTGGATGACCAGGAAGAGCGCGATCAGCGGGAACACCGCGAGGAACGCGCCGGTGATGACCCCCGTGTAGAGCGCCGGCGTGTTGGCGCCCTGCTCCAGGAGCGTGTACAGGCCGAGCGTGATCGGGAACTTCTCGTCGTCGCTGAGCATGATGTACGGCAGCAGGAAGTTGTTCCAGATCGCGACGAACTGGAACAGGAACACCGTCACCAGCCCGGGGATCATCATCGGCAGCGCGACCCGGGTGAAGATCCGCCACTCGCTCGCCCCGTCCATCCGCCCGGCCTCCACCACGTCGCTGGGCACGGCGGCGGCCGCGTAGATGCGCGCGAGGTAGACGCCGTAGGGGGAGAGGACCTGCGGGAGCAGCACCGACAGGTACGAGTCCGTGACGCCCGCCTTCGCCATCAGCAGGTACTGCGGGACGGCGAGAATGATCGGCGGCATCAGCACGCCCGCGAGGAGGACGTTGAACATCGTCTCGCGTCCGCGGAAGCGGTAGGTCGCGAGTGCGTAGCCGCTGAACGACGACACGCAGGTCGACAGCAGGGCGCCGAGACCGGCGTAGAGGGCGGAGTTGCCCATCCACTTCCAGTAGACGCCGCCGCGGTAGGAGTTGAGATCCTTGATGTTGTCGACGAAGCCCGAACCCGGCAGGAACGTGAAGGTCGAGAACAGCTCGGTGCTGGACTTAGTGGACGCGATCACCACCCAGACCACGGGCAGCAGCATGTAGATGGCACCGAGCACCAGGGTGATCGTCGGGATCAGCGCGATCCGCCTGCGCAGCGGCGGGCGGCTCTGGGCGGCGCCGGTCGTGCCGGCCGCCGAGGGGGCCTTCTGGACGGCAAGAGAACTCATCGTGCTGCCTCCTGCTTCTGGCGGCGGTTCGCGGCACGCAGGAAGCCGAAGGACATCACCAGCGTGGCGAGGGCGATGATCACGGCCTCGGCGGCCGCCTGGTAGATGTCGCCCGTGCCGAAGGCGTCCCGGTACACCTTCATCAGCGGACTCCAGGTCGTGGACACGGAGTTGGTGAGCGGCTTGAGGGTGGTCGGCTCGTTGAACACCTGCAGCGTCGCGATGATCGAGAAGAAGAAGGTCAGCACCAGCGAGGGGGCCACCATCGGGATCTTGATCTTCAGTGCGATCTGCAGCGGGGTGGCGCCGTCCAGCTTCGCCGCCTCGTACACCTCGGCCGGGATCGCCTGCAGCGAGGTGTAGATGACGATCATGTTGAAGCCGGTGCCGCCCCAGACCGCGATGTTCGACAGCGCGACGTACAGCGGGCCGCCGTCGAGCAGGTTCGGCTGCGGCATGTGCAGTTTCTCGAGCACGTAGTAGAAGGGGCTGACGTCCGGCAGGTACAGAAAGCCCCACAGCAGTGCCGCGACCACGCCGGGGATGGCGTACGGCAGGAAGATCGCGAGCCGGGTGAAGGGCGCGAGGCGCACCTTGTCGGAGTCGAGCATCAGCGCGAACAGCAGGGCGAGGCCGAGCATCACCGGGATGACGATGAGGCCGTAGCCGAGGACGCGCAGCGTCCCGTGCAGCAGTTCGCTGTCGGTGAGGGCGTCGGTGTAGTTCTCCAGGCCGGCCCAGACCTCTTTGCGGGCGCCCGAGCCCAGGCCGAGCCCGGAGACGTGCACCTTGCGGAAGCTGAGCCAGACCGCGTAGCCGATGGGCAGCGCGAAGAACAGGGCGAAGAGGATCGTCGCGGGGAAGAGGAAGGCGTACGGGGCCCCCTTGACCCCGTACGACTTCCGGCGTGCGCTGGTCACTCGGAGACCTCGAAGCCCTGCTTCTTGAGGTCGGCGACCGTGGCGTCCTGCATCTTGTCCAGGGCGGCGGTGAAGTCCGACTTGTTCTTCGCGGCGGCGCCGAAGGCGTCGTTGAAGGTCGTGTAGGCGACGTTCACGTTCGGGCCCCAGGCCGAGGGCGCCGTGGTCTTCGCGATCTCGGCGGCCTTGGTGTAGAAGTCCGACTGGTTCGAGAAGTACGCCGGCGGGGTGGCGAAGGCGCCGCTGGTCTGGGCGTTGGTGGCGGCCGGGTAGATGCCGCTCTCCTTGGCCAGCGCCTGGAGGGCGGAGCCGTCGGTGTTCAGCCAGGCGGCGAACTTCGCGGCGGCCGCCCGGTGCTTGGAGTCCGTGGTGACGGCGGTGGAGGAGCCGCCCCAACTGCCGGTGACGTTGTCGCCCGCGGTCCACTGGGGGAGCGGGGCCATGGCCCACTTGCCCTTGGTGTCGGGCGCGGCCGTGGTCAGCGTGCCCGGCGCCCACACGGCGGAGACCCAGGCGATCTGCTTGCCGGTGTTGAGCGCCTTGTTCCAGGCCGGGGTGTACATCGGCTGGTTGTCGACGGCGCCCTCCTTGACCAGGCCGCCCCAGAAGTCGGCGACCTTCTTGGTGGCCGTGTCGTTGATGCCGACCTTCCACTTGTCGCCGGAGGTGGTCCACCACTTGGCGCCGGCCTGCTGGGCGAGGCCCGCGAAGAGGCCGGAGTCGTTGGCGGAGAAGGTGGTGAGGTCCTTGTCCGGGGCCTTCTTCTTCAGCGCGCGGGCGGTCTCGGCGAACTGCTCCCAGGTGGTCGGGACCGTCAGGCCGTACTTCTTGAAGAGGTCGGCGCGGTAGTAGAACATCATCGGGCCGATGTCCTGCGGCACCGCGTACACCGCGTCCGTGCCCAGCGTGGTCTGCTGCCAGACGCCCTCGGCGAACTTGCTCTTCGCGTCGCCGACGTCCTTCGATATGTCGGCCAGGGCGTCATTGCTGACCAGCGTCGGCAGCGCCTGGTATTCGGCCTGCACCAGGTCCGGTGCCTGCTTCGCCTTGTGGGCGGTGAGGATCTTGGTGACCAGCGAGTCGCCGGACGCCTGCTTCTTCACCGTGACGGTGATCTGGTCCTTCTTGCCCTGGCCCTTGTTCCACAGGTCGACGACCTTGTCCATGCCGGGCGTCCAGGTCCAGTACGTCAGCGAGACCGGACCCGATTCGGTCTTGCTGTCGCTGTCGGACGAGCCGCAGGCGGCGAGTGCGGTGGCGCCGAGGGCAACGGCGATGGTGGATGCCACGAGGCGACTGCGCGTCGTGTTGGGCATGGATCTCTCCCCTGACCTGGGTCCCCGCCTCTTGCGGGAACCTGCCATGCGAATCACATGAGCCGGGTCCCCGCCCGTCGCGAGGACCTGAGACGCTCTCTGTGAGCGTTCACAGTAGAGAAACATCCCGGACACTTGTCAATGGTTGTTGCTGTGCGGTTATGTTGGGCCCGCACCGCCTCCGCTGTGTGTGCACGTTCCCAAATGATCAATAAAACGGGAGAGATCCATGCCGGAGACCAGCCCCAGGGGCCTCACCAGGCTCGCCTTCGGTGGGGACTACAACCCCGAGCAGTGGCCGGAAAGCGTCTGGCACGAGGACGTCCGGCTGATGCGGGAGGCCGGCGTCACCATGGTGAGTGTCGGGATCTTCTCCTGGGCGCTGCTGGAGCCCTCACCCGGGGTGTACGACTTCGGCTGGCTCGACCGCCTCTTCGACCTGCTGCACGAGCACGGCATACGCGTCGACCTGGGCACCCCCACCGTCTGCCCGCCCGCCTGGTTCTACCGCGCCCACCCCGACGCACTGCCGGTGAGCCGGGAGGGCGTGCGCTACGAGTTCGGCTCCCGCGCCGCCATCTGCCACAGCAACGCGGACTACCGCGCGGCCGCCGCGACCATCACCACGCAGCTCGCCGAGCGCTACGGCGACCACCCCGCCCTCGCGATGTGGCACGTGCACAACGAGTACGGCGTCCCCGTCTCGGCCTGCTACTGCGACTCCTGCGCCGCCCACTTCCGCCGCTGGCTGCAGTCGACGTACGAGGCCGTCGAAGGCGTCAACGAGGCCTGGGGGACGGCCTTCTGGGGCCAGCGCTACGCCGGCTTCGAGCAGATCAACCCGCCGCGCGCCACCCCCACGGCCGTCAACCCGGCCCAGGCGCTGGACTACAAGCGCTTCGCCGACGCCACCATGCGCGAGAACTTCGTGACGGAGCGGGACATCCTGCACCGTCTCTCGCCGGGCGTCCCGGTCACGACGAACTTCATGACCGCCCTCAGCCAGTGCGACTCCGTCGACTACTGGGCCTGGGGCCGCGAGGTCGACATCGTCACCAACGACCACTACCTGATCACCGACGGCCGCCGCACCCACGTCAACCTCGCGATGGCCGCCGACCTGACCCGTTCGGTCGCGGGCGGTGCCCCGTGGCTGCTCCTCGAGCACTCCACCTCGGGCGTCAACTGGCAGCCCCGCAACCCCGCCAAGGCCCCCGGCCAGATGGCCCGCAACTCCCTGGCGCACGTGGCCCGCGGCTCCGACGGAGCCATGTTCTTCCAGTGGCGCCAGTCCCGGCGCGGCGCCGAGAAGTTCCACTCGGCGATGCTCCCGCACGGCGGCACCGACACCCGCGTGTGGCGCGAGGTCGTCGAACTGGGCGCGTCCCTCGACTCGTTGAGCACCATCCGCGGCACCCGCACCCGGGCGGACGTGGCCGTCCTTTGGGACTGGCACTCCTGGTGGGCGCAGAACCTCGAATGGCGTCCCAGCGAGGACCACGACGCACGGGAGCGCGCCGACGCCTTCTACGAGGTCCTCTACGACCGCCACCTCACCGTCGACTTCGCTCACCCGGAAGGCGACTTGTCGGTCTATCCCGTTGTCGTCGTGCCCGCCCTGTACCTGATGACGGAGGCGGCCGGCCACAACCTCAAGGAGTACGTCGAGAACGGCGGCACCCTCGTCGTCTCGTACTTCTCCGGCATCGTCGACGAGCACGACGCAGTCCACGAGGGCCCGTACCCGGGCGCGCTCCGGGACGTGCTCGGCCTCACGGTCGAGGAGTTCTCGCCGCTGCTGCCGGACCAACTGGTGCGCATCACCGGCCCCGACGGCTCCGAGCTCAGCGGCGACGTGTGGACGGAGTTCGTCGTCCCGCGCGGCGCCGAGACCGTGTGGACCTACGCCGACGGCCTCACCGCGGGCTACCCGGCCGTCACCCGCCACCGCCTCGGCGAGGGCACCGCCTGGTACGTCTCCACCCGTCTCGGCGCCGAGGGCCTGGACGCCCTGCTGGGCTGGGCGATCGAGGACGCGCGCGTCGCCCCGCGCGCCGACCTGCCCCGCGACGTCGAAGTCGTGCGCCGCACCGGCGAGTCGGGCAGTTACCTTTTCGCGATCAACCACACCGCGTCGGACGCCAAGGTTCCGCTGGACGTGCCCGGCACCGAGCTGCTGACCGGCGAACGCGCCGCGGGCCGCCTCGCGGTCCCCGCCGGAGCCGTCCGGGTCGTACGACTCGACGGCTGAACCGACTCCCCTTCGCCCGCGCGAGCTGCGAGCCGCGGGCAGAGGGGCTCTCCCTCCGGCCCCACCGGAGGGACACCCCCATAGGAGGGGATTTGCCATCCCCCCTTTCGTCGAAGGGACGAAGGACGACCATGTTCCATCCCAGACGCACCCTCAGGACCTTGCTGCTGCCGCTCGCGGCAGGGCTCGCCCTCGTCGCCCTGCCCGCACCCAGCGCGCAGGCGGCAAGCACCCTCACCAACGGCGGCTTCGAGTCGGACGGTGCGGGCGCGGCCACGCCCACCGGCTGGTCGGAGTACGGCGACACGGGCGCCTCGTACTCGGAGTCCGGTGGCCACAGCGGCAGTTACCGCCTGTCCCAGTACTCCTCCGCCGCGTACAAGGTGGAGACGTACCAGTACCTGTCGGGCCTGACCAACGGCAACTACACGCTCACCGCCTGGGTCCGCTCCAGCGGCGGTCAGAACTCCGCCTACATATCCCTGAAGAACTGCGGCAGTTCGGAACAGAAGACCGACCTGCCGGTGTCCACCAGCAGCTGGGTCCGTATCGTCACGTCGATCAATGTGACGAACAACCAGTGCACGATCAGCATCAACAGTGACGCGAACGCGGGCAACTGGATCAATGTTGACGACCTGACCTTCGCATCCGGATCAACCGGACTGTCCATCAAGGGTGCCGACATCTCCTCACTCGCCAAGAGCGAGGCCCTCGGCGGCGTCTACAAGACCAGCTCCGGCACCACCGGCGACGCGGTCACCATCCTGAAGAACTCCGGCATGAACTACGCGCGCCTGAAGGTGTGGGTCAACCCGGCCGACGGCTACAACAACAAGACGCGCGTGCTGGCCATGGCCAAGCGCATCAAAGCGGCCGGCATGAAGCTGCTGGTCGACTTCCACTACTCGGACAAGTGGGCCGACCCGGGCGCCCAGACCAAGCCCGCCGCCTGGTCCGGCCACAGCTACAGCCAGCTCAAGACGGACGTGTACAACCACACGTACGACGTGCTCAACGCGCTCAAGGCGCAGGGCACCACCGCCGACATGGTCCAGGTCGGCAACGAGATCAACGGCGGCATGCTGTGGTCCGAGGGCTCCACCGACAACTGGTCGCAGCTCGCCGGTCTGATCAACTCCGGCTACAGCGCGGTCAAGGCGGTCTCCTCCGGCACGCAGGTCGCACTGCACCTGGCGAACGCCGGTGACGACTCCACCGTCCGCTGGTGGTTCGACAACGCCAAGACGTACGGCATCAACTACGACGTGATCGGCCTGTCCTACTACGGCTACTGGCACGGCTCGCTGGCCGCGGCCCAGACCACCCTGGACGACGTGGCCTCCCGCTACAGCAAGCCGGTCTTCATCGCGGAGACGGCCTACCCGTTCACCCTCGCCCAGGACGACTCCCTGGAGAACCAGATCGACACCACCGGCGAACTGGTCACCGGCTACCCGGCCACCTCGGCGGGACAGCTGGCGTGGATGAACGCGGTCGCCAACATCGTGGAGGCCGTCCCGAACGGCCGTGGCCTCGGCGTCTTCTACTGGGAGGCGACCTGGACCGCCGTGACCGGCAACGGCTGGGACCCGACCGACTCCATCTCAGGCAACGGCTGGGAGAACCAGGCCCTGTTCGGCTACGACGACAAGGCGCTCCCGGCGATGGCGTGGTTCAGCCACCGCTGAACCGCGAAGAGAGGGCCCGGCCGCAGGGGAGCGGCCGGGCCCTCGCCCTTTGTTTTCGGCGATGGGGCCGAACGGCCCTGTGCGGATTGGGCCGTTCGGTCCCGGACAAGGGTCCCCGAGTCCCGGACACGGCTGCGTCGACTGCGGGAGAGTGGGAAGACGCGGTTTGCGGTGGTCCGTCCGGAGAGGGGGACGACATGTTGAGGACTCCCGTCAGCGAGAAGCGCCTGGACATCCTGGAGTGGCTGAAGGATCCGGCGGCGCACTTCCCACCGCAGCCGCACGGCGACCTCGTCGAGGACGGCGTCACCGCGGACGCCGTCGCCGCCAAGCTGGGCGTGCCCCGCACGGTCGCCTGCACCCACCTCGAACTCCTCGCCGGCATCGGCCTGCTGCGCACGCGCAGGATCCGCCGGCGCACCTACTACCGGCGCGACGAGATACGCATCGCCGAGGTGGCCCGCATGTTCGAGAAGGGCTGGTAGGGCAGCCTAGGAACGCAGTGCCGACGGCCCCTGTCCCTGGTCCGTCGGTTCCGGTGCCGTCGGGTCCGGCGGCGGGTCGAGGTGACCGAGCCGCTCGCACACCAGCCGGCCAAGGAGCGCACCGCCGTAGACGACGAACCCCACGCCGACGAGCCAGGACTCCACCACCAGTACGGTGCCGACGGGGCCGTAGCTGATCGCGTTGGTGACCAGGAGCGGGGTGAACACCAGGTACGAGAAGCCGCGCAGGCCGACCAGGCCCGCCATCGTGGCGAGCGCGCCGGGCAGCAGATAGCGCCAGGGCACTTGACGGCTGAGCAGGAAATGCGGCCCCCACCAGAAGAACAGGATGCCGACGCCCATGCTGAGCAGGATGCGGGGCGGTCCCTGCAGTACGTTGCGGGTCTGGACCTGGGCGTACAGGTATCCCATGAGCATGACCAGCCAGACCGCATGCCGCCAGATCCGGTGCCAGGGAGCGGCGGCCGTCTTCCAGATCCGCTCGTAGCCGTTCTGCACGCTCGACGCGAACGATATGCCGAACAGTGCGAGCAGCGCGACGCTCAGCGCACTGGTGGTGCTGATCACCTGGCGGGTCGGCCCGAAGACATGCGCGAGCGCGTCGGCGGACCGTCCGGACAGGGCCATGCCGTCCACCAGCCACAGCGCGAACCCGCCGTGCCCCAGCGGATCCGCCGCCGCCACCAGGATCAGCAGCGGCGCCAGCGTGACCAGGGCGAGCGTGGCGAACCCCATGGCCCGGTGCATCAGCTCCAGCTCCTTGCCACGCTGATGCAACTCGGTGAGCCCCAGCCGGTGCCAGACGGCCGACCGCGACATGGGGACCACCCCTTCCTCCGGCCCGCAGCTACCGGTGGTGGTGTCCTGAGTGGCCAGGAATACGTCCCGGTAAACCTGATCGGGTGACGCGGCACCCGGCGGGCATGCGTATGCATGCCAGCATGAACTGTCCCGGGCTCGACGAGGAGGTTTTCATGGACCGTCCCAGTGAACTGGTCCCGCTCCGGTACGTCGCCATAGGCGGCCGCGGCCCCGAGGACGTCGTATCCGACGCCCGCGGCCGCGTGCTGACCGGAGTGGAGGACGGCCGCATCCTGCGCATCGAAGGCCTGACGGGCGATGCGCCCGCCCGCGTCGAGGTGCTCGCCGAAACGGGAGGACGGCCGCTCGGCCTCGAACTCCTCCCGGACGACGCCCTGTTGGTCTGCGACGCCGAGCTCGGGCTGCTGCGCGTCGACCTCCGCGAGGGCATCGTGCGCATCCTTGCCGACTCGGTGGCGGGGGAGAGGCTGCGGTTCTGCAGCAACGTGGTCGCCCTGTCCGACGGGAGCATCTGCTTCACCGTCTCCAGCCGCCGCTACCCCCTGGACCAGTGGATCGGCGACATCGTCGAACACACCGGAACTGGCCGCCTGCTGCGCCTCGCACCCGGCAGCGAAAACCCCGAAGTCCTCCTGGAGGGGCTCCAGTTCGCCAACGGACTCGCCCTGAGCGCGGACGAATCGTTCCTGGTCGTCGCCGAGACCGGCGCCCGTCGACTGACCCGCTACTGGCTGGCCGGTCCGAGCGCGGGACGCAGCGAACCGCTCGCCGAGAACCTGCCGGGCATGCCTGACAACATCTGGCGCGGCTCACCCGACGGCCCGATCTGGGTCTCGCTCGCCGGACCCCGCATCCCCCCGCTCGACCTGCTGCACCGCACCGCCCCCGCCGTCCGCGGCGCAGCCGCCCGTATCGCCGTCCACGCCCCCTACCGCCCCACCGGCACCATCGGCGTCCTGGCGGTCGACGACCAGGGGGAGATCGTCCACCATCTCGCCCGCCGCCGCTCCGGTTTCCGCTTCGTCACCAGCGTCTGCGAGGCCGACGGACACCTGGTCCTGGGGAGCCTGTGGGAGCGGGGCATCGCGGTGTGCGAGCGGCCCGCCCCGAAATGACCCCGCTCCGGGCCGGGCGCTACCCTGTAGCCCGGCCGCGACCACCACACCGCGGCGCGGCGGTGGGGCCCGCCGTACCCGAACCGCGGCAGTGGTGCCGCCAACGGTCCCTACTTGCGAAGGAGCGGCGCCCGCACGCCCGGGCCCCGGCGAGTAGGAGACGTACGACCATGACAGCCCCGGAAGCCGAAAGCCTGCGCGCCGGTCCCCGCACCCCGCGGCCGTCCGCCTGGCGCACCCAGGCACCCGTCGTCGCGGTGGTCGCAGTCGGCGGAGCCATCGGGGCCGTCGCCCGCTACGCGCTGTCCCTGTGGTGGCCGACCCAGCCCGGCGGCTTTCCGTGGGCGACCTTCTGGACCAACGTCGTCGGCTGCGCCGTGATCGGCGTGTTCATGGTGGTCATCACCGATGTGTGGGCCGCCCACCGCCTGGTCCGGCCCTTCTTCGGCACCGGCGTGCTCGGCGGCTTCACCACCTTCTCGACCTACGCCGTCGACATCCAGAAGCTGGTCGACTCCGGCCACCCCCGCACCGGGCTGGCCTACCTCGCCGCGACCCTGCTCGCGGCCCTCACCGCGGTGTGGCTCGCGGTCGCCGCCGCCCGCCGCGTCCTGAAGTGGAGGCAGCCATGACGAGGCTGACCGGCAGCGCCCTGCGCGTGACCGTCTTCATCGGCGAGAACGACACCTGGCACCACAAGCCCCTCTACTCCGAGATCGTCCACCGCGCCCACAGGGCAGGCCTCGCCGGCGCCAGCGTCTTTCGCGGCATCGAGGGCTTCGGCGCCTCCTCCCTGATCCACACCTCGCGGCTGCTGTCACTGAGCGAGGACCTGCCGGTGGCGATCGTCATCGTGGACACCGAGGAGCACGTGCGCGCCTTCCTGCCCCAGCTCGACGAACTCGTCGGCGAAGGCCTGGTCATCCTCGACGACTGCGAGGTCATCAGATACGTCGGCCGCGAGGACAGCCCCGGCAAAACGGACACGAAGGGTAAGAAGTCGTTGTGAACTGGCTGTTGGTCGTCGCGGGTGCCATGGTGGGCGCCCCGCTGCGCTACCTCACCGACCGCGCGGTCCAGTCGAGGCACGACTCGGTCTTCCCCTGGGGCACGTTCGCGGTGAACGTCACCGGCTGCCTGATCCTGGGCCTGCTGACCGGCGCGGCGGCCGAGGGCGCCGCCGGAGACCACCTCCGGCTCCTCCTCGGCACCGGCCTGTGCGGTGCCCTGACGACGTACTCGACCTTCTCGTACGAGACCCTGCGGCTGACCGAGACCGGGGCAGGGCTCTACGCTGCCGCCAACGTCGTCGGAAGCGTGACGGCGGGCCTCGGCGCCGCCTTCGTCGGGGTGTCGATCGCCCAGGCCCTCTGGGCGTAGTCACCCGGATCACACCCGCCCGTAGTAAGACTGTCTACAGCACTGTCGACCAACTCTGCAGAACTGGATCCCATGAGCGTCATTAACGTCGGTCAGGCCGTCGTCCTCGGAGCCGTCGAGGGGGTGACCGAGTTCCTGCCCGTCTCCTCCACCGGACATCTGAAGATCACCGAGGGGCTGATGGGTATCCCCGTGGACAACGACGCCGTCGTCGGGTTCTCCGCCGTCATCCAGGTCGGTGCGATCGCCGCCGTGCTCGTGTACTTCTTCAAGGACATCGTGCGGATCGTCTCCGCCTGGGGGCGCGGCCTGGTGAACAAGGAGGAGCGCCACCACCACGACTACAAGTTCGCGTGGTGGGTGATCGCCGCGACCGTCCCGATCGTGGCCGTGGGTCTCGCCGCCAAGTCGCTGATCGAGGGCCCGCTCGCGTCTCTGTGGGTGGTCGCGGGCTCGCTGATCGTCGGCAGTGGCGTGATGTGGGCGGCAGACCAGATGGGCCGGCACAAGCGCGGTGAGGACGACACCACCTTCAAGGACGCGATGCTGGTGGGCAGCTCCCAGATCCTCGCGCTGCTCTTCCCCGGCTTCTCCCGCTCCGGCGCCACCATGTCCACGGCCCTCATCCTCGACCTGGACCGCGTCGCCGCCACCCGCCTCTCCTTCTTCCTCGGCATCCCCGCCCTGACCGGAGCCGGCCTCT
The DNA here is from genome assembly GCF_042893105.1 of Streptomyces sp. NPDC001663. Classification (NCBI taxonomy): domain Bacteria; kingdom Bacillati; phylum Actinomycetota; class Actinomycetes; order Kitasatosporales; family Streptomycetaceae; genus Streptomyces; species Streptomyces sp. NPDC001663. The sequence continues at coordinate 304,833 of NZ_JBIAUR010000009.1, read as the reverse complement.
ACGAGCTCAAGGACGCCCTCGGTACGGGCGTGGGCGCCGCCCCGCTCGCCGTCGGCACGATCGTCTCCTTCGTCGTCGCCTACGGCTCGATCGCCTGGCTGCTGAAGTACGTCGCCAAGCACTCCTTCAACGCCTTCGTCGTCTACCGGATCATCGTCGGCGTACTGCTCCTGGGCCTGCTCAGCACGGGTGCACTCAGCAGCTGACGGGTCGGTCGGCTGATGGATGCGTGAAACATGCAGGACGGGGGACTTGGCGTTCAGGTCGGGTTCAGCGGCGTTCCCCTGGGGGGCTGCCCCGGTCAGGCTCCTCCGGTTCAGGCATCGAGCTGGGGGAGCCGCGCGTGGGTCGGTCCACGCCGCCTCGCTCGCAGACCTGGCGGGCGACCTCCCGCAGCTTGATGTTGTGCTCCTGTGAGAAGCGGCGAAGGGTGTCGAACGCCTGCTTTTCGGTGAGGTTGTGGGCGCCCATGAGGATGCCCATGGCCTCGCCGATGACATGGCGGGTGGTGACGGCCTGTTCCATCTGGGCGTGGGTGCGGGCGCTGGCGAAGGCGACCGCGGCGTGCGAGGCCAGCAGCCAGCCGGCCAGTTCGCTGGCCTCGGTGAACATGCCGGGCTTGCGGGAGTAGAGATTCAGCGCACCTAGCTCTTCGTCCTCGGTGAACAGCAGGAAGCCCATCATGCTGCCCACGCCGAGGGCGTGTGCCCGGGGTGCGTAGGTGGGCCAGCGCGGCTGCTCCTGAGTGAAGTCCGCAATGCGGAAGACCCGCTCCCCGTCCATGGTGCGGGCGGCGTCGAAGCACGGCCCCTCGGCCAGCCGCTCCTGCAGTTGGTCACTGTCGACGACCAGCTGCTCCGTGGGTGCCAGCGTCCGCACCTTTGAGTCGTGCAGCACGAGAATGCCGGCCGCGTCGCAGCCCTCCACCAGCTCGATCGCCGAGTGCGTGATCCGTTCCAGCGTGGCATCGACCGAGTCCTGGGCGAGGAGATCGCGGGCCATCGACGCCATCTGCTGCGCGAACCGACCCCAGTCCATACCGTCCTCCGCGTCTCGGCTCGTCGGGTCAGGAACACGTCTGCACCCAGCCTTTCACGCGACCTTAACGGTGCGTACGGCGGCGATCCTGAGACTGCAGGGGGGCATCCCTTGACAGCTCCCGCCCGTCACCCGCAGGATCACTCTCGTGAACCTGTCAGACAGCAAGACAGCCAGTCAGGGTCCGCGGCGTATCAGCGCCATGGAAGCGGTCCTGGCGCATCTGCGTGACGCCATCGAGCGCGGCGACTACGCGGTGGGGGACAAGCTGCCCTCCGAGGCGGAGCTCTGCCGCACCCTCGAGGTCAGCCGGCCCGTACTGCGCGAGGCTCTCCGGGCCTTGCAGACGATGGGCCTGACCGTCTCCAAGACCGGCAAGGGCACCTTCGTCGTCGCCAACGCCGTCGAGGACCCCACCTTCGGCGACTACGCGGCCAGCGACCTGCTCGAGGTGCGCCGCCATGTGGAGATCCCGGTGGCGGGCTATGCGGCCGTGCGCCGCACGCCCGAGGACCTGGACCACCTGGCGCACCTGCTGGAGCGCATGGAGCGGGAGACCGACACCACCTCCTGGGTCGCCCTGGACACGCTGTTCCACCTCGCCGTCGCCCAGGCCGCCCAGAACCCGGTCTTCCGCCGGGTCATCGAGGAGATCCGGGACGCACTGGCGCGTCAGTCGGCCTTCCTCAACGAACTGGGCGGACGCCGCGAGCAGTCCAACCGTGAGCACCGGGCGATCGTCGAGGCGCTGATGGACGGTTCCGAGCTCGACGCAGTGGAGGCCATGGCCCACCACCTCGACCGCGTCGAGACGACCCTCACCGACATCGTGCGCCCCGCGCGCACGGACATCCCCACGGAAGGCGGACCCGAGGCGTGAGCGAGCAGCACCTCAAAGAAGAGACACGCACACCGGCCGCACATGTCGACGCAGGCGACGCGGGCTACAGCAAGTCCCTCAAGTCCCGGCACGTCAACATGATCGCCATCGGCGGCGCGATCGGCACCGGTCTCTTCCTCGGAGCCGGCGGCCGCCTCGCCGACGCCGGCCCGTCCCTGTTCATCGCCTACGCGGTCTGCGGCATCTTCGCCTTCCTGGTCGTGCGCGCCCTCGGCGAACTCGTCCTGTACCGGCCCTCGTCCGGCGCCTTCGTGTCGTACGCCCGCGAGTTCCTGGGCGAGAAGGGCGCCTATGTCGCGGGCTGGATGTACTTCCTGAACTGGGCCACCACCGGCATTGCCGACATCACCGCGGTGGCCGTCTACACCCACTACTGGGGCATGTTCTCCGACATCCCGCAGTGGGTCATCGCGCTCATCGCGCTCGCCGTCGTCCTCACGGTGAACCTCATCTCGGTGAGGATGTTCGGAGAGCTGGAGTTCTGGTTCGCCATCATCAAGGTGGGCGCGCTCGTGGCGTTCATGCTGATCGGCATCTTCCTGCTGGGCACCCAGCACCAGGTCGACGGGCACAGCCCCGGCCCGGCCCTGATCACCGACAGCGGCGGCGTCTTCCCCAACGGCATGCTCCCCATGCTGCTGATCATCCAGGGCGTCGTCTTCGCCTACGCCTCCGTCGAGCTGGTCGGCGTCGCCGCCGGCGAGACCGAGAACCCCGAGAAGATCATGCCGAAGGCGATCAACTCGATCATGTGGCGCGTGGGCCTCTTCTACGTCGGCTCGGTGCTCCTGCTGTCGATGCTGCTGCCCTGGAACAAGTACAGCGCCGCCGAGAGCCCCTTCGTGACCGTGCTGTCCAACATCGGCATCCCCGCGGCCGGCGGCGTGATGAACCTCGTCGTCCTCACCGCGGCCATGTCCTCGCTCAACTCCGGCCTGTACTCCACCGGCCGCATCCTGCGCTCCATGGCGATGTCCGGCTCCGCCCCCAAGTTCACCTCGGTGATGAGCCGCAGCCAGGTCCCGTACGGCGGCATCCTGCTCACCAGCGGTATCTGTGTCCTGGGCGTCGGCCTCAACTACGTGGTCCCGGCGGACGCCTTCGAGATCGTCCTGAACTTCGCGGCGATCGGCATCCTCTCCACCTGGGGCATGATCATGGTCTGTCACCTCCTCTTCTGGCAGAAGACCCAGAAGGGCGAGCTGGCCCGCCCGGGCTACCGACTGCCGGGCTCCCCCTGGACCGAACTCGTGACGCTGGCCTTCCTCGCCTCCGTCCTGGTCCTCATGTACGCCGACGGAGGCGCCGGCCGCACCACCGTGCTGTGCCTGCCGCTGATCGTCGGAGCCCTGGTCGGCGGATGGTTCGGCATCCGCGGCCGGGTCGCCCGCAAGGCCAGTGAGACCCAACCCACGACCGGAGCCGGCGCGTGACCCGCGCGCTCCCTGACAAGAGGTAGTGATGTTCAGCAGTTCTGTCGCGGACCCACCCCTTATCCGCGAGCCCCTCCACGCCCCCGTCGCCCACCTGATACGCGGCGGGGTCGTCGAGGGCATCCACTACGGCTCCGTCGTCGTCCTCGACACCGACGGGCAGGTCCAGTTCCAACTCGGTGACATCGAGGCCGCCTTCTACCCCCGGTCGGCCCTCAAGCCCGTCCAGGCCGTCGCCATGGTCCGGGCCGGGCTGCCGCTCGACGGCGACCTCCTCTCGCTCACCGCGGCCAGCCACTCCGGCGAGGAACGCCACCTCGCCGGCACCCGGCGCATCCTCGAGCTCGCCGGGCTCACCGAGGACCGTCTGCGCAACGTGACCGACCTGCCGTACGACCCGGTCGTCCGGGACGACTGGATCCGCGCGGGCCGTCTGCCCTCCCGGCTCGCGCAGAACTGCTCCGGCAAGCATGCGGCGATGCTCTACACGTGCGTGCTCAACGGTTGGTCGCTGGACGACTACCTCGACCCCAAGCACCCTCTTCAGCAGGCGATCGCGGAGATCGTCGAGGACCTCACGGGGCAGCGCATCGCCCAGGTGACCGTCGACGGCTGCGGCGCACCGCTGTTCTCCATCTCCCTGCACGGCCTCGCGCGGGCCGCCGCCCGGATCACCACGGCCGTCGCCGGTACGCCGGAGGCGCGGGTCGCCGACGCGATGCGTGAGCACGCGGAGATGGCCTCCGGGTCCGGGCGGGACGTGGCTGCGTTGATGCGGGCCGTGCCGGGCCTTCTCGCCAAGGACGGGTTCGAGGGCGTGCAGGTCGCCGCGCTCCCGGACGGCCGGGCAGTTGCCGTGAAGATCGCCGATGGGGCCAACCGGGCGCGTGTTCCGGTGGCCGCGGCGGCGCTCGCGCGGGCGGGTGTCGACGCCGGCCTGCTCACCGAGTTCGCGGGGGAGTCATTGCTCGGCGGCGGGGAACCGGTCGGCTGCGTCCGGCCTGTGCGCGCGCTCGATCCGGTCACGCTGTCCGTGTGCGCCTGACGACAGACCGGCTGGGCGACGTCCGCGCCCCTGAAGGGGCGCTTACCCTCACCCCCTTTTCTTGAAAGAGGATCCGTACCCTCATGTCCGCCATCACCCGCAGCGAACACGACCTGCTCGGCGACCGTGACGTCCCCGCCGATGCCTACTGGGGTGTCCACACCCTGCGCGCCACGGAGAATTTCCCCATCACCGGTGCCACCATTTCCGCCTATCCGCACCTGATCGACGCCCTGGCCGCCGTGAAGGAGGCCGCCGCTCTGGCCAACGAGGAGCTCGGGCTGCTGGCGCCGGAGAAGGCTGCCGCGATCGTCGAGGCGTGCCGGGAGATCCGGGACGGCAAGCTGCACGAGCAGTTCGTCGTCGACGTCATCCAGGGTGGCGCCGGCACCTCGACCAACATGAACGCCAACGAGGTCGTCGCGAACCGGGCGTTGGAGCTGATGGGGCACGAGAAGGGTCAGTACCGGTTCCTGCACCCCAACGAGGACGTCAACCTGGGGCAGTCGACCAATGACGTCTACCCGACCGCCGTCAAGATAGCGACGGTCTTCGCGGTACGTGGACTGCTCAAGGCGATGGCTGTACTGCAGGACTCCTTCGCCCGTAAGGCCGTCGAGTTCCGCGACGTGCTCAAGATGGGCCGTACACAGTTGCAGGACGCGGTGCCGATGACGCTCGGTCAGGAGTTCTCCGCGTATGCCGTCATGATTGACGAGGACCGCAACCGTCTTGACGAGGCCGTCCAGTTGATCCATGAGATCAACCTCGGCGCCACGGCCATCGGCACCGGCCTCAACGCCCCGGCCGGATACGCGGAGGCGGCCCGCCGCCACCTCTCCCGGATCACGGGGCTGCCGCTGGTGACCGCCGCCAACCTGGTCGAGGCCACCCAGGACTGCGGCGCGTTCGTCCAGATGTCCGGCGTGCTCAAGCGGATCGCGGTCAAGCTCTCCAAGAGCTGCAACGATCTGCGTCTGCTGTCGTCGGGGCCGCGCGCGGGCCTGGGTGAGATCAACCTGCCGCCGGTGCAGGCCGGTTCGAGCATCATGCCCGGCAAGGTCAACCCGGTGATCCCCGAGGTCGTCAACCAGGTCGCCTTCGAGGTGATCGGCAACGACGTCACCATCACCATGGCCGCCGAGGCCGGACAGCTCCAGCTCAACGCCTTCGAGCCGATCATCCTGCACTCCCTGTCGGAGTCCATCACCCACCTGCAGAGCGCCTGCGTCACGCTGGCCGAGCGGTGCGTGGACGGGATCACCGCCAACACCGAGGCACTGCGCGCGACCGTCGAGAACTCCATCGGTCTGGTGACCGCCCTCAACCCGCACATCGGGTACACGGCCGCCACCGACATCGCCAAGGAGGCCCTCGCCACCGGCCGCGGTGTCGCCGAACTCGTCCTGGAGAAGGGGCTGTTGCCCGCGGAGCGGCTGGCAGGGCTGCTGCGCCCGGAGGTGCTCGCCGGCAGCGGTACTCCGCAGGTGATCTGACGGGATGTCACTCGCGTGCCATGATGGTCGGCCCGGGCAACCGGACCATTGCGGCACGCGGGTGCCGTCACACCCAGGGATGAATGCGCACGACCGCCGTGCACCCTCCCCACCGGGCGGTCTCGGTGTTGCGCACCACCTCGTCACCTCCGGCGGTACCGGCTGATCGGCGCAGCCCGGGGGCGCCATTCATCGGAAAGTGCTACTAATGCTCATATGGTGAATTCTGCGGCCTTCGAAACAGGCCGTCTCCTGCCGTTGGGCGGAGTGACGGAATGCTTCGATGAATCCAGGAGAATTCATGCGTGTGGCCGTTACGGGTGGCGGCGGTTTTCTCGGCTCGCATCTGTGCGAGACACTTCTCCGACGCGGTGACGAAGTCGTCTGCCTCGACGACTTCTCGACCGGAGACCCCGAGAACATCGCCCCGTTCATCGGGAATCCGGCATTCGAACTCGTCCGCACCGATGTCAGCCGTTCGATCGGGGTGGCCGGTGCCGTCGACGCGGTGGCCCACCTGGCGAGCCCCGCCTCGCCCCCCGACTATCTCCGACGCCCGCTGGAAACTCTTGCCGTGGGCAGCCGCGGCACGGAGAACGCACTGCGTCTGGCGACGCACCACGACGCCCGCTTCGTGCTCGCGTCCACGAGCGAGGTGTACGGGGACCCCGAAGTGCACCCGCAGGACGAAACGTACTGGGGGCATGTGAATCCGATCGGACCGCGCAGCGTATACGACGAGGCGAAAAGGTTCTCCGAGGCAATCACCCAGGCCTATCGGACACACTGCGGTACGAATACCGGGATTGTGCGGATCTTCAACACCTACGGTCCGCGCATGCGCCCGCACGACGGGCGCGTCGTGTCCAGCTTTGTCGTTCAGGCGCTCGCCGGAGAGCCGTTGACCGTCTACGGCGACGGAAAACAGACGCGCAGTTTCTGCTACGTGGACGACCTGGTGCGCGGAATCCTCGCCATGCTCGACCGCGACGAGCCCGGTCCGGTGAACCTGGGCAACCCCGAGGAACTGACCGTTCTCGAACTCGCGGATCGCGTACTCAACCTGACGAGGTCTCAGGCAGAGGTCCAGTTCCATCCGCTGCCCGTCGACGACCCCACACGTCGCCGGCCGGTGATCACTCGGGCGTCGGAGCGTCTGGGCTGGCGCCCGGACGTCGGGATCGAGGACGGTCTGCGGCGCACGGTGGAATGGTTCGCCGCCAGACCCGACGACGTCGCCGCCGCACTCGCGGCGATCCGGGGCGGTCAGCAGGCCGGCGTCACCACGGCCGTACCCAGCCCGTTGGGCGCGACCCCCGCCGCATCGTGACCCAGACGGATCCCGACCTCTCGTCGGGCATTACCCTCGGCCCCACACTGACCTCGCCGGACAACCCCGGCGACACACTGCAAGCCCATCTGCGGACGCTTTCGGAGGGAAACGTCGTCGACACACCGGCCGACGGACCGGTGTTCGCCAAGCAGCCCAGAGCACTCGAGTCGCGCCCCGGCACCTGGGTCCCCCGTCTGCGGCCAACGGACCGGCTGACGGTGGTGCTGCTCTCGGCGTGCTGGGTGGCCGCCCTCGTCTGCTTCTGGGAGTGGTGGCTGCGCGAGGAGCACCGGGTCGGCTGGGTGGGGTTCGCGGTGAACAGCGCACTGTTGCTGTATCTGTCGCTCCTGCCGCTGTACTTCATCGTCGCCGTGCTGCGGCTGCGCACCCTCTCCCCGGAGATCGAGGTGTCCCCGCTGCGGACCGCGTTCGTGGTGACGCGGGCGCCGTCGGAGCCCTGGAAGGTGGCCCGCACCACCCTGAGCGCGATGCTGCACCAGGACTTCCCGCACTCCTACGACGTATGGCTGTGCGACGAGGACCCGGACCAGGAGATCCTCGACTGGTGCGCGGCGAACGGTGTGCGCGTGTCCTGCCGGCGCGGTGTCGCCTCGTACCACCGGGACGTCTGGCCGCGGCGCACCCGGTGCAAGGAGGGCAACCTCGCCCACTTCTACGACCACTGGGGGTACCGGGACTACGACGTGGTGGCCCAGCTCGATGTCGACCACGTACCCCACCCCTGCTACCTGGCGGAGATGGTCCGGCCGTTCGCCGATCCGGCCATCGGCTACGTGGCCGCACCCAGCGTGTGCGACGCCAACGCCCGTACCTCCTGGTCGGCGCGCGGACGGCTGCACCGCGAGGCCACGTTCCACGGACCGATGCAACTGGGCCACACCGACGGTCTGGCCCCGCTGTGCATCGGTTCCCACTACGCCGTGCGGACCCGGGCCCTGCGGGACATCGGCGGACTGGGGCCCGAACTGGCCGAGGACTTCTCGACGACCTTCCTGCTGAACTCCGCGGGCTGGCACGGCGCCTTCGCCATCGACGCGGAGGCGCACGGCGACGGCCCCATCACGTTCGCCGCGATGGTGACCCAGGAGTTCCAGTGGTCACGGAGCCTGGTGGTGATGCTGCTCGGCATGCTCCCGAAGCATCTGCGGCGCATGCCCGGCCGGCTCCGGCTCCGGTTCGCGTTCGCCCTGTCGTACTACCCGCTGCTGGCGCTGACCACCACCTGCGGTCTGCTGCTGCCACCGGTCGCTGCCGTCACGGGCATCCCGTGGGTCGACGTCGACTACCTGTCCTTCCTCGGGCACTTCTGGGCCATGTCGTTCTTCCTGGTCCTGCTGACCATGCTGCTGCGTCGGCGCGGTCTGCTGCGGCCCGTCGACGCGCCGGTGCTGAGCTGGGAGGGCTGGCTGTTCGCCCTGGCCCGCTGGCCGTACGTCGCCTGCGGAGCCGCCGTCGCCCTGATGCAGCGGCTGCGGCCGAAGAAGGTCGTCTTCAAGGTCACGCCGAAGAGCCGTGACGGGATGGAACCTCTGCCGCTGCGCCTGATGCTGCCCTACCTCCTGATCACCGTCGTCCTGTCCGGCGCGGCCGTGGTCGGGGAGCTGACCGGTCCTGCCGTCGGCTACGTCTTCCTGTGCCTGCTCGGTTCGCTCTCCTACGCCCTGGTCACCCTCGCGGTCGGCACGCTGCACATCCGGGAGACCGCCAGATCGGCCGGCGTCGGCGTGCGCCGGGCCCTGCGCACCGCCGCCCTGCCGTTGACCGCGGGTCTCCTCGCCCTCGTACCTCTGGCCTGGGCACTGCTGATCTTCCCCCTCTATCTGCGCGGATTCATCACTGGTTGACGCCACCTGCACGTCCGGCGTCCCGACCGGATGCCCTTCCCCAGACGAAACGAGGTGCCCCATGCCCGAAACGGTCCTGGTGACCGGTGGCGCAGGTTTCATCGGCAGCCACACCTGCGTCGAACTTCTCGCCCACGGCTACGAGGTCGTCGTGGTCGACAACCACGTCAACAGCTCGCCCCACGCCCTGGAACGCATCGCCAAGACCGCGGGCCGACCGCTCGCCGGCGCCTTCCACGTCGACGTGCGCGACCGGAAGGCCCTCGCAGAGGTGTTCGCCCGTCACCGGGTGGACTCGGTCATCCACTTCGCGGCCCACAAGGCGGTCGGTGAGTCGGTGGCCCATCCGGTCGAGTACTACGACACGAACGTGGGCGGCACCTGCACCCTGCTGTCGGTCATGCGCGAACACCGGGTCCACCGGCTGGTCTTCTCCTCCTCGTGCTCCGTGTACGGCGACGCGCAGACGGTTCCCCTGACCGAGCAGAGCCCCGTGGCACCCACGAACCCCTACGCCCGCACCAAGCTGATGTGCGAGCGGATCCTGGAGGACGTCTGCGCCCACCTGGCGGAGCTGGGGGTGCTCGCTCTGCGCTACTTCAACCCGGTCGGAGCGCACCCGAGCGGCCTGCTCGGCGAGGATCCGCGAGGCGTACCGAACAACGTGATGCCGTACGTCGCCCAGATCGCCGTGGGACGCCGGCAGAAGCTCAGCGTCTTCGGAAACGACTACGCCACGCACGACGGCACCGGCGTTCGGGACTACATCCACGTCATGGACGTCGCAGAGGGACACCGGGTGGCCGTGGAGCACCTGGACGACCGCACGGGCATGCAGACGTTCAACCTCGGCACCGGTACCGGAACCTCCGTGCTCCAACTGGTCGCCGCCTTCGGCGAGGCGAGCGGCCGCCCGATTCCCTACGAGATCGTCGACCGCAGGCCGGGCGATGTGGCCGAACTCGTCGCCGATGCGCGCGCGGTTGCTGCGGCCTGGGACTGGACCACCACACGTGATCTCGCCGCCATGTGCCGTGACGCCTGGCGGTTCCAGCAACTCAACCCGGACGGCTACTCCCGCTGACCCAGGGATTCGGTGGCCCGCGAGACAGGAGGACTTGATGCGGTTGACCGTCATCGGTACCGGATACCTCGGAGCCGTGCACGCCGCGTGCATGGCGGAGATCGGACACGATGTCCTCGGCGTCGACACGGACACGAGGAAGATCGAGGCGTTGGCGGCGGGCCGGGCGCCTTTCTTCGAGCCCGGTCTGCCGGAGATCCTCATCCGGAACACCCAGGCCGGACGGCTGCGGTTCACCACCTCGCTGGAGGAGGCCGCGAACTTCGCCGACGCACACTTCGTGTGCGTCGGCACCCCGCAGCGCGCCGACTCGCTCGCCGCAGACCTGCGCCATGTGGAGGCGGTCGTGGACGGCCTGGCACCGCTGCTGACCCGGGAGGCCCTGATCGTCGGCAAGTCGACCGTTCCGGTCGGTACCACCCGGTCGCTCAGCCGCAGGATGACGGCACGCCTGCGCCCCGGCGTCGACGCCGAGGTCGCCTGGAACCCGGAGTTCCTGCGCGAGGGGTTCGCGGTCCAGGACACGCTGTGCCCCGACCGTCTGGTCCTCGGGGTCACCTCGTCCCGGGCCGAGGAGAGACTGCGCGAGGTGTACGCACCGCTGTTGCGTGCCGGCACTCCCTGCATCGGAACCGATCCCGCCACCGCGGAGCTGGTGAAGGTCGCCGCCAACTCCTTCCTGGCCACGAAGATCTCGTTCATCAACGCCATGGCGGAGGTCTGTGACGCGGCGGGCGCCGACGTGGTCACCCTGGCCGACGCGCTCGGCCACGATGCGCGCATCGGGCGGCGCTTCCTGTCCGCCGGCCTCGGGTTCGGCGGTGGCTGCCTGCCCAAGGACATCCGCGCGTTCCTGGCCCGGGCCGAGGAGCTGCAGGTGGGCGAGGCGGTGAGCTTCCTTCGTCAGATCGACCGGATCAACCAGCACCAGCGCGTCCGGACGGTCGACCTCGCTCGTCAGCTCGTGGGCGGCAGCCTCGACGGACGGCGGGTGGCCGTGCTCGGCGCCACCTTCAAACCCGACAGCGACGACGTGCGCGACTCACCGGCCCTGGCCGTCACCGCGGAGATCGTCGCTCAGGGCGCCGAGGTCGTCGTCCACGACCCGGAAGGCCTCGACAACGCGCGAGAGGTGCTGCCCGGGCCGGCGTACTGCACGGACGTCGTCAAGGCGTGCGAGGACGCGGACGTGGTGCTGCACCTCACCGAATGGTGCCAGTACCGCACCCTCGACCCGGTCGAGCTGGCCGAGGTGGTCCGGGCACCACGGATGCTGGACGCCCGCAACGCCCTGGACCCGGCGATCTGGCGGGCGGCCGGCTGGCACCTGCGCGCCCTGGGACGCCCCGCTCCCGTCCCGGCACCGGGCCACGGCGACGCGATCAGAGTGACGATCCCTCACGCCTTCGGAACGGCCTGCACGGCCCCGACGACGGGAGACCCCCTCAGCCGCGCTCCGAAGTAGTCCACCGCCCCCGGCTTCACCCCCAAGGCCCGCAGGTCGACAGCGGCACCGGCCAGCGTGCCCACGCACTGGGACGCCAGGGCGCCGCGTGTCGGCCCGATGCCGTACAGGTTCGGGCCGGACGCGGGCAGCGCGACCTGGGCCAGGCAGGGGTCGGCGTCGGTGCCGGTCGCCCGCGCGCCCTGCGCCTCCTGGCCCGCCGCACGGCGCCAGGAGGCCAGGTCGGTGTACCAGCGGTCGCCCCACTGCAGGATCCAGCCGCCCTTGCTGTGGTAGTCGTTGCCCTGCATCAGCACGTCCGACGTACTGAAGGCCCCCTGGGCGGCCACTACGGGTGCGCCGTCCGTGACGAACACGTTGTTGCGGACGGTGACAGAACCGAGGTTGGGCTGGAGCCGGAGCGCCGGTGCGCGGACGGAGCCGTTCGCCGTGATCAGCACCGTGTTCTGGTAGATGGACAGATGGGTGACCCGTGACCCCTCCGCCACGATGCCGCCGTAGTCCTGGATCTTGCGGCCGTTGTTGTGGCTGACGTTGTACCGGATCGTGTTGTCCGTGTGGACCGAGTTCCAGATGGCGGAGTACGCCAGGAAGCCCGCCCCGTCGTTTCCGTAGGCCAGGTTGTACTGCATCAGCGAGTGGGACACGTTGTTGTCCAGGCCGAAGCCGCCGCCGTCCACCTGCGAACCGGAGTGGTTGTCGTAGGAGATGTTCCGCTGGAACGTCATCCGCGTCGAGTCGTACGCCCAGATGCCCTCGGGGCCCTCCATGGCGGTCGCCGAGGAGGACGCCCCGTTGTCCCGGGCGACGGACTGCTGCACCGTGCCGTGGCGGACGCTGCCGAGCACGATGCCGCTTCCCGTGTTGCGGCCGGACGCCTCGGGGTCGCCGACGTTCTGGTACGCGCTCACCTTCGACACCGTCACGTCCTCGTGGGCGTACTCGGGCGCGTCCGCGTCGAATGCGGGGCCGTCGGTCACGAGTCCCGCGTCCTGGTTGGTGTGCAGCGAGCAGTCGTAGATCTGCACGCTGCGGAAGCCGGACGCCTGGGCGCCGCCGTGCAGCCGGATGCCGTTGCGGAACCCCGTCACCTCGACACCGGAGACCCGGATGTACGGCAACTTGCGGTGACCCGGCAGATCGCTCACGAAGGCGATACCGTCCTCGTCCCGGTAGGCCGCGCCGTCGCCGACGACGATCAGGTTGCGGATGACGACCCCGCTCGTGTTGTGCACCTCGATGCCCCGCGTGCCGGCGGCCTCGATCGTCGCCCGCCCGTTTCCGTAGGACTCGATCACGAGAGGCTTGCGGGCGTTGCCCGCGTCCCCCTGACCGATGCTCAGTGTGCCCGGAAAGCGGGCGCCGCCCTGGAGCCGCAACCGGTCGGCCGGCTTGAACCGCAGGGCATCGGCGTGCCTCAGCGTGCGCCAGGCGGTCGCGGGGGTCCGGCCGTCGGCGCTGTCGTCGCCCTGCGGGCTGACGTAGAAGTCCCGTCCGCCCTGTGCGTTCGTCCGAAGGGGCACGTGCGGTGAAGGCAGGCTGCATCCGGCCAGCAGCACCACCATCGCGCACAGGCCCACCGCGGCGCGTCGCCGCGGCAGCCCGCCGACCGGCTCGGATCCGCCCCCGTGCTCCCGCCGAAGCGAGCCGGGGACTTCGGTGCATTCGATCCGCTGGCGCAATCTCGCTCCTGTCTCAAGGGCTGTACGGCCCCGGGTTCGTTGAGACCGTGTCGCCTCACCTTGACGTGCGGGCTCGGGACTGACGGGCCAGCACGCGGAGTTCGCCCCAAGACATGCCTGATCGGACTCCTGCCCGCTGCCACGAACGGGCGGAACCCACTGCGCGCGTTTGCGGCATGATGGTGATCATGACAACGACGTCGTCCCACTCCTTCCAGCCGGTCCTGGAGCGCATCGCAGAAGAGATCGAACGCACCCCCGGCCGCGGCCGCCCCGCCGACTACATCCCGGCGCTCGCGGCCTGCGACCCGCGTCGCTTCGGCATGGCGGTCGCGGAGCTGGACGGCACGGTCTACGGGGTGGGGGACTGGCGGCAGCCGTTCTCCACGCAGTCCATCACCAAGGTCTTCACCCTCGCCCTCGACCTGGCCCGCGAGGGCGACGAACTCTGGGAACACGTGGGCCGCGAGCCCTCCGGCAACCCCTTCAACTCCCTGGTCCAACTCGAGTACGAGAGCGGAATCCCGCGCAACCCGTTCATCAACGCGGGAGCGCTCGTCGTCACCGACCGTCTGCAGACCCGTAGCGGAGACGCGGCCGGCGAACTGCTGACCTTCCTGCGCACCGAGAGCGGCAACCCCACGCTGGACTTCGACAAGGACGTCGCCGCCTCCGAGGCCGGACATGGCAACCGCAACGCCGCGCTCGCCCACTTCATGGCGTCCTACGGCAACATCGAGAACCCGATCCCGGCCCTGCTCGACCAGTACTTCCGCCAGTGCTCCATCACCGCTTCCTGCGCCGACCTGGCCCTGGCCACCGGCTTCCTGGCCCGCCACGGCATCCGTGCCGACGGCACCCGGCTGCTCACCCGCAGCCAGGCCAAGCAGGTCAACGCGGTGATGCTGACCTGCGGGACGTACGACGCGGCGGGCGAGTTCGCCTACCGGGTCGGTCTGCCCGGCAAGAGCGGTGTCGGCGGCGGCATCATCGCGGTCGTCCCCGGCCGCTGCACGCTGTGCGTGTGGAGCCCCGGGCTCGACGAGCGCGGCAACTCGGTGGCGGGAGTCGCGGCGCTGGACCGCTTCACGACCCTGACCGGGGTGTCGGTGTTCTGAACCGGCGGCTCAGCCCAGGAACTCCGCCAGCAGCGGCAGCAACAGGGACGTGCGCCGCATCAACGCCACGTGCGTGGTGGACGGCAGGACCGCCAGCGCCGCCCTGGGGATCAGCCGCTGCATCTCCGCCGCGTGCTCCACGCGTACGAAGTCGGTGTCGCCGATGACCAGCAGCGTGGGCGCCTCCAGCCCGCGCAGGTCGTCGGCCGTCCACGGCAGCGGAGCGTGCGCCGCGGCCGAGACCTTGGCGAGGAAGTCCTGGAAGTGCTCGGGGTGCGGCGCGACGGCTGCGTACGCGTCCGCCATCTCCTGGAAGTCGGCCTGAGTGGGAAGCCGAGGGGAGGTGGAGCCAGGGGTGCTGATCTCCTCGTAGTAGCCGCCCTGCTGGTACTGCGTGGCGGCGAGCACCAGCCGTCCGACGCGCTCGGGGTGCCGTACGGCGACCTCGAGCGCGGTCAGTCCGCCCAGGCTGAAGCCGATGAAGTCGGCCTGCTCGATGCCCAGTTCGTCGAGGAGCGCCACGACGTCCGAGGCGAGGTTCGGCACCGTCAGGTCGCGGTCGGTGTCCGCCGTGTGGCCGTGCCCCTGCAGCTCGGGCGCCACGACGCGGCGGTCCGCCGCCAGCATGGGCAGCACGGCGGCGAAGGACAGGTCGACGGTGTGCACACCGCCGTGCAGCAGCACCAGCGGACGGCGGGTGTCGTCGCCGGCGCCGTGGACCTCGTAGTACATCTCCAGGCCGTTCACCTTGGCGTGGGCGGAGCTGTACGGCACGGTCATCACGTCCGTTCTGCGGGGTCGGATACGAGTGTCGGGTACCAGGCAGACCCTCCGCACCCGGAGAACTCATCGGTCGGACACCCGAGATCACACGCCGGTCACACGCAGGCCCCCGACCGGAAGGCGGAGCGTCAAGTTCCGGCCACCCGGCGTTGACACGATTCCCGAGTGTTGGCCATGGCTTTTCCCGTCGATCTCCGCCGCTGTCAGGTGCTGGGCCTGGCCGGCACCGCCTTCCTCGCCCTGGGCGGTGAGACCTCCGGCGCGCTGCCGGTACGAGACCTGCTGGCCCCCGCCAACATCCATGCGGCGCTGGGCCTGGTCGGCGTCTACTTCGGCGTCGTCCTGCTGATAGCCGCATGGCTGCTGCTCGGGCGGCTCGTCCGCAGCGCCGAACCGCCCACCCCGCGCGACCTGCTGCTCGTCCTCGCCGTCTGGGCCGCGCCGCTGCTTCTCGCCCCGCCCCTGTTCAGCCGGGACGTCTACAGCTACCTCGCGCAGGGCGCCATGGTCGACGCCCACATGGACGTGTACGCGCACGGGCCCGCCCAGCTGGGCGGCCCGCTGGCCGACGAGGTCGCCCCGCTGTGGCGGCACACCGGAGCGCCGTACGGCCCCGTCTTCCTCGCCGTCGCCTCCGCGCTGTCCGGTCTGACCCGCGGCGAACTGCCCGCGGGCCTGGTGGGGATGCGGCTGGTCGCGCTGCTCGGCGTGGGCCTGATGGCGGCCGCGCTGCCCCGGCTCGCCCGGCACAGCGGCGCCGACCCGGCCGCAGCGCTCTGGCTCGGCGCCCTCAACCCGCTCGTCCTGCTGCACCTGGTCGCCGGCGCCCACAACGACGCGATCATGCTCGGCCTGCTCGGCGTCGGCCTGGTCGCGGCACTCGGCCGGTGGCCGGTACTGGGTGCCGTGCTGGTCACGCTCGCCGCCCTGGTCAAGGCACCCGCCGTGCTCGGGCTCGCCGCGGTCGTGGTGCTCCAGGTGCGGGCCGGACGCCGGCCCGCCAAGGCCGTCGCGACGACCGTCCTGGCCGCCGCGGCCACCACGGTCGCCGCGACCGCCGTCGCCGGCACCGGATACGGCTGGATAGGCGCCCTCGACACGCCCGTCTCCCCGCACAACTGGGCCCTCAGCAGCCTCCTCGGCCGGGCCACCGGCGCCCTGCTGGAACGCCTCGGCAGCGACCTGGCCCCCCTGGCCCTCCCGGCCTGGCACGTGCTCGGCCTCGCGGTCACCGCCGTACTGGTGGCGGCCATATGGTGGCGGCTGCGCCCGCGCCCGGTCTACGCGCTGGGCCTGAGCCTCGCCACGGTGGCCGCCTTCGGCCCGGCGATTCGCCCCTGGTACGCCCTGTGGGGACTGTTCCTGATCGCCGCGGCGGCGCCCACCACTTCGGTACGGCACCGGGTGGCGGCCGTGACGGGAGTGCTCGCGCTCGCCACCCTGCCGAGCGGCGGCCCGGTGGACAGCGGGCAGCTGATGCTGGCCGTCTCCGGGGGCGCGCTCGCCGTCGTCGTGCTGTGGCAAGCCCACCAGGCGGCCCAGGCACCCGCCCTGGAGCGCACGGCATGACCCCGCCCCGCACCGACCGCGGCCGCCTCCTGCTGGTCCTCGCCCTCGCCGCCGCCGTCACCGTCTTCACCGCGACCGTGCCGCTGCTGCGCGACTGGTTCGACCTGCGCGTCTACTACGGGGCCGTCAACACCTGGGTCCATGACGGCGGACGGCTCTACGACTACCGGGTGCCGGGTACGACATACGGCTTCACCTACCCGCCGTTCGCGGCCGTCTGCATGCTGCCCATGGCGCTGCTGGGCCTGCACACGGCGATCGCCTGCTCGGTGCTGCTCAACCTGGCGGCCCTGGCGATGGTCGTGCACATCCTGACCAAGGGGGCGTGGCGGCGCTACGGCTGGTACGGCTGTGCCCTGGGCGCCTGCGTCCTAGCCCTCTTCGAGCCACTGCGCGACACCTTCAGCTTCGGTCAGGTCAACCTTCTGCTGCTGGCCCTGGTCCTGACCGACGCCTGGCTGCTGCGCACCGGACGGGACCGCTGGGCGGGCGTCGGCATCGGCCTGGCGGCCGCGATCAAGCTCACCCCCGCCGTCTTCATCGGCCTGCTCCTGCTCGCCCGACGTTGGCGCGCGGCCGCCACAGCGACGGCCGTCACCGGCGCGGCCACCGCGTTCGCGGCCTGGGTGGCACCCGACGCCTCCCGCTTCTACTGGACCCGGGCCCTGTGGGACACCAACCGGGTGGGCCGCCTCGACTACGTCTCCAACCAGTCGCTGCAGGGCATCCTGGCCCGCCTCGGCGAACCGGACCGCACGATGTGGGCGGCGGCGGTCCTGCTGGTCCTGGCCGTCTGGGCGTACCGGACGCACCGTGCGCTCACCCTGGGCGACTGGCCGGCCGCGTTCGCCCTCACCGGCCTGGCCGCCTGCCTGGTCAGCCCGATCACCTGGGTGCACCACCTCGTGTGGCTGCTGCCGTCCTTCGCCGTGCTGATCCGCGCCGGGCACCCACGTATCGCGGGCGCCCTGTACGCCGTGCTGTGCACCAGCGTGGTGTGGCTGTGGTTCCACGACGCCTCCGGCATCGACGGATTCCTCGGCAGCAACATCTACGCGTGGATCACCCTCGGCCTGCTGCTGTGGCTGCCGACCGGTCAACTCTCCACCGGCCGGACGCCCTTGACGCGCAACACCAGCGCCACCGCGCCCGCACCGATCGCAGCGGCAGCGGAGATGACCCCCGTCTCCGGCCAGCCCGTGCCCCGCTCCGGCGAGACGGCCGCGGGCACCGGGTGGGGCTCCGGGGACGGCCCGACCCGCAGGGCGTCCAGCGAGCCCACGGGCGCGACTCGTCCGGCGGCCCCGAACCCCCAGTCGAGCAACTGACGGGCCTCCTCGTACACGGTGAACCCGCCGCCCGCCTGCGGATTCATCACCGTGACCACGAGCGTGCGCCCGTCCCGGCGCGCCGCGGCGACGAGCGTGTTGCCCGCGTTGCTGGTGTAGCCGTTCTTGACGCCGATCAGCCCCCGGTACGGCTCCACGCCGTCCGCCCCGGTCAGCAGCCGATTGGTGTTCACGATCTCGTACGACCCGTCGCCACCGCCCGGGAACCAGGCCCAGGCCGTGCCGCAATACCGCGCGAACTCCGCGTTGCGCAGCCCCGCCCGGCCGAACACCGCCAGGTCGTACGCGGACGACACCTGGCCCGGCGTGTCGTAGCCGTCGGGCGAGCGCACATGCGTGTCGAGGGCGCCGAGCGAGCGGGCCTTGGCCTGCATCCGCGCGGCCGTCGCACGCCAGCCGCCGTTCAGCGAGGCCAGGACGTGCACGGCGTCGTTCCCGGAGTTGAGAAAGACACCGCGCCACAGGTCGGCGACCCGGTAGGTGTGCCCCTCGGCGACCCCGACCAGGCTGCTGCCCGCCCCGATGCCTTCCAGCTCCTTCTCCCGCACCGTGTGCCGGATGCCCGCGGGCAGGACAGGCAGCACGGTGAGTGCGAACAGGGTCTTGAGCGTGCTCGCGGGCGGCAGCCTGCGGTGCGCGTCGTGCGCGGCGAGCACGTCTCCGGAGCGGGCGTCGGCCACCAGCCAGGACAGGGCGGAGACGTCGGGGAGGACGGGGGCGTCGCCGCGGGGGTGGAGCTGGGTGCCCGGGTGGTAGAGCAGCGAGGGATGCGGCGTCGCTGCCCGCGGCTGGGCGGGCGTGGGCCCCGGGCCGCCGCCGGAGGCCAGGGCCGAGGGGGTGAAGCTCAGGAGGCCGGCCACGCACAGCGCGCAGGTGGAGAGGGCAGCTCGGGACGTGATTCCGATCATCATATGATCAACGTAGAAACGAGCCGGTCGAACGCGGCGGTGCCAGGGCCGAGCGGGGCGCGTGAGCACTCGGATGCCCTATTACTGCTCCGCGGGCACCGTTCCCCGGATCCGCCGCAGGAACGTCGCGTTGTCGGGGGTGTCCCGCATCCGCTCCAACAGCGTCTCCAGGCTCGCCTGGCCGTCCCGGGTCTGCAGGGCGCGCCGCAGCCCGCGTACCGCGGTCAACTCGGCCGGGGCCAGGAGGAGTTCCTCGCGGCGGGTGCCCGACGGGTTGATGTCGACGGCCGGGAAGACGCGGCGGGAGGCGAGCTCACGGCTCAGGCGGAGTTCCATGTTGCCCGTGCTCTTGAGCTCCTCGAAGAAGTAGTCGTCGGCGCGGGAGCCGGTCTCCACCAGTGCGGTGGCCAGGATCGTGAGCGAACCGCCCTCCTCGGCCAGCCGGGCGGCACCGAAGAACCGCTTCGGGCCGAGCAGCGCGGTCGCGTCCACACCGCCGGTCAGGGTACGGCCACCGGCGGCGGCCGCGTTGTTGTGCGCCCGGCACAGCCGGGTCAGCGAGTCGAGCAGGATCACGACGTCCTCGCCCGCCTCGACGAGCCGCTTGGCCCGTTCGACGACGAGTTCGGCGAGCGCGATGTGCTGCTTGGCCGCCCGGTCGAACGTCGAGGCGTACACCTCGCCGCGCACGGAGCGCCGCATGTCGGTGACTTCCTCGGGGCGTTCGTCGAGCAGCAGCACCATCAGGCGGCACTCGGGGTGGTTGCCGGCGACGGCGGCCGCGATCTGCTGCAGCAGCACGGTCTTGCCGGTCTTGGGCGGTGCCACGATCAGCCCGCGCTGGCCCTTGCCGACGGGCGCGATCAGGTCGGCGACGCGCCCGGTCAGCCCGGCAGCCGGGTGCTCGAGGCGGAGGCGGTCCTGGGGGTGCAGCGGGGTCAGGTCACGGAAGTGACGGCGGCCGCGCAGTTCTTCGGGGCTGAGCCCGTTGACCCGTACGACCTCGGTCAGGGCGCGCCGGCCGTCGCGTACGCCTTCGACGAGGTCGCCCTTGCGCAGGCCGTGGCGGCGGATCAGCGCGGGGGAGACGGGCAGGTCGGACGGCGAGGCCAGCAGGCCTTCGCCGCGCAGGTGCCCCTTCCCGCCCGCATCGATGTCGAGGACACCGGTGGCGACCTGGGTCGTGGGCTCCTGCTTCACAGGGGGGTGTTCGAGAGTGGTGGTCATGGTGGTCGGTCCTTTCGAGGACGGATGGCATGTGACATGCGGAAAGAAGGGGTGGGAGGCCGCGAGAGGAAGGCGGACATGCGCCTTCGGCGGCGGGGAACAGCACCTCGGGGTACGGCACAGCCGTGCTGGTCACGAGGCGGTGCTGGAAAGCCGGTGCGCCGACCGGGAAACGGCGGGCGATGCGGCGAACTGAAGAGGAACTGACACCGGCGCCCTCAAAGGGGGCGTACACAAGTGCTAGCAGGACCGTACCACACGGGCTACGGCGTCAAACCGGTCAGCGGGTGGCGAGGAGGCCGTACAGCAGTGGGATCCGCGGCTTCGGCAGCCGCCACCAGCCGGACTCGGTGCGGACCATCTGCGGCCAGCGCGGCCAGGGCAGTTCGTCGCTCTCCCGCAGGCTGGAGATAGTCAGTCCTGCTCCGGTCAACGCGTTGACGACCTCGCTTATTCCGTGCATCCACTCGTAACTGTCCGTGGCGCCCTCGACGGCCGGGCCGTCGGTGTAGGTATGCGTCGCATCCCGGTGTACCGGGCCGTCGCCGGCCAAGTAGTCGTGGCGCAGCAGGAGTTCGGGGCCTTCGCCCGGGCCGGGCTTCGGGCCGAGGGAGTTGAGCAGGGGGTGGAACTCGACGAGGTACAACCGGCCGCCGGGGCGCAGGAGTCGGGCGACGACGGACGCCCAGCGGTCCAGGTCCGGCAGGTAGCACAGGGCGCCCTTGCCGGTGTACACGACGTCGAACTGCCGCCCCTGAAGGGCCTGTTCGGCGCCGTACACATTGGCCTGCACGTAGTCGACTTCCACGCCCGCCTTCGCCGCGATGTCTCGTGCGGCGGACACCGACGCCTCGGAGAAGTCGAGGCCCGTGGCCCGGGCGCCGCGTCGGGCGAACGCGATCGTCTCGGTGCCGAGGTGGCACTGCAGGTGGAGCACGTCGCGGCCGGCCAGCTCGCCGAGGTCGTCCCACTCGAAGGAGGCGAACCAGCGGGCCGGGTCGAGGTCCTGGTCGAGGCCGTAGAACCGGCTGGCGAGGTGGACGGGGGTGCGGGCGTCCCAGTTGGCCTCGTTGGCCCGCATCAGCCGCACGTGCTCGTCGGTGGTCATCGGGATTCCTCCGTGGATACCCCCGCCTTCAGGCGGGGGAGGAAACGGACTCCTGTGGAGCAGGGCAGGGAAGGCCGATGCGCCCTCCGGGCGGATCGGCCTCCACCATCAACTACCCGCGTATGTTCACAAGTTGATGTGCTAGTTTGTGAGCCATGGCCACTCCCGTGAAGCGGGCGTTCAAGTACCGCTTCCATCCGACCGAGGTGCAGGCAGCCGAGCTGTCGCGCACGTTCGGATGCGTGCGCAAGGTCTACAACATGGCGCTCGCCGCCCGCACCGAGGCCTGGGCGCGGCAGGAGCGGGTCAACTACAACCAGACTTCGGCCCTGCTGACCGCGTGGAAGAAGACCGGGGAGCTGGCCTACCTGGGCGAGGTCTCCTCCGTCCCGCTGCAGCAGGCGCTGCGGCACCTGCAGGCCGCTTTCGCCAACTTCTTCGCCAAACGCGCCAAGTACCCGCGCTTCAAGGCGAAGAAGAAATCCCGGGCGAGCGCGGAGTACACCTCCTCGGCGTTCCGCTTCCGGGACGGCCGTCTGACGCTGGCAAAGATGGCCGACCCGCTGAACATCGTCTGGTCGCGTCCCCTGCCTGAGGGGGCGTCGCCGAGCACGGTGACCGTCAGCCGGGACAGTGCCGGACGCTGGTTCGTCTCGCTGCTGTGCGAGGACCCGCGGGTCAAGCCGCTCACGGCTGCCGATACGGCAGTGGGTATCGACGTCGGCCTGGACCACCTGCTGACCCTGTCCACCGGGGAGAAGATCGCCAACCCCCGGCACGAGCGCCGCGACCGCGCGCGCCTGGCCAAGGCCCAGCGGGAGCTGTCCCGCAAGGCCAAAGGCGAGGGCGCCAACCGGCGCAAGGCCCGCCAGAAGGTCGCGAAGATCCATGCCCGGATCGCCGACCGTAGGCGGGACGTGCTGCACCAGCTGACCACTCGACTCGTGCGTGAGAACCAAACGCTCGTGATCGAGGACCTGACCGTACGCACCATGGTCAAAAACCGGAGTCTGGCCCGCGCCATCAGTGATGCCGCGTGGTCGCAGTTCCGGAGCATGCTGGAGTACAAGGCCGACTGGTACGGGCGGGAAGTGGTCGCGGTGGACCGCTTCTTCCCCTCCTCCAAGCTGTGCTCCCACTGCGGCACCCTTCAGCTGGAGATGCCGCTGCGCGTCCGCACCTGGACGTGCGTCAGCTGTGGCACGGCCCACGACCGGGACGTGAACGCGGCGAAGAACCTTCTGGCCGCCGGGCTGGCGGTGTCTGTCTGTGGAGCCGGTGTAAGACCTCAACGGAGAACTCCGGGCGGGCAGTCGGCGGTGAAGCAGAAAACCCCACGGCGCGAGCCGTAGGAATCCCCCTCGTTCACGAGAGGGGAGGAAGTCAAGAAGACATCCAACCCTGGACGGACGGACGAGTCCCGCATGCGCTCCGTATGGCGGGAAGAACTCCGGATCGGTCTCGGTTGCCGTGGGATGGGTGGCCGACGACAGGAAGGGCACGTCATGCGCGCACTGATCGTGGACTCCGAAGCACCCGGGCGGCTGCGGCTGGGGGAGGCCCCCGACCCACGGCCCGGTCCCGGCCAGGTCCTGGTGGAGGTCCGGCACACCTCGCTGAACGCGGCCGAGTTGTGGTTCGCGCAGCAGGCGGCACCCGGTGAGGTGATCGGTTTCGACGCGGCCGGCGTCGTCGTGGCCGCCGCGGCGGACGGCACCGGGCCCGCGGTGGGCAGCCGGGTCGTGGGCTTCGCGGAGGGCGGCGGATTCGGCGCGCTGCGCGCCATGGACGTGGCCGATGTCGCCGTGGTTCCGGACGGGATCGACTTGGGCGAGGCCGCCGCGCTGCCGGTGGCGGCGGGCACCGCGCTGCGGGCACTCGACCAGGCGGGGGCGCTGCTCGGGCGGCGCGTCCTGGTGACCGGGGCGTCCGGCGGCGTGGGCGGGTTCGCGGTGCAGCTCGCGGCGCTCGGCGGGGCGCACGTCATCGGGGTGGCCGGGTCCGAGGACGGGCTGCGGTGGGTCGCGGAGCTCGGGGCGGACGAGACGGTGCGCGCAATCGATCAGGTGACGGAACCGGTCGATGTCGTGCTCGACACCGTCGGGGGTGACCAACTCACCGCCGCCTACGGCCTGTTGGCGTCGGGTGGCAGTCTGCAGAGCATCGGCTGGGCCTCCGGCCGGGAGGCCGCACTGCCCGTCGGCTCCACGCTGGGCAGCAGGGCGCCCAAGGCGATCGTGTCGGTCTACAACGGCGGTGAACTCACCGACCGGCAGGACCAGTTGGGGCGGCTGCTCGCCCTGGTCGCCGCCGGGAAACTGCGCGTCCCGGTCGGCTGGCGCGGCCCCTGGGACAAGATCGCGGATGCGGTGGAGGCACTCAGCAGCCGCAGGCTGCGCGGCAAGGCGGTCCTCGACGTGGGGTGACGGCCGTGCCTGCGGGTGGGCTGCGCCGTGTCTGCGGTCGGCCTGCGCCGTGCTCGCGGTTGTCCTGCGTCGTGGTCACCTGCAGATCGCCGTGCGCCGTTGGCGACATGCGCCGTGGTCACCGGCGGCTCGTCCCGTGCCGCCGGTCGCCTGCGCCGTGCCGGCCGATGGGATGTGTCGTGCTCGCTGTGGGCTTGCAGTCTGCTCGCCTGCAGCTCGCCCTGTGCCGCCGGTCGGCCTGCGTCGTGCCCAGGCCTGTGCCGTGCTCGCAATCGTCTTGGAGAGTGCTCGCCTGCACCTGACCCGGCGCCGCCAGGCAGCGTGCACCGCGCTCGTCGGCCGCCCGCCCAGCGGCAGCCCGCGGCCCGCCCCGCATACCAGCCATACAAACCCCCGATGGCCCTTCACTGACCTATTTCTTGTTCCGGCTCAACCCCCTACCTACGCTGCCACCACCGCACTTCGGCGGGCACGGGACAAGGGACTTGGGCAATCATGGGTCGACTGGCCGGGAAAATCGCTTTCATCAGTGGAACGGGGGCCGGAATAGGCCGGTCCGCGGCACTGGTATTTGCTGCGGAAGGCGCCACCGTATTCGGCTGCGACATCGACGAGGAAAGCGCCGCGGAAACCGTGGAACTCGTCGAGAAGGCCGGCGGAGTGATGCAGTCCCTCGCGCCCGTCGACCTGTCCACCGAGGCGGGCGCAAGGGAGTGGATCGACGCCGGCATTGCGGCCTTCGGCGGGATCGACATCCTCTACAACAACGCCTCCGCACTGCGGAACGGCCCGTTCGAGACGATGCCGGCCGACGACTGGTACTTCACCATCAGGAACGAGCTGGACATCCCGTACTTCTGCACACAGGCGGCCTGGCCGCACCTGATCGCGCGCGGCGGCGGGGCCGTCCTCAACGTCGCGTCCGTGGCTGCCGTACGCGGCGCGCCGTTCATGCCGATGGTGCCGCACGGCGCCGCCAAGGGCGGGGTGCTGGCGATGAGCATGCACCTGTGCGCGGCCGGCGCCCCGCACCGCATCCGCGTCAACACCATCGCCCCCGGCATGACCCGCACCTCGGCCACCGCCCCCTTCCTGGACGACCCGAACGGGCCGAAGGCCCAGCTGGAGGCGCGCATCCCGGTCGGGCGGGTCGGCGAGCCCGAGGACATCGCGCGCGCCGCGGCCTTCCTCTGCTCGGACGAGGCCGCGTTCGTCAACGGCGCCAACCTCATGGTCGACGGCGGCGACAGCGCGATGGCGGGCTGAGCGGCCGTGGACACCCGACTCGACCATGTGGGCGTCAACGTACGCGATCTCGAAGCACTGACCGGCTGGTACAAGGTGGCGTTCGGGCTGAAACCGGTCTTCGAGTTCCAGCTCGAAGGGCCCGGTCTGAGCGCCGTCGTCCTGGAGCATCCGCACGGCTGGCGCATCGAACTGCTGGCCCGACCCGGCTCCGCGCCCGGCCTGCGCGCGCCGGACCCGCTGACCGCCGCCCTCACCGAGGGATACGGGCACTTCGCGGTCACCACCCCCGAACTCGACCCCGTTTACGAGGCCCTGGTGGCCCACGGAGCGGGCGAGGTCGTGCCACCGGGACCGTCCCCCGAGCCCGGAATACGCATGGCCTGGGTCACCGACCCCGAGGGAAATCTCATCGAACTCATAGAGAAAAACGCAGAGTGAGGGCACGCGCGATGACGGAATCGATTTCCTTGAAGAAACTCGACACAGGGACGCTCATAGCGTGCTGTCTCGCGGTGGCCGCGGCGCAGCTGTGCATTACGGTGCCTTCCCCGATCAACGGCAATATTCAGGCCGCTTTCGGTGCATCTGGTTCTCAGGTGGCCTGGGTGACTTCCGCCTTCATTCTCCCCACCGCCATTCTCGAGCTGAATTTCGGTGTGGTGGGCGACCTGTTCGGCCGTAAGCGCCTGCTGGTCCTCGGTGGATTCATCCTGGCGCTCGGTGAACTCCTCAACGCCACCTCCCAGAACATCACCATGCTCTGGATCGGACAGGCCCTCGCCGGCGTCGGCGCCGCCGCGCTCTTCCCCAGCTCCCTCGCGGTGATCGCAGCCGCCACCCCAGGGGAGAAGGACCGCGCGAAGGCCGTCTCGATCTGGGCGCTGAGCATCTCCCTCGCCTCCGCCGCGGGCCCGCTGTCCTCCGGTGTCCTCGCCACGGTCGCGGACTTCCGCTGGGCGTTCGTGCCGCCGGTCGTGCTCGGTCTGGCCGTGGGTGTCACCTGCTGGTTCCTGGTCACCGACTCCAAGGCGCCCGAGGGCCGCTCGCTGGACTGGCCCGGCCAGATCTCCATCGCCGTCGGTCTGACCGCCCTGCTGTGGGGCATCATCGAGGGCGGCGAGCGCGGCTGGGGCAGCCCGGCCATCGTCGGCTCGCTCTCCCTGGCCGCCGTGGCCCTCATCGGGTTCTTCCTCGCGGAGAAGCGGTCCGCGTCCCCGATGTTCAACCTGGATCTGCTGAAGATCCCGTCGTTCGCCGCCGCGGCGGTCGTCGCGCTGGCCGGCATGTTCGGGTTCATCGGCACCGCCTACTGTGTCTCGATCCGGCTCGGTGCCGTGATGCACTTGAGTGCGCTCAGGGCCGGCATGCCGTTCGTGATCCTGCAGCTGATCCCGCTGCTGCTGGCGCCGGTGCTGAGCAAGATGCTCACCCGGGTGGAGCCGCGCTGGCTGCTGATGGGCGGTCTGCTGCCCATGGCCGCGGGCCAGTTCTGGATCGCCGCGTTGCCCATCACGACCACCTCCCTGGCCGCCTTCATCGGCCCGGTGCTGCTGCTCGGTGTCGGCTTCATCTGCGTGGTCTCCTCGCTGACCTCCGCGGCCGTGAACGCCGTGCCGATCAACATGACCGGTATGGCCAGCGGCGCCACCAGCCTGGTCCGCGAGTTCGGCCAGGCCCTCGGCCCCGCCGTGATCAGCACCGTCGCGATGAGCGCCGCCTCCGGAGTCCTGGTCGGCAAGCTCAGCGGCGCCGACGCCGGCATGGAGGCGGCCGCCGGCCCGCTCGCCGTCGTCAACGCCGGCAGCGACAGCGCCCGGGCGGCCGCCCAGACCGCCCTCGGCCACGGCATGGCGGTGGGCGTCGTGATCTGCGGCTGCGCCTCCCTGCTCGGCGCGGTGGTCACCCTGCTGCTGGTCCGCAAGAACACCGCCCGCTCGGCGGTGGGCGCGGACGAGCCGACCATTCAGACGGCGTCGGCATAACGAGCACCGAGGTCGGCGCAACGAGCACCGAGACAGAGGCCGGGGTCGCGCACCCCGGCCTCTTCTTCGTGATTCGGCGCCCCGCGAGTGCTTCGCGGTTCGGTGCCCCGCGAGACGGTGCGCGATGCATCGTGGTGTGCGGAGGTGGGCCGTGCGAAGGTTCGAGCCGGGTGAGACGGCTGTTCGCCGTGACGTGTTCCGTCGGCAGGTGTGGAGCGCGCACGCCTTCCGGGTCGTCGAGGACGGCGCCGAAGCGCTCGTGCTGGGCTGCCGGCCCGGCGCGGAGCTGCTGGCCGCGACGACCTGGATCGAGTGGCTCCTGACAGGGAATGAGGCCGCGCGGCTCGAGGCCCTGCCGAACCTGGCGCGCGGGCGCTGGCAGCTCGACCGCTGGTCGTGGCGGAGCACGGCCACGCTGCAGTGGGTGCGGCCGGGCGCGTGGTTCAGCGTGCACGCCTTCTACGACGTCGCCGACGACCACCGCCTGGCGCACTGGTACGTCAACTTCCAACAGCCCATGCGCCGCACGGCCCTCGGCTTCGACACCTTCGACCTCCTCCTGGACCTGGTGATCGCACCCGATCTCTCGCGGTGGAGCTGGAAGGACGAGGACGAATACGCCCACGGCCGCCGCCTCGGCGTGGTGAGCGAGGCCGATCGCCGGGCCGTCGACCAGGCCCGCGAGGAAGCGGTCGCCATGATCGAGGGGCGGGGTGGGCCGTTCGCCGCCGACGAGGTCTGGCGGAACTGGCGCTCCCAGCCCGACTGGCCCGCGCCCCAACTGCCCGGTGACGCCCTGGACTTCGGGCCCTGAGGGTCAGTTCAAGCTCGCCGCCCACTCCGTCAGCACCGCGAAATCGTCGGTGCTCAGGCCGGTCCGGGGATCGACGCGGTGCAGCAGCGCGGGCCCGTGGTGGTGCGCCTGCACCCATGCCCGATCGGCATCGGTGATCTCGTCGTCGACCCAGGCGAACGCGCGGCCGTCCGCCCACGCGACGATCTCGGGCGTCTTCCAGAACACACCGCCTCCGGGCTCGGACCGCGGCGAGGGCCAGGCGATGAAGGGCAGCGTGGGCAGGCCCAGGATCGGCGCGACGAAATCGTTGGCCTCTTCTTCCCATGTCGTCGCCCAGACCAGGTCGAAGGGCAGCGCGGCCAATGCCGATCCGTGATCCGGATTGAGCCACACCCGAAGAGGCTTCACCGGCCTGATCGGCGACCCCCACGCGACCAGCCGGCGCCGCTCGGCCGCCTCCCAACGAGGCGTCAACAGACGGTGCGTTTCATAGCCTTCGGGCCGCCGGTGCGGCTTCGCCGCATACGGATTCAGCGGTCCGTCGACATCCACCAACAGCGCTGGACGCACCGGCTCACCCCCCCCGCAGTCCTTCCGCGCACGGTACCGGCCGACGACGAGATCACCCAGCGAGATTCCCTGGCAGGTGCCGGTCCTCAGGCGTTCTGAATCGCCTTCACGAGCCCGGCGACAAGGTTCGCCCGCTCGGCCATCGAGTCGACAACCAGGTACTCGTGGTCGGCGTGGGCACCGCCCCCGACCGCCCCGAGGCCGTCGAGCGTCGGCACGCCGAGTGCGGCCGTGAAGTTCCCGTCGCTGCCGCCGCCCACCGCCCGGCCCTCGATCCCGGGAAGCAGCCGCTGTGCCAGCGCGAAGAGCTCGGCCGAGGCCGACTCGGGCATCGGGGGCCGGCCGATGGCGCCCTCGACGGAGACCTTCGCCCCGTCCACATGCGGGGTCAGCGCGGCGAACGCGGACTCGATGCGCTCCTTCTCGGCGGCCGACTCGACACGGACGTCGACGACGACCTTCGCCTCCGCGGGGACGACGTTGTCCAGGGTTCCCGCGGACGCGACGGTCGGGGTGACCGTCGTACCGATGTCGGGTCGACCGAGTGCCGCGATGTGCAAGACCTGGTGCGACGCCTCGACCAGGGCGTTGATGCCGGCCTCGGGCTCCAGGCCCGCGTGCGAGGCCCGGCCCGTGACGGAGACCTCGAACGTGCCACAGCCCTTACGCCCGGTCTTCAGACCTCCGCCGTCCGCGGCCCCCTCGCACACCAGGACCGCACCGCAGGCCAGGGCCCGTTCCTCGATGAGCGCGCGGGAGGCGCGGGAGCCGACCTCCTCGTCGGCGGTCACCAGGATCTCCACGCCCGACCGGTCCTCGAGCGTGGCCACGCCATGAATCGCCTGGACCAGCCCGCCCAGCATGTCGAAGACGCCCGGGCCGGTCGCGTGCCCGCCGTCGACCTTGAACGGACGGCGTTCGAGGGTGCCGAGCGGGAACACGGTGTCGTGGTGGCCCAGGACCAACACCTTGCGGTCGCCGCCGCCCGACCAGTGCACATGCGGCCCGGCCTCGCTCTCGACGAGGACGGCCCGCCCGCCGAGACGGTTCTCGATGACCGAGGCGACGGCATTGGCCGAGGTCGTCAAGGCTTCGACATCACGCGAAGGCGACTCGACCTCGACGAGTGTCCTGAGGTCGTCGATCATCGCGTCGATGTTGAGATCGTCGGGCATGTGCATGGTCACGGTGCAAGAGTACGTGGGTGTCGATTCGGGCCGCCGCCGTTCGTCGGTGGGGTGCAAGGAAGCTCGTGACGACCGGGAGGAACCATGAAGTACATGCTGCTCGTCTGCGGCGACGACACCGCCGACGCCTCGGGCATGGCACCCGTCGAACCCTGGGTGGAGGAGCTCGGCGACCGCAGCGTACGGCTGCACGGCCATCGGCTGGCCCTGCCCTCCGAGGCGGTCACCGTGCGGGTTCGCGGCGGCGAGGTGCTGCGCACCGACGGGCCGTTCGCGGAGACCAAGGAGTACGTCGCCGGCTTCGACGTCCTGGAGTGCGACAGCCTGGAGGAGGCGGTCGAGGCGGCGGCCAAGCACCCGGTGGCCACCATCGGCGCCATGGAGGTACGGCCCTTCTGGCCGATGTGGGACGAGGAGGACGAGGAGACCTCGGTCCGCCGGCTCGACGCGGAACTCACCGAGGCGGCCCGCGAGCGCGACGTCGAGCGGATGCTGGCCTGCTACGCACCGGACGTCGAGATCTTCCACCTCGCCGACGGCCGGGAGCGGCTCAGCCTCGACGCGTTCCGCAAGTCGATGGAGGACGAGTTCGCGACCGTCACCGGGCCCGTGACCCGCGAGGTGCTGGAGTTCCGCGTCCAGGTCGACGAGAGCATCGCCTTCGCCCACGCGCTCGTCCGCACGCGTGCCACCCGCACCGACGGCACCACCCTTGACGACGTGCTGCGCGTGACCACCGGCTACCGCAACGCAGGCCTGCGCTGGCTGATCACCCACGAGCACGCCTCGCCCGCCCGACCGACGAAGCAGCAGCTGTGAAGTACGTGCTGTTCGTCTGTGCGCCGGCGGACGAGGAGGAGCCCGCCGCCACACGTATCACCGCCCGTCTGCGCCCGCCCGCCGATGCCACCACCGTGCGCGTGGCGGGCGACGAAGTCCTGCTCGGCGACGGGCCGTTCGCCCAGACCGAGGAGTACATCGCGGGCGTGGACCTCGTGGAGGCCGACGACCTCGACGAGGCCATCGCCCTCGCCGCGAAGCACTCCGCCGCCCTCGGCGGCGGCACGGTCGAGGTGAGGCCGGTCCGCGAGTGAGCGTGCCCGATGTCGAGGAGGCCGTCGCTGCCGCCTTCCGTGAGGAGTGGGGCCAGGTCGTCGCGACCCTGATCAGGGTGACCGGCGACTGGGACCTCGCCGAGGAGTGCGCGCAGGACGCCTTCGCCCAGGCCCTGGACCGGTGGCGGCGCGACGGGATTCCGCGCCGCCCCGGCGCCTGGCTGACCACGACCGCCCGCCACCGCGCTCTCGACGTGCTGCGCCGGGAGGCGGTGGGGGCGGCGAAACTGCGGGAGGCGGCCGTGCTGGCGCGGGACGAGGGACCGTACGACCCGGAATACGACGGCGACGACAGCGGCGTCCAGGACGACCGACTGCGGCTGATCTTCACGTGCTGTCATCCCGCGCTGGCCATCGAGGCGCGCGTCGCGCTGACCCTGCGCACGCTCGCGGGACTGACCACACCGGAGATCGCGCGCGCCTTCCTCGTCCCCGAGGCGACCATGGCGCAGCGCCTGGTGCGCGCCAAGAAGAAGATCCGCAACGCGGGCATCCCGTACCGGGTGCCGCCCGCGCATCTCCTGCCCGAACGCACCACCGGCGTGCTCGGTGTGGTGTACCTGCTGTTCAACGAGGGGTACGCGGCCACGTCCGGCGGCGACCTGGTCCGCACCGACCTGTGCGCCGAGGGCATCCGCCTCGCCCGCGTGCTCGCCCGCCTCATGCCCGACGAGCCCGAGACGCTCGGCCTGCTCGCCCTCCTGCTGCTGCACGACGCCCGTCGGCACACGCGCGTGGACGCGGCCGGAGAGCTGGTCACTCTGGAGGACCAGGACCGCAGCGCCTGGGACCGCGCCGAGATCGACGAGGGCGCGGCGCTGCTGGAGACGGCGCTGCGGCGCGGCCGCCCGGGGCCGTACCAGATCCAGGCCGCGATCGCCGCCTGCCACACCACGGCCGCCACGGCCGAGGACACCGACTGGGCCGACATCGCCGCCCTGTACGGCGAGTTGGCGCGCTTCGTGCCCTCCGCCGTGGTCCGCCTCAACCGCGCGGTGGCCGTCGGCATGTCCGAGGGCCCCGACGCGGGCCTCGCCCTGGTCGCGGACCTCGAAGCGGAGGGCGATCTGGCCGGCTACCACCTGCTGCCGGCCACCCGCGCCGATCTGCTGCGCCGCAGCGGACGTACGAGCGAGGCGGCGCAGGCTTACGAACGGGCGCTGGAGCTGGTGGAGAACGACGCCGAGCGGAGGTTTCTGGAAAAGCGGCTCGCGGAGTGTCGATCCGTGTAGGAGCCGATCGTCGGTGGGGTGAAAGCACCCACACGACACCGGAGACTCCGATGACCGCTCACACGCACACCCGCCCCGCCTCCAAGCTCCGCCGGACCCTCGCCGCACTCCTGCGCATGCGCCCGACCCACGGCGCACCGGACGTCTGGCTGGCCGGTCTGCGCCTGGGAGGCTGACCGTGCCCGCCACCGACTCCCGCCGCTGGTACGCCCTCGCCCTGCTGTGCGTCGCCGGGTTCATGGTGATCCTCGACGCACAGATCGTGCTCCTCGCGCTGCCGTCGATCACGGACGGTCTCGGGCTGTCGGCGGATGCCTCCCAGTGGGTGATGAGCGCCTATCTGCTGACCTTCGGCGGTCTGCTGCTCCTCGGCGGCCGCACCGCCGACCTGCTGGGCCTACGCCGCGTCTTCATGACCGGAACGCTGCTGTTCGGGCTGTCCTCGCTGCTGTGCGGGCTCTCCTGGACGGCCGGGGTGCTGGTCGCGGCACGCGCCGTACAGGGCTTGTCGGCCGCCTTCATGGCGCCGAGTGCGCTCTCGCTGCTGGTCAGCACCTTCGAGGAGGGCCACGAACGCAACAAGGCACTCGCCATCTGGTCCGGCAGCGGAGGCTTCGGTGCCACCGCCGCCCTGCTGATCGGCGGACCGTTGACCGATGTCCTCGGCTGGCAGTGGGTCTTCTTCCTCAACGTCCCCGTCGCCCTGCTCCTGCTGGCACTCAGCCCGCTGCTGCTGCGCGAGAGCCGCACCGACACCCGGGCCCGCTCCTTCGACCCGGCCGGCGCTCTCACCGCCACCGCCGCACTCGTCGCCTGCGTGTACGCGGTCGTCGAGGCGCCAGAGGCGGGCTGGCTGTCGGCTCGGACGACCGGTCTGCTCGCCGCCGCAGTCGTCCTCGCCGTCCTCTTCACCCGCATCGAGGCCCGTGCCACGGCACCCCTCGTCCCCCCTGCGTCTGTTGCGCGCACGGACGGTCAGCGGCGGCAACCTCGTGGTGTTCCTGCTCGGCGCGAGTGCCTTCGGGATGTCGTACACGGTGTCCCAGTACGGACAGGGCGTTCTCGGCTACTCGCCGCTGCGGTTCGGCCTCGCCAACGTCGTCATGCCGGTCGGCGCCCTCGTCGGCTCCTACGCAGGACAGGCCCTGGTCACGCGTATCGGCGCACGCCCGGTCGCCGTCGGCGGGCTCACGCTGGTCGGCGCGGGCAGCCTGCTGCTGGCCGGGGTGCCGGTGCACGGCGGCTTCGTCCGCGACCTGCTGCCCGGGCTGCTGCTGTTCGGACCGGGCCTCGGCGCCTGCGCGGTGGCCGGTTCCATCGCCGCCCTGACCGGCGTGGGGGAGCGGGAGGCGGGCGTGGCCTCCGGAACACGGCGGCCTTCCAGATCGGCGGGGCGTTCGGGGTCGCCGTCGTGACGACCGTCGCGCTCTCCTACACGGACGGCCCTTCATCACTCGCCGCCCTGACCGAGGGGTACCGGGCCGCGTTCACGGCGTGCGTGGTGCTCGCGGCGACCGGGCTGACCTGCGCGTTGGTCCTGCTGCGCCCTCGACGCCGATCGAGGCAGGCCCGCCCGGCCGAGGTCGTCACGAAACGTCGAGTGCGTTCGTGATCGCCTTCACCCCACCGTGCGCCGCATACCCGCCGTCGACCGTGATCTCCGCGCCGTTGACGTACGACGCCTCGTCGGACAGCAGGTAGACCACCAGCGGCGCCACCTCGTCGACCCTGCCGCCCCGCCCCTGGGGCGTCATCGACACGTGTGCCTGGACGAACACCGGGTTCGCGGACGACATGAGCGGCGTCTCGATGTAGCCCGGGTGGATCACGTTCGTACGGATGCCGCGCGGCGCCAGCTCCAGCGCCGCCACCTTCGACAGACCCCGCAGCGCCCACTTGCTCGCCGTGTACGCCACCGCGTGATGGGCCGTGAGTCCCGCCACCGAACCGACGTTGACGATGGCGGAGCCGGCCGGCATCAGCGGGGCCAGCGCCTGGATGCCGAGCAGTGCGCCCGTCGTGTTCACCGCGAACGCCCGGTTCCAGTCGGCGAGTTCGACCTCGCCCAGGCGGGCCCGCATCGGGATGCCCGCGTTGTTGACCAGCCCGTGCACCACCTCGAGGGAGGCCGCCAGCGCCGCCCAGTCCTCCGGCGACGACACGTCCAGGTGCCGATAGGTGACGTCCAGGCCGTCGGCGCGCAGGGACGCGGCCAGCTTCTCGCCCGCCTCGTCCAAAACGTCGGTCGCGACCACCGCCGCGCCCTCCCGAGCGGCCGCCGTCACCTCTGCGGCTCCCTGGCCCTGCGCGGCTCCGGTGACGACGACGGTGCGGTCCGCCAGACGCGTACGGCTCACGGCTCCTCCAAGCTGCGTGCGGGATGTCTCCCGTCCACGCTAGGAAGCCGCGGACAGCTCCGGAAACGCGTGTTCGCCATGGCTGGCATCCACGGCCGCGATCTCCTCGGCCGGGGCCGAGCCCGACGGCACGTCCAGCGAGGCTCCGACCTTCCGCACGGTCTCGCGCAGCCACCGGTGGGCCGGATCGGAGTGCCGGTTGTGGTGCCAGTACATGGCCTCCACCAGCGGTACGTCCGGGAACGGCGTCGGTACGGTCGTGCAGCGCGCGAAGCCCTCGTAGCGCCGGGCGAGCCGCTCGGGCACCAGGGCGACCATGTCGGTGCCGCTGAGCAGGAACGGCATCACGCTGAAGCCCGGCGTACTGACCTGCACCCGCGGTGTGATGCCCAGGGTCTCCAGCTGGCGGTCGGCGGGCGTGAGCTTCCCGATGGCGCACGCGACGTGCGGCATCTCCGCCAGGTCGCGCAGGCCGAGGCGACCGTCCACCAGACGCGGATTGTTCGGGTCGACCAGGCACACGAACCGGTCGTGCATCACGGCCTCGCTCACGCCCGGCAGCTGGTAGCCGAGGGGCACGATCATCAGGTCGTGGCAGCGCAGATGGGTCTCGTTCTCGAGCTGTCCTTCCACGATGGGGTGGAAGTCGATCCGCACCCCGGGTGCCTCCTCCGCGATGACCCGCAGCAGCGGCTCCACGAACACCGACATCACGTAGTCGGACATCACCACCGAGAAGCGTTGCCGACTGCGCTGCGGGTCGAAGTGTCTGGTCAGTGACAGCGCCTCCTCCGCTTTGTGCAGCGAGGCCTGCACCACCGGCAGCAGCCGCTCCGCCAGCGGCGTCAGCTCGTACTCCCGGCCGACCCGCACCAGCAGCTCGTCGTTGAAGTGCCGGCGCAGCCGGGCCAGCGAGCCGCTCATCGCGGACTGGCTGGTGGACAGCCGCACGCCCGCGTGGGTGACGTTCTTCTCCTCCAGGAGGGCTTCCAGCGCCACCAGAAGATTCAGGTCGATAGCTCCGAGACCCATGGGTGTTCCTTCCGGCCGCGTCGTTGAAGCTCGGTGAAATCGGAGCGTAACGACGGGGCAATCGCCGAGGAAGGGCTCCGGAGACAACTCACAGGGATCCGATAACAACCATCGGATCCCTGGATACGTGCAGGTCAAAGCGGCGGTGGTGCTACGGCCGCGGGGTCCGCCCCCGCTTTCGGGCCCGCGGGAGGTACACGTCCGTACGGCCCGGCACCACCCGATTGGACAGTCTGCCGAGCCGCTCCACAGTGAGCGTCACCTCGTCGCCCGGCGTCAGCGGCGGCGGCGTCCGCTCCCCGAGCCGGCCCCAGAACTCCGCCAGCGCACCCCAGCCACAGGTGCCCGAGCCGAGGATGTCTCCGGGGCGTACCCAGGCGTCCCGGGCGGCGTAGGCGATCATCTCCTCGAAGGTCCAGGACACGTTGGCGAGTGTGTCGCGGCCGATGAGCTCGCCGTTGAGGGTGACCGTCATCTCCAGGTCGAGGAAGCCGTCGGCGTCCCGCCGGTCCTCCACCTCGTCCGCGGTGACCAGGAACGGGCCGAGCGTATTGGCGAAGTCCTTGCCCTTGGAGAAGCCGAGACCCAGGTTCTTCTCCGGCTTCTGCAGGTCGCGCGCCGACCAGTCGTTGAAGATCAGATAGCCCACGATGTGCGCGCGTGCCTGCGCGGGCGTGAGGTCCCGGCCGCTGCGGCCGATCACCGCCCCGACCTCCAGCTCGAAGTCGAGCACCGAGCAGCCCGCCGGGACCGGCACCTCGTCGTGGGCGCCATAGGCCGCGTGCGGGTTGGCGAAGTAGAAGTTGGGCGCCCGGTACCACTCCTCGGGCACGTGCTCCAGCCCGTCCAGGGACTTGCTGACGCCCTCGATGTGCGCCTCGAAGCCGACGAAGTCCCGGATGGACGGCGGCCTCAGCGGCGGCAGCAGCCGCACCTGATCCACCGTCAAGTCACTGAGCTGCTGCAGCGCTTCGACGCCGGCGGCGTACAGGACCTCCTGCTCGATGAGCGCCAGGACGGTGACCCCCTCGGGCAGCGGATGGATCACCCCGTCCCGCACCACACCGGCGCGCTCCTCGCCCTCGTACTCGTATGTCGCGAAACGCATGCCTCAGTGCTCCCAGTGGTTGGTGTTGGTGACGGCCCCCGTGCTCAGATATCCCGCGAACAGGCCCTTCGGGTCACGGGCGGCGCGGATCTCCTGCAGCCGACGCCACTGTTCCTCGCCCATGAACCGCAGCTGCCGGACGGTGAAGTCGGAGTCCCCGAGGTACTGCCCGGCGGTCACCGGCTGCATCGCCGCCATCGCCCCGTCCAGCCAGGCGCGCAACTCTGCGTCGCGCTCGGGCTCGTCGTGGACGACGTAGGTGGCGCAGTAGATCTCCGACTGCAACGAGAAGGCCATGTCCGGCAGTTGACGCAACGGCGCCATGGAGAACCAGATGGTGAAGGTCTGCCGGGTCGGATGCTCGGTGAACGCCTTGCGGATCGCCGGCACGACCTCTTCCGCCGGTCCGGTCAGCCAGGCGTTGTCGACGAGGTAGCGGTGGCCCTCGGGGTTGGCGGTGCGCTGGCCCGCCAACTGGGCGGCCAGTGTGGTGGGTTGGGCCTCGATGCGGAACAGCGCCCGGTCCGCGTACGGGTTGGCGTGCAGCGGGGCCAGCGCCTCGGCGGCCTGCTCCGGGGTGTCGGTCATCGACACGCCCGTGACCAGCAGCACCGGCTCGTCGAGGTCGGGCGGCGTCTGCGTCAGCGCGACGATCTCCACCAGGTCCGAGACCGTGTGGTGCATACCGTGCAGCCAGGTCATGACCTCGTCGAAGAGATCCAGCGGGTACGCGTGCACCGTGTGCCCCAGGTGCTTCGGCAGCGGGCGGGTGCGCAGATGGAAGCGGGTGACGACGCCGAAGAAGCCGGGGCCGGCGCCGCGCGCCGCCCAGAACAGATCGCTGTTCTGCCTCTCGTCCGCGCGCACCAACTCGCCCTCGGCGGTGACGAGGTCGATCGCGACGATGTTCTCCGCCGCCCAGCCCCAGCCACGCGCGTTCCAGCCCTGTCCGCCCTGGAGGAGGAAGCCGCCGATGCCGACGGACGGGCAGTGCCCGCCGTTGAAGAAGCGGCCGAACTCGCCGAGATACGGGTTGAGTTCGTCGCCGCCCTTGACGCTGGGCGTCGCGGTCACAGTCCCCGACTCCGCGTCGTACGCCATCTCTCGGAAGTCCCCGAGGTCGATCAGCAGCGCGTCCGCGCGCACCGACCAGGCGGCCCAGCTGTGCCCGCCGGAACGGACGGCGACCTGCCAGCCGCGCTCCAGGGCCAGCCGTACACCCTCGACGATGTCCTGCTCGGTCAGCGCCTTGAGGACGGCGGCCGGTGAACGGTCCGACGGGCGGCGGGCGTTGAAGACCCGGCCGAAGCAGGCCTCCTCGAAGTCCTCGTCGTCGGGGAGGTGGAGGGTGCCGGAGAAGCGGTTGGGGTTCATGGTCGCCGTACTCACTTGATCGCGATCGGATTGACGGGGGCGCCCACCGCGCCGGTGACCGGCAGCGGCGCCGCGACCAGCAGGAACTCGTACACGCCGTCGGCCGCACAGTCCTCCGCCAGTGCCTCCAGGTCCCACATCTCGCCCAGCGGCAGGCCCATGTTGGGGATGGCGATCTGGTGCAGCGGGGACATCGCGCGCTCGGCGAACTCGTACGGACGTACCTCCAGGCCCCAGGTGTCGGAGGCGATCGCGGCGATCTCCGTGCGGTGCAGCCAGCCCAGGGAGGTGAAGGAGAGGCCGGGTGCGTCACCGGCCGCGTAGGTGCCCCACTCGCCCAACCGCCGCACCCGGCCGATCTGTCCGGTGCGCACCAGGACGAGGTCGCCGCGCCGGACGCTCGACGTCGCGCCCTGCGCCTCGATGGTCGCGCGCAGGTGTTCCTCCAGGATGGGGAATCCGTCGTGGAGTTCACCGAATTCGTCACCGACCGCCCGGCCCACGTCCAGCAGGACCCCACGCCCGGTGAACGCGTCCCGCATGTGCTCGATGCCGGTGACCGAGTCGCCGTCGCCGCCCACGATCGTGCACGGACGGCCGTTCCATGCCTGCTTGTTGTCGTAGATGTGGCCCAGGCCGTCCCACTGGGTGGAGGCCTGCAGCGGCATCACGATGTGGTCGTCCGCGCCGCCGAAGCCGTGCGGGAAGCCCTGGGTGCCGGCCGCCGCGTCGGATCCGGTGTCCTTCATGTAGTGGACCGGGTTGATCCGGCCGCGGAAACCGCGCTGCGGGCCGTCCTCGTTGAAGTCCAGCGCCAGCGAGAAGGACCGCCCCCGCCGGACCAGGCCCGACGCGTGGGCGCGGATCGCGTCGTCGATGAAGTTGAGCGTGCCCAGCACGTCGTCCTCACCCCAGCGGCCCCAATTCCGGTACGCGGCACGGGCCTTGGCGAGCTCTTCCTCAATCGGACCCAGGGTCATGGGATACGTCCTTTCAGGAGCAGGTCGAGGGCGTTGCCCCCGGCGACGGCGGCACGGTCGGCCGGGGCGAGCCCGGCGGCGTCCAGGCGGGCCAGCGGGTCGTCGACGCCCATGTCGAAGGGGTGGTCCGTGCCGAGCACGACCCGGTCGGCGCCCACCTCCTCGACCAGGTGGCGCAACGCGCGCGGGGTGTACACGAGCGCGTCGAACCACATGCGCCGCAGATAGCTGCTCGGCGGCTCGGCACAGTCGCGCGCGTCCTCGCGCACCCGCCAGGCGTGGTCCGAGCGTCCGATGTAGGTCGGCAGATAGCCGCCGCCGTGCGCGGCCACCAGCTTCAGCCGCGGATAGCGGTCCAGAACCCCGGTGAAGATCAGATGGGAGAGCGCGACCGTCGTCTCGACCGGCTGCCCGACCGTGTTGCCCAGGTAGTTGGTCGCCAGCCGTTCGCCGAGCGAGCAGCCCCACGGATGGACGAACACGACCGCGCCCAACTCCTCGGCCTTCTGCCAGAGTTCGTCGTGCCGCGGGTCGGCCAGCTCGTGTCCGTCGACGGTCGTGGAGACGCTGATCCCGTACAGGCCGTACTCGGTGACCGCCTTGTCCAGCAGGGCCACTGCGAGATCCGGGTGCTGCAGCGGGACCGTGCCCAGACCGTACAGCCGCTCGGGCGCCTGGGCGCAGTGCGCGGCGACCGCCTGGTTGACGGTGCGGGCGAGCCGGACGGCGAGGTCCGGCTCCGCCCAGTAGTGGTGCATCGGCATCGGGCCGACCACCTGGATGTCGACGCCCATCCCGTCCAGGTCGGCGAGACGCTGATCGATGTCCGTCAACTTTCCTGCCAGTCGCTGGAGTTGGGCCTGGTTGACGGCCAGCGACGCGGGGGAGTGGGCGCGCTGTTCGGCCGCCAGTTCGGCGGCCAGACCCGGTGTGCCGGCCACCAGGGCGTCGGCGGCCGGGACGGCCAGATGGCCGTGGAAGTCGACGACCGGCGTGCTCATGCGGCCGCCGTCAGCGACTCGAGCGTCTGCGACATGATGCGGGCGGGATCGGCACCCGGTGTCCCGGGGTTGATCTCCCACTCGGCGAGTTGCAGCGAGTTCTCCAGCACCATCCGCACCCGCGGCAGCCGCCGGGACATGAAGTGGTCCAGGGCCTTCTCCAACGGCTCGTCGCCGCTGACCAGTTCGGCCAGCAGCACCGCGTCCTCCATGCACATGGCGGCACCCTGCGCGATCAGCGGCGGACAGGCGTGCGCCGCGTCGCCGATGACCATCGTGCGGCCGCGGTGCCACGGCTCGTCGACCAGCACCGCCTCGATCCAGCGGTAGTCGACCGCCGTGTCCTCGGGCAGCGAGGCGATGACCTTGCCCCAGGTGCCGCCGTAGCCCGCGCCGCGCTCGCGCATCAGCGACAGCGGGGCGCGCGGGCCGATCAGCGAGGCGTCGAGGTTCTCGTCCAGGAGGTAGGCGTAGCACTGTTCGGCGGAGATCGGGCTGTAGCCGGCCTTGAAGCGGGGGCCGCCGTAGTAGACCTCGGCGCAGTCCATCTCGGCGGGGCGCTCCGCGACGACCCGGAAGATCGACATGCCGACCGGGCGCGGCCGCCGGGTGATGCCGATGAGCCCGCGCATCGCCGAGTTGATGCCGTCGGCGGCGACCACCAGGTCGTAGCGGCCGGCGGAACCGTCGGTGAAGGTCACGTCCACGTGCTCGGACGACTGGTCGAGCCGCTCGACGGACAGGCCGAGCCGCACCTGCACCCCGTGCGCGTACACCGCGTCGCACAGCGCGTTCTGCAGGTCCGAGCGCAGCGCGCCGGCAGTGGACGGCAGGTCGAGGCCGCCGGTGTGCGGGGTGGGCAGCTCCGTGATCAGCGCGCCGTCCGCGCGGCGCAGCCGCATGATGTCGAACGGCACCGCCCGGGCCAGCACCTTGTCCAGTACCCCCACCGAGCGCAGCGCCTTGAGCGCGTTGCCCTGGATGGTGACGCCGTGGCCCACGCCGAACCACTGGGGCGAGATCTCGACGAGGTCCACCTCGGTGCCGCGCTGGGCGAGCGCGAGGGCGAACACGCTTCCGGTGATGCCGCCGCCGACGACGAGCACCTTCTGTACGGGCATGGGCGATCCTTGCGAACGTAGAAGAAGAGGGGAGTCAGCCGGCGAAGCGCGGCCCGAGCTCGTGGTAGTGCTCGACGGCCGGCGGCTCGGCGAAGAACGGTCCGACCAGGGCCCGCCAGCGGCTGAAGCGTTCGGACTCCCTGAACCCGACCGTGTGGGCCTCGACCGACTCCCAGCCGACCAGCAGGAGATACGTCCGCGGCCGCTCCTCGCACCGCAGCAGTTCGGCCCAGCGGAACCCGTCGGCCTCCGCGAGCACCTCGCGGGCCTTGCCGAAGACCTCCTGGAACTCCGCTTCCCGGCCGGCCTCGACGGTCAGCTCGGCATGCTCGACGACCACGTGCTACTCCTCGGGTGGTGGGGTGCTCCGAGCCTGGTCGGAGGCCGATGCAGGGTCAACGGATCGAGGCATCGGCAAGGGGGACGTCATGCATCCCGTACGGCGATGGAGGCCCAGTTCAGGGCCTGGGCGGGCCGCTGATGGCAGCCATCGTGAACGGCCATTTCCGCCGACCCGCCCGGCTGCCTAGCGTCGACGGTGAGCCCCCGCACCCGTACGAGGAGAGCCGCCCGTGCCCGATCCACTACCGACCCACGCCGGACCGTTCGCGCTCGGCACCTTCAGCAGCAGCGCCGGCACCTTCCCCGGCCTGGTCAGCGGGGCGCGCGTGCGTGACCTGTCCGACCAGGTGCCCTCCGTGCGCGCGATCGTCGAGGACTGGGACGCCTGGCTGCCCCGCCTCCACGACCTCGCCGCCTCGGCCGACGGCACCTGGCACGACCTGGCCGGACTGCGCGTCCTGATCCCGTTCGAGCCGGGCCAGATCCTGCAGAGCGGCGCCAACTACCGCAAGCACGTGGTCGATCTGGTCGCCGCAGAGAAGGAGAGCGTGCACGGTGCCACCCCCGAGGAGGCCCGGGCCGACGCCGAGAAGATGATGGACGAGCGGATCCGCAACGGAGTGCCGTACGTCTTCCTCGGCTCCCCGCGCGCGATGACCGGCCCATACGACGACATCGTGCTCCCCGGGCTCGGTGAGCAGCACGACTGGGAACTCGAACTCGCCCTGGTCATCGGCAAGTCGGGCCGGAACATCCCGGTCGAGGACGCGATGTCCCACGTCGCCGCCTACACGATCTGCAATGACCTCACCACCCGCGACCGCCTCTACCGGCCCGACCTGAAGGCCATCGGCACCGACTGGTTCACCGCCAAGAACGCCGACACCTTCCTGCCGACCGGGCCCTTCCTCGTCCCGGCCGCCTTCGCCGGCGACCCGAACGACCTGCGGATCACCCTGCGGCACAACGGAGTCGTCCGCCAGGACGAGTCCACCAAGGACATGATCTTCGACATTCCGCGGCTCATCGCGTACGTCTCCACGACCAGCACCCTGCGCCCCGGCGACCTGCTGCTCACCGGCTCCCCGGCCGGCAACGGCGCGCACTGGGGCGTGTTCCTGAAGCCCGGGGACGTGGTGGAGGCGGAGATCACCGGCCTGGGCCACCAGCGCAACACCGTCAGGAGCCACGCATGAGCTTCCAGCCCATCACCCATCTGCGCCATGTCGACCTGGCCGTACCGGACTTCGACACCCAGCGTGCCTTCTACGGCACCACCTGGGGACTGACAGAGGTCGCGAACGACAACGGCGTCGCGTTCTTCGCCGCCGAGGGAAGTCCCGAGCAGTACATCGTGCGGATCCGCAGGGACGAACGGAAGCGGATGGACCTGGTGGCCTTCGGGGCCCTCTCCCCGGCGGCCGTCGACGAGCTGGCGGTGCGGCTCGGACGGGCGGGCGTTCAAATCGTCCACGAACCAAAGGTGTTGGACACTCCGGGTGGTGGCTACGGCTTCCGGTTCTTCGACCCGGACGGACGCGTCGTCGAGGTGTCCGCCGACGTCGCCACCCGCACCCACCGGAAGATCGAGGAGCGCGAGGCCATCCCCGTACGGCTCTCGCACTGCGTGGTCAACTCCCAGGACCCGGAAGGGCTCCGGGACTTCTACGTCCACCACCTCGGCTTCCGGCTCACCGACACCCTGTACTCCACGCACTTGGGCGACCTCATGTACTTCCTGCGGTGCAGCCCGCTGCACCACTCCTTCGCCATCGCGCGAGGACCCCATGTCTCCCTGCACCACGCCTCGTTCGAGATGCGCGGCGTCGAGGAGTACATGCGCGGCACAGGGCGAGCGCTGCGGGCCGGTACCCGGCTCACCTGGGGGCCGGGACGCCATCTCGCCGGCGACAACACCTTCTCGTACTTCCACGACCCGCACGGCAACACCGTGGAGTACACCACCGAACTGGCCGTCCTCGAAGAGGACTTGTGGCATCCGGGCCGCCACGACGTCGACGACCCGATCACCCAGGACCAGTGGGGCACCGCCGACCCGATGAGCGAGTCGGTCGCCAAGGAGCAGTTCAACGACCCCGACGTGCTCTTCGAAGCGCCGCCCGTCTGAGCCGACACCCGCAATTTCCCTGAGAGAGGCCGCAGTTGTGGCAGAGATCCTGAAGCACGCCGTACCCAAGGCGGAGGTCACCGCCTCCCTCGGCCAGGTGCGCGAGACCGTCGCCGGCGTCATCGCGGACATCCGCGAGCGCGGCGACGAGGCCGTGCGCGCGTACTCCGAGAAGTTCGACAAGTGGAGCCCGGACTCCTTCCGGCTGAGCGAGGAGGAGGTCGAGAAGATCGTCGCCTCGGTGCCGCAGCAGGTCATCGACGACATCCGCTTCGTCCAGGAGCAGGTGCGCACCTTCGCCCGCCATCAGCTGGACTCGCTGGGCGAGTTCGAGGTGGAGACGCTGCCGGGCGTGCGGCTCGGACAGAAGCACATCCCGGTGCAGGCCGCGGGCGCCTACATCCCCGGCGGCCGCTACCCGCTCACCGCCTCCGCCCACATGACCATCGTCACCGCCAAGGTCGCGGGCGTACCACGCGTCGTCGCCTGTACGCCGCCCATCCACGGCGAGATACCGGCCGCCACCGTCGCCGCCATGCACCTGGCCGGCGCCGACGAGATCTGGCTGCTCGGCGGCGTCCAGGCGGTCGCCGCGATGGCCGTCGGCACGGACACCATGCAGCCGGTGAACCTGATCGCCGGGCCCGGAAACGCCTACGTCGCCGAGGCCAAGCGGCAGCTCTTCGGCGAGATCGGCATCGACCTGTTCGCCGGACCGACCGAGATCCTCGTCCTCGCCGACGAGCACGCCGACCCCTTCGTCTGTGCCGTCGACCTGCTCTCCCAGGCCGAGCACGGCCCGGACTCCCCGGCCGTCCTGATCACCACCTCCCGCGAGGTCGCCGAGCAGACCATCGCCGAGGTCGAGCGGATCCTGCCCGGCATGCCGACCCGCGACTACGCCGAGCCCGCCTGGCGCGACCACGGCCAGGTGCACGTCGTCGACACGATCGACGAACTGTACGCACTCGCCGACGAGTTCGCCTTCGAGCACGTCGAGGTGCTGACCGCCCAGCCGCGTCTCGCGCTCGAGAACATGACCCAGTACGGCGCGCTGTTCCTCGGCGAGGGCACCTGCGTGTCCTTCGGCGACAAGGTCATCGGCACCAACCACGTGCTGCCGACCCGTGGCGCCGCCCGCTACACCGGCGGTCTGTGGGTGGGGAAGTACCTCAAGACCGTGACCTACCAGGAGGTCACCGACACCGAGTCGCAGGCCCTGCTCGGCCGGTTGTGCGGTCGCGCCTCGCGCGTCGAGCTGTTCGAGGGCCACGCGCGCTCCGGCGACGTACGGGCCGCGAAGGCCGCCGGTGACGACCTCCCGTGGAACACCGCGTGACCCTCAACGGGCGCACGGCGCTCGTCACCGGCGGGGGAGGGCCGCTGGGCCGGGCGTTCGCCCTGGCCCTGGCCGGCGCGGGCGCCCGGGTGATCCTCGTCGGCCGCGGCGAACAGGCCCTCGCGGACGCGTCGGCCCGTGTCGCCAAGGAGGGC
Source organism: Streptomyces sp. NPDC001663 (assembly GCF_042893105.1). Classification (NCBI taxonomy): domain Bacteria; kingdom Bacillati; phylum Actinomycetota; class Actinomycetes; order Kitasatosporales; family Streptomycetaceae; genus Streptomyces; species Streptomyces sp. NPDC001663. Next base: position 259,936 of record NZ_JBIAUR010000009.1, on the reverse strand, counting down.
GGAGAGGCCCGAACGGCGGTGTGCGACGTGTCCGACACCGCGTCAGTGAGACGGCTCGCCGCCCAACTCGCCGACGAGGAAGTGTCGTTGCTCGTCAACAACGCGGGTGTGGCGGGCCCGGTGCGCCCTCTCATCGACATCGAACCGGACGAGTGGGACGACGTGTTCGCGGTCAACGTCCGCGGCGTCTATCTCATGTGCCGGACCTTCCTGCCGCCGATGCTCGAAGCCGGACGCGGTGACGTCGTCAACATTGCCTCGGTGAGCGGCAAACGCCCGCTGCTCAACCGCACCCCCTACACCGCCTCCAAGATGGCGCTGCTCGGCCTCACCCGGACGCTGGCCGGAGAGGTCGGCCCGCGGGGCGTCGCGGTCAACTCCCTTTCCCCCGGCCCGGTTCGGGGCCCACGCATGGACCGCAACTTCCGGCTGACCGCCGAACTGACCGGCTGCACCGTCGAGGAGGCCGAACACGACTTCGCCTCCCGCGCCGCCCTCGGCCGGCTCGTCGAGGAGGACGAGGTGGCCCGGGCACTGCTGGGGATGCTCGCGATGCCGGGCCTGTGCGGGGCGGACATCGACCTGTCGGCGGGGATGATCGCACCCGCATAACCGAACAGCACATACGAACGGCGAGGTGGACGGCGTGACAGCCGCCCGCCTCGCCGTCCTGCGTGCCCGCGATCAAGGCCTGTGGCCACTCTGTGTGATCGCCATGAACCAGGCCGCCCGATCCGAGGCATCGGGTTCCGTTATGCGTTTGTGAAGTGCCTATTCCCTGTTCCCCAGGGCTGATTCACTCCCTCGTGCGCACCATCGGTGCCCTGCTCCGAGCCGTGGCCGCCGTGTACGAGACGGCCGGTTCGTCACACTGCGCAACGGCGCACTCGATCCCTGGGAAGGCATCCAATGACGATGATCACCCGTCGCTCCATCCTGATCGCCGGTACCGCCACGGTGGGAGGCCTGCTGGTTCCGGCCGCCTCCGCCTCCGCCGCCCCGAAGGCGTCGGCGTCGGCGTCGGGCAAGCAGATCACGGTCGGTTCGGGGGAGACGTACGAACTCTCCTCGACCACCCGGGTGGGGCAACTGACCGTCGCAGACGGCGGGAAGATCGTCGCCCCGGACGGCTACAGCCTCTCCCTGACCGTCAACGGCGTGGAGACCGGCCAGCTCCTCACCGAGACCGGCGGCACCGCAACCCTGATCCAGGCCGGCACCTACCAGGGCGACGTCGTCCTCACGGTGGCGGCCGCGAACGAGGTGACGTACGAGACGCTCACCTTCCCCTTCCGTCAGGCCCTGTACGTCGACGGCGACGGTGTCGTGCGCGAAAAGTCCGTCCTCGCGGCCGTCCTCGGCGGGAAACTCACCGACACCCTCGCCCGCAACGTGTCCGTCACCTCGACCGGAGAGTGCTTCGACGGCGTGTTCGTGCAGGACGCCACGTACACACTGGAGCGTCCCACCATCTCCCTGACGGGGAACGGCCGTTGCGACTTCGCCGGCTACGGCGCCGCGGTCGTCGGCGACGGCTCCTCCACCAAGCTCGTCGTGGACGGCGCCCGCATCAGCAACAAGGGCGTGGTCCGCACCGGCGTCATCGCCAACGACGGCGCCAACGTGGTGGTGAAGAACTCCTACGTCCGCTGCCGCAACGGTGTCCTGCCCTCCGACTACCAGGCCACCGTCGAGACCCCGTACATGGAGTCGGTGCCCTGGATGCTCGGCCTCGACGGCAACGTCCGTGCCACCAACCTCATCGGCAAGAACAGCACCGCCACCTACCTCAACTCCACCGTATTCTCGGAGACCTGGGGTGCCCTGTCGGTCGAGGGCGGCAGCGGCCTCAAGCTGACCGCGGTCAACAGCCACGTCGGCAACACCGGGGAGTACGGCTACGGCACCTACGCCATCGGCGACGCCACCGTCCGTGTCCTCGGCTCCCGCTTCGACGTCGGCAGCTACGCCACCATCATCGCGGGGCCGGCCGCGGTCGTGCACTACGGCGACAGCACCGCCGACGCCGTCTCCGCGCTCAACACCGAGCTCGAACTCGGGCTGACAGCAGCAGAGTTGGCGGCTCTTCCGGCCCGCAACACAGTGGTGAACTCCGGCCACTTCGGCTACATGTTCTTCGGCGCCGGCACGCTCACCCTCGACGGCGGCACCGTCATCAACTCCGAACGGGCCACCTTCCTCAACAAGGGCCAGCAGACCACGATCACCGTCGACGGCTCCAAGGGCGCCCGCCTCAACCCGCGCGACGGGATCATCCTGCAGATGATCGAGCTGGACGATCCGGGCCCGGTCAACGTCAACGGCAAGATGATGAACACCGGCGTCTACACCGAGCCCACCGACGACCCCACCAAGGACTCGTCCTTCGACACCACCGCCGTACACACGGGCGACGGAGCCGCCACCTTCACCTCGATCGCGCTCAGGGGCGACTTCTACAACGGCATGCGCAAGGGCAAGAACATGGTCCTGACCTTCGAGGATTCGACCGTGGAGGGCGTCATCTCGGCCACGAAGGCCAAGCACCGGGTTTCCAGCATCGACTCGTCCACCTTCTACGAGCTGGGCATCGTCATCAACACCGTCCAGGCCGCCGTCAACAACGGCGCCATCGTGAAGCTCAACAGCGGCTCGGCCTGGACCGTCACCGGCACCTCGTATCTGACCGGGCTCACACTGGCCTCCGACGCCGCGGTGAAGGCGCCGCGCGGCAGGACGGTGACCATGACCGTCGACGGCACCACGACGGCCATCACCGCCGGGAAGAGCTACGCCGGCGCCATCACCCTCACCGTCGCGTGAGGTGAGGAGGCGGAGGCGTGGTTCTTCAGACCGAGCGCGCCTCCGCCTCCTTCGCGATCTCCTCGAACCGCGCGCCCATGGCGGCCGCCAGCGCCTGCGCACCCGACAACGGCCGCACCATGACGGTGAATTCGTCGATCAGACCCTCGTCATTGACGTGGATGAAGTCGCATCCGGTCAGCTCGCGGTCGCCGACCCGCGCCGCGAACACCAGCGCGTGGTCGCGGCCGTCGGCGCCGGCGAGCTCACGTTCGTACCGGAAGTCCTCGAACACCTGCGACACCGCGCGCAGGATTGCCGCGGTGATCGCCTTGCCCGGGTACGGCTTGAACACCACCGGGCTCATGAAGACGACGTCCTCGGCCAGCAGCGCCTCGACGGCATCGAGGTCACCTGCCTCGACCGCCTCGCGGAACGCGCGCATCGGATCACCTCATAGTGAACTAGTAGAGTAGGTGCCGATGAGAGTAATGAACGATTCCCGACCTGTCCACGGGCATGTTCCGGATGTGTTCCCCTAAGCTGACGTGGATGTTCAGCCCCGAAGGCCCCAGTCTCCGCGAGCTCGCCGTCCAGGCCCTGTCGTCCGTCGAGCGCGGCTACGACCTGCTCGCCCCGAAGTTCGACCACACCCCTTTCCGTACGCCCGACTCGGTGCTCGAGGCAGTTGCTTCGGCGCTGGCGCGGACGGGGCCCTTCGATGCCGGGCTCGACCTGTGCTGCGGCACCGGTGCGGGAGTCGACGTGCTGGCACGGGTGTGCCGGCGCAGCGTCACCGGTGTCGACTTCAGCGCGGGCATGCTCGACGTGGCCCGGGAGCAGGTGCGGCCGACCGGACCGGCGGTCTCCTGGGTCCGCGGGGACGCCCGTGCCCTCCCGTTCGGGCCCGGCGCCTTCGACCTGGTGGTGAGCTTCGGGGCGTTCGGGCACTTCCTGCCCGCGGAACTGCCGGGCCTGTTCGCCCAGGTCCACTCCGTGCTGCGGCCCGGCGGCCGTTTCGCCTTCCCCGTCCTCGCCCCGCCCCGGCCCTCGTCCCCGGCGTTCTGGATGCTGCTCGGCTTCGACGCGGTCATGCGGGTGCGCAATGCGGTGTGGCGGCCGCCGTTCGTCATGTACTACCGGGCCTTCCGGCTCGGCGACGTACGACGGGAGCTGGAACGCACCGGATTCGAGGTGGAGCTGCAGGCCCTGCCGGAGTTCGGGTGCCGCGCGGACGGGAGTCCGCGCGTGCGGCTGGTGACGGCCCGGCGGCCGACGTAAAGATCAAAGGTCGTCCACGTCCACACGTACGCCGCCCAGTGCCAGCGCGATCGCCGCGTCCTGGCTCAACTCCCGTCCCTCGCGCACCGCTTCGGTGAAGCGGGCGTCCCCGAGGGCCGCGCGCAGTCGGCGCTCGTACTCGCGGTGGAAGACCGTCTTGTCGGATCTGCCGAGCTGCGGCAGCCCCGCGGCGTACCACAGGCGTCTGCTGATGCCGAGGAGGCGGGCGGCGAGCTCCGCCTCGCCGCGCGAGGCCTGCGCGACCACCAGGAGGTCGGCGACCGCGGCGGCACCGAGCTGGTCGTGCACCCGCCACTTGGCGGTGAGCGCCTCGCGCGCCGAACGCACCGCCTCGTCCAGGTGGCCCAGGCCGATCGCGGCGAGCGCGAGGAAGAAGTCGCCCCAGGCCCGCATCCACAGCTCCCCGAGCTTGGCGCAATCTGCGCGCAGCCGTTCGGCCACCGCGGCGCACCGCTCGAACGCGGCCTGGCTCGCCAGCAGATACGCCTGCAGAGCGAGCGTCAGCAGCTGGAAGAACTCGGCGCCGCCGTCGGCCGCGGGCGCCTGACCGATCCGTCCGTACAGCACCGCCGAGCGCGCCGACTCGCCTCGTACCGCCAGGCTCGCCCCCGTCAACGGCAGCGCGGGCACCGGCAGTCGGCGTTCCTCGGCGAGCCACACATAGGCGGCGCTCACCGACTCGGCCGCCTCCAGGTCGTCCGGCACGACCGTGACCAGCCGGTGCGCCCAGATCGCGAGCGTGTGCTCGGGCCCGGCACCGTCGGGGGCGCGGCGCAGTGCCCGCTCCAGATAGGCGCGGCCCTCCTCGGTGAAACCGCACGCGAACCAGAAGTACCAGAGGCAACCGGCCAGTTCGAGCGCCGTCGTGGGCTCCGGCGCCGCCAGGCACTCCTCGACGGCCAGCCGCAGGTTGGCGTGCTCCGCGGTAAGCCGCTCGGCCCACATCCGCTGACCGGGCCCGAGCCACTCCGCCTCACCCTGCCGGGCGATCCAGCGGAAGTAGTCCCGGTGCCGGCGTCGCACCGTCTCCTGCTCGCCCAGCCCAGTCAGCCACTCGGCGCCGAACGATCGGACCGTGTCCAGCATCCGGTAGCGCACCGCGGCACCCTCCCCGTCGCGGGTGACGATGGACTTCTCGGTGAGCGAGGCCAGCAGCGCGAGGATGTCCTCGGCATCCAACGGGCCGCCGTGGCACACGAATTCGGCCGACTCCACGTCCCAGCCGCCGGCGAACACCGACAACCGGGCCCACAGCAGCCGCTCCAGCGGGGTGCACAGCTCGTGGCTCCAGCCGATCGCGGTGCGCAGCGTCTGATGCCGGGCCAGGCGCGGCCGGGCGGGCGAGACGAGCAGGTCGAAGCGGGAGTCCAGTCCCTCCAGCAGCCGGTCCAGGGGAAAACCCCGCAGCCGTACGGCGGCCAGCTCCAGAGCCAGCGGGATCCCGTCGAGCCGGGCGCAGACCGCGGCCACATGGGCCCGGTTGCCGTCGGTCACCGCGAACGAGGGCACCGCCGCCGCGGCCCGGGCCGTGAACAGCGCCACCGCGTCATCGCGTTCCCCCAGCGGCAGCGGCGACACCGTCAGCAGATGCTCGCCCGGCACTCCCAGCGGCTGCCGGCTGGTGGCCAGCACCCGTAAGTCCTCCACGTTCGCCAGGAGTTCCTGCACCACCCGAGCGCACTCGTCCAGGACGTGCTCGCAGGTGTCCAGCACGAGCAGCACAGGCGCCCCCGCAAGGTGCTCGCACACCGCCTGCAGCAGCGGTCGCAGCGTCTGCTCCGTCAGCCGGGTCGCGGCAGCCACGGTGTTCGTGAGCAGCTCCGGGTCCCGCAGTTCCGACAGCTCCACCAGCCAGGTCCCGCCCGGGAACGCGGCCTTCGCGGCATGCGCGGCCCGCAGCGCCAGCCGGGACTTGCCGACCCCTCCGGACCCCGTCAGCGTCACCAGCCGCTCGGTCCCCAACAGCCCCGCGATTTCGGCGAGTTCGAGCTGTCGGCCGACGAATACGTTCGCCTCGGCGGGAAGGTTGCCGATCCTGCCGCCCTGAACAGAGGCCGCCATCGTCCCCCCATCACCGGAACCGATGGCGGACACCTTAACCGTCCCTGAAGGCCGAGCGGGAGGGATCCTGATGCCGGGAATGGTCGTGTTCAGCCGGGTGTCCCGAACGGTGTCGGTGGCGGTGGCCGCCGCCGACCTGTTGTCGGTTCACCAGGGCGCGACGGCGAGCTTCCCGGACGATGCGATCGGCGGTCTCTGCTCCACCCAGCCTCCAGCCTCAGAGGCGCTCCCAACTCCTCACCAGAAGGGTGCTTTCGGCGTAGCGTGGAATCGGTCCATCCACTGAGGGAGGTATGGGGATGGCCGTCATACCCACCCTGAAAACTGTGGGACAGATGCGCCAGGGAGACCACCTGCTCCTCGGCTACGACACGGACGAGGAGCGCGAGACCGTCCTCACCGCGTTTCTGCTGGACGGGCTGGCCAGCGGGCATCGCGGGCTGCTGCTGCCGCCCGCCGACATACCGGCCCATGTCGCCCTGTCCTTCCTGGAGGCCCACGGCTGCCGGGTCGACGAGGAGATCGCGGCCGGCCGGCTGTGCGTCGATCCGCACATCGCTGACCCGGAGGGACTCTGGGATCTGGACGAGGTGATCCGCCGCGAGGCGCGTCGTGCGGTCGGTGACGGCTTTCTCGGTCTGCGGGTGTGCACGGAGATCCTGCGTGCCCAGGCCGGCAAGGGTCTGAAGACGCTGCACGACAGCGAGTTGCTGCTGGATCCCGTGTTCTCCTCGCTGCCGGTGCTCGGCATCTGCCAGTACGACCGCCGGGTCTTCGACGAGGCGGAACTGACCCCGCTCACCGGACTGCACCACGGCCGGGTCGCCGCCGACGAGGTGTGGCGCGACGACCTCCTCTCCATCACCCGCACCTTCGCACCCCCGGGCCTCGCCTTCGTCGGGGAGATCGACGACAGCAACGTCACCGCCGTCGCCCGCGCCCTGCACGCCGAGACGGCCCGCGCCCGAGCCCGCACCTCGAACGGCGCATGCACCCATCTCGACCTGCACGACCTGCATTTCATCGATGTCGGCGCCCTGCGCCTGCTGGTGTTCAAGGCGCTCGCCCTCTACGCGGCCGGCGGAACTCTCGAGCTGTCGGGTGTCGCACCACACGTCCAGCGGGTGATGCGGGTGACCGGTTGGGACCGGGTCCCCGGCCTGCGCATCGAGGCTCAAGGAGAAGGGACATGAGCGGTTTCGTGCACCAGGCGTTGCGTTACGGCTCGGACGCCGACTTTCTCGCCTCGACCACCGGCTTCGTACGGGCCGGGCTGGACGCCGGTGACGCCGTCCTGGCGGTGGTGAGTTCCCGCAACGTCACCTTGCTCGGCGACGCCCTCGGCGAGCGGTCCCGCCAGGTCGAACTCGTCGACGCACACGACTGGTACGACTACCCGTCCCGCACCCTGGGCCGCTACCACGCCTACTGCGAGCGGCACGGAGTGGACCGGCGCGTGCGCGTCATCGGCGAACCGGTCTGGACGGGCCGCACCGCCTTCGAGACCCGCGAGTGGATGCGCTACGAATCCCTCATCAACCTCGCCTTCGCCGACTCCGGCCACTGGATCCTGTGCCCCTACGACATCAGGGCGCTCCCCGAATCCGTCGTCCGCAGTGCCGCCCGTACGCACCCGGAACTCGTCCAGGAGCCCTGCATCGCAGGCGACTACGCGGACCCGGCGGCCTTCTCGGCCGAGTGCGAAGAGCCTGGCACGGCCCCGCTGCCCGCCGCGGTGCACGGTATCCGCTTCACCCGCGGCGGTTCGGCCGCGGTCCGCCGCGCGCTCGCTGCCCATGCCCGCCGTCTGGGCCTGCCCGAGCAGCGGGCGTACGACCTGGTGGCGGCGGTGCACGAGACCGTGGTCAACACGGTGCGGCACGGCGGCGGACACGGTGTCGTACGACTGCACAGCGACCCCGACTACGTGATCTGCGAGGTCGCCGACGGCGGGACGCACACCGCGGCGGCCCGCCCGCCCTTCCCCGGCCATCTGCCGCCGAAGCCGCGGGCCGCGAACGGCCACGGGATGTGGCTGGTGCGGCAGTTGAGCGACCTGGTCGCCGACGACCTCGCCCCGGCCGGCTCCGTCGTACGGTTGTACTTCCGACGCGGGCCCGCGGTCGGTCAGCCCGCCGCAGGCACGGTGAACTCGTAGACGAGAGCGCCTTGTTGGGCGTCCACGACCAGGTCGGTGATTTCCAGAGGTCTGGCGTACTGATCGTGCACCTGCCGGGTGACCCGCACCGAGGGCGCGCCCGCGAGCGGGGTGATGGAGTCGCGGTGGTGCAGGGTGAGGCCCGCCTTGCGCATCCAGTCGTAGGCGCGGTGCAGTTGGACCGAGGCGGCGCCGTCGGCGCGGTCGCGGTAGCGGGCCAGTTCCTCGACCTCGGCGAGGGCGACGGCGGAGAAGGAGGTCACGGCCGTGCGGCGGTCGCGGCCGTCCGCGCCGGCGGACTCGTAGCGGTGCACGAGTGTCTGCCGGTGCGGGGCGAGCCCCAGCGCCTCGGCGTGCTCGGGCGGGGGAGTCTCCCAGGCGACCGTGGCCCGGTCGACGGCGCACGGGTCAGCGGCCCGGGCGCCCACCGGGAAGGCCAGTGAGGACGGGGTCTCCACCGGCAGACCGGACAGCATGGCATGGCTGCCCCGCCGGTCGGTGGCGACCAGACCGTCCCGGCGCAGCACCTCCAGCGCCTGCCGTACGGTCTCCCGGCTGACGCCGAAGCGCCCGGCCAACTGCCGCTCGCCCGGCAGCCGTTCACCGGGCGGGATGCTGCCGTCGCGCAACTCGCCGAGCAGCCGTGTCGCGACGTGCCAGTACAGCGGCTGCCCTTCGGTGGGGGCGTGATCGTGCGGGGTAGTGCGGGCCATGCCGCGCCTCCTGTGGTGACGTAACGTAGCCGTGCGGGCTGATTGCGTCACCAGATCTAGCATTGGTCTAAACCACCAGGGAAGACCGTCCCGGTGGTTCGGCCGAAACCGGCCCGCGTGCACCACCCTTCACAGTGTGCTGTACAGGGCGTCGATCAGGGCCGTCTTCCGTGGGTCGTTGGCGATATGAGGCCCCATCCGGTTCATCACATAGCCCAGCGACACCTCCGCCTCGGGGTCGGCCAGGCCGCAGGAGCCGCCGAAGCCGTCGTGTCCGAAAGCCCGCGGGTTGGGTCCGTACGAGCCGTTCGGGCCGCTCAGCCACAGGCCGAGGCCGATCTCCGTATCGCTCCCGAGCCCGGCGCCGAGCACCAGGTCCCGGCAGCTGCCCTGCCCCTCGCGCACCCGCTCGGCCGCCTCGGGGGACAGGACGCGGTGGCCGTCGTAGGACCCCCGGCCCGCGAAGATCCCGTAGAGCGTGGCGACCGCCCGCGCCGTGCCGTGCCCGTTCGCGGCCGGGATCTCGGCGGCCCGCCACTCGGGCGTGTTGGCCTCACCGGCGCCCACCACGGGATTGGTCAGCGCGGCCAGCGCCGCAGGTGCCAACTGGCTGAAGATCGCCGCCTGTTCGCTGCTGGACGCGGCCGGTGGATGCACCAGTTCGGCCGCCCGTCCCGCCTCCTTCTCCGGCAGCCCGACTGTGAAGTCGATCCCCAGCGGCCCGGTCACCTCCCGCTCCAGGAACGCCCCCGGCAGCAGCCCCGAGACGCGCCGTACGACCTCTCCGACGAGAAAGCCGTAGGTGAAGGCGTGGTACCCGGACCGTGTCCCCGGCTCCCACCAGGGCTCGGTCGCCGCGAGCCGTTGCGTGGTGAACTCCCAGTCGTAGAGCTGCTCGAGCGAGTGCGGCTCACGCAGCCCCGCAAGACCCGCCCGGTGCGACAGCAGATGCCGTACGAGGACCTTGTCCTTGCCGGCCGCGGCGAACTCGGGCCAGTACGCGGCCACCGGCGCGTCGAGGTCGAGCAGTCCCCGGTCGGCGAGGATGTGCGCACACAGCGCGGTCGGCCCCTTCGTCGTCGACCACACGTTGACCAGCGTGTCGCGCTCCCAGGGACGGCTGCGTGCCGCGTCGGCCCAACCACCCCACAGATCAATGACGTTCGCCCCGCCGACGGTGACGCAGACCGCGGCCCCCAGCTCCCCGCGCTCCCGGAAGTTCTCCTCGAACGCCGCCCGCACCGCGGCGAACCGCCCGTCACAGTGACCGTGCACCTCTGGCTCGCGCTCCGACATGGGCTCCTCCGTCGTCCGCCGGAATCCCGGACCGCCACGCCGCGGCCCGGGCATCCCGAACGTACCGACTGGTCGGACTGGAGGGAAGGTCAGAGCAGGAACAGCTTCCCGGCGGGCTCTTGGTGGCCGTCGGCCGTGTGCCAGTAGTCCCGCGTCTCGACCGCCAGACCCGCACCGTCGAATCGCACGAACACGCAGCCCGCGAGGGCCGACGGCACGCCGCCCTCCTCGGCCAGCACCCGGAACTCGGCCACCGCGACGCCGTCCTGGCCCACGACCGGCGACGAGAACCGCACGTCCGTCACCCGCTCCTGCGCGAACGACCAGCGCAGATACTCGGCCAGCTGCTCCCGCCCCCGGTGCGGCTCGCGGAACGGCATCGAGCGGTGGACGCACTCCTCGGCGTACAGCTCGAGCAGCGCGTCCACGTCGTGCGCGGCCCAGCCCCGCTCCCAGATCCGCACGAAGCGTTCGGCGGCCGCACCTGTCTCCATTCCGGCCACCTCAGACGTACGACCGCAGCCACTTCACCTTGGCCGCCTCCTGGTAAGGCCCGCCGCCCTCATGGTCGTTGAAGTCGTACACCTCGATCGTCTTGTCGGTGTGCGCCCAGGCGTTGAAGGCGCCGAAGACCGTGGAGGGCGGGCAGGTCTGGTCCTCCAGGGCCGCCGAGAACAGGGCGGGGGCGCGGCCGCGGGTGGCGAAGTGGACGCCGTCGAAGTAGGAGAGGGTGCGCAGGGCGTCCTCGGTGTGGCCGCGGTGGGTCTTGAGGTAGAGGCCGATCTCGCGGTACGGGTGCCGGTCCGTCACGGTCGCCGCGCGCGGATAGTCGCACAGGAACGGCACGTCCGGCGCGATCGCGGTCAGGTCCGGGACCAGACCGCCCACCGCGATCGTGATCCCACCGCCCTGGCTCGCGCCGAGGGCGACCGTGCGGGAGGCATCGGTCAGCGGGTGCGCGCGGGCCGCCTCGACGGCACGCACCGCGTCCGTGAAGACCCGGCGGTAGTAGTAGTTCTCCGGTGCGTCGATGCCGCGGGTCATGAAACCGGGGAAGGCGGGCGCGCCGCCCACCGGGTCCGCGGTGCCGCCGCCTCCGCCCCAGGCGCTACCCTGACCGCGCGTGTCCATCACGAAATGCGCCCGGCCCGTCGACGCCCACAGCAGATGCTCGTGCGGCAGGCCGCGCCCGCCGCCGTACCCGATGAACTCCACGACCAGCGGCACCGGCTCCGCCGCCCCGGCGGGCAGCGTCAGCCACCCCTTCACCGGGTGCCCGCCGAACCCCGCGAACGTCACGTCGAAGACCTCGACCGTGGTCAGGCCCGTCTCGACCGGTTCGAACCGGGCGTCCAGGTCGTGCTCGCGGGCCTCCTGCAGGGTCTTGGACCAGAACGCGTCGAAGTCCTCGGGCTCGGCGGACGCGCTGCGGTACTCCCGGAGCTCGTCGAGGGGGAGGTCGAACAGGGCCATGTAGGACCGCCTTTGCGAAGGGGCAGCTGTGCGCGGACAGTGCGGATGATCACACCGTACGTGGGTGGTCGGACGACTCGCCAGGTCTTTCCCGGACTGTCCCTCTACGATGGCGCCATGTCGTCAGCCGTGGATCTGCTGGTCAAGGATGCCGAACTGCTGGTCGTCGACGGGGATCGGGAGATCCCCGGCGGTTGGGTGGCTGTGACGAATGGTCGGGTCACCGCCGTCGGCGGTGCCGGAAGCGAGCCCGAGGCCCGCACGACCGTCTCCGCGGCCGGGCGGCTGGTCACCCCGGGCCTGATCAACACGCACCACCACATCTACCAGAACCTCACCCGCTCCTACGCCCCCGCCGTCAACGGCACCCTCTTCGACTGGCTGACCACGCTCTATCCGCTGTGGGCCGCCCTCGACGAGGAAGCCGCGTACGTCTCGGCGTACGTCGGCATGACCGAACTGCTGATGGGCGGTTGCACCACCTCCTCGGACCACCTGTACGTCCACCCCCGTCCGCACCTCGTCGACGCCGAGATCCGCGCCGCCCGCGACATCGGCTTCCGCTTCCACGCGACCCGCGGCTCGATGACCCGCTCCGTCGAGGACGGAGGACTGCCGCCGCGCAGCGTCACCCAGACCACCGACGAAGTCCTCGCCGACAGCGAGCGCCTGATCAAGGCCCACCACGACCCGAAGCCCGGTGCCCTGATCCGCGTCGCGCTCGCGCCCTGCTCACCGTTCTCGGTGACCAAGGAGGTCATGACGGCGACCGCCGAACTCGCCGAGCGCCACGACGTACGCCTGCACACGCACCTCGCCGAGGACCACGACGAGGACACCTACTGCCTCGAGACCTATGGCTGCCGGCCCGTCGAGTACTTCGAGGACTGCGGCTGGATGAGCAGCCGTACATGGGTCGCCCACTGCATCTACCCGAACGACGACGAGCTCGGCCGCCTCGCTGCCGCGGGCGTCGGCGTGGCGCACTGCCCCAGCTCCAACATGCTCATCGGCGGCGGCACCGCGCGCGTGAAGGAGATGCGGGAGCTCGGCCTGCCCGTCGGCATCGGCTGTGACGGCTCCGCCTCCACCGACCACGCCTCCCTCTGGATGGAGACCCGCAACGCCCTGCTGCTGGGCCGCTACCGCGGCGGACCCGGCGCGATGACCGCCCGTCACGCCCTCGACATCGCGACGCGCGGCTCGGCCCGCTGCCTGGGGCGCGCCGACGAACTGGGGCATCTGCGGCCGGGCGCCTGCGCCGACCTGGTCGTCTGGGACCTCCACGAGGTCGCCCTCGCGGGCGCGCTCAGCGATCCCGTCGAGGCCTGGCTGCGCTGCGGCCCGGCCCGCGCGTGGACCACGGTGGTCGGCGGCCGGGTTCTGATCGACCGGGGTGAACCCGTCCAGCCGGGCCTGACTCAGGCGCTCAAGGACCACGGCCGGATCGCCCGGCGCATGCAACAGGCCACATAGCAGCGGCTGTTACGACCCCACTTTCTGCTTACGTCCCACCCGCCTGGCGCCGCGTCCACTCCGGCTCCGTGCGGGCCCACTCCCGTTCCCACTCCAGGAGCCGGTGGCCGGTGGCCACGCGGCGGACGACGGCGTTGCCGAGGAGCACCAGGGCGACCGCGCCGCCCGTCGCACAGGTGCCGATGGTGAGGGCGTGCTGCCAGATCTGGGTCTCGCCGGGCGGCGGGCCGACGATCCGGCCCTGGGAGTCGAACCACACGTCGACCGTGTCTCCCTGCCGGCTGCCCGCCGGGACACGCGCCTTCGTGGTGTGCGGGCCGGTGGCCGGATCCGTCCAGCGGACGTTCACGCGATACGAGTGCTGCTGGCCGCCCTGCACCGAGGGCAGCATGTCCGGAGTCTTTCCTACGACCTCGGCGCGCACCCGGTGGCGCTCGGCGCGCTCGGCCGCCGCCACGGCCCGCGCCTCGTCATGGGCCCACCAGCCCGCGATCGCTCCCGCCAGTGGCGCGCCCACCAGCAGCAGGACGGCGACGACGAGTGCCGTCCACGCCTCGACCACGTCCGCCCGGCGCCGCAGCGGATTGCGCCGCCAGCGCCAGCCGCGCACCCGGGTTCGCATGTCGACCTCCTCGCCGTCACTTGAGCCGGAGGGGCCGTACCGTGTCCGGTCCGTATTGTCCCTCCGTACCTCGTATGCGCGCGAGTGCCCACGAAAATCGGGTACCCAGCGGATCGGAGATCGCTCATCGCGAAGTCTCCGCGCGAGGGGAGTCGTGCTGGAAGCGGCGGGCGAATCCGGCCGTCAGCCGAAGCGTTCGATGCGGATCCGGTCCACGGGCTGGCCGGCCTCGACGAGCAGCCGTGAGGCGTGCTCGGCGAAGGCGTTCGAGCCGCACACATAGGCCTCCCACCCACCGGCAGGCCGCTCGGCCAGGAGCGGCGCCACATGTGCGGCCGCCATACGTCCCACCGGCACACCCTCCGGCGCGCTGCGGGTGAACACGGGCGTCGTCTCCGCGCCCAACTCCCGTGCGTAGATGAGCTCTTCGGGGCTGCGCGCGGACACCAGCAGCCGCAGCGGCACGTCGAGGCCGCGCGCCCGGTGGTGTCGCACCATCGACATCAGCGGTACGACCCCGGAGCCGGCGCCGATCAGCAGCGCGGGCCGGTCGCCCGGCCAGGCGAAGAAACCGCTCAGGGGGCCGCGCACCTCGACCTCGTCGCCGGGCTTGGCGATCGTGTGGAACCAGCCTGAGACCTCGCCGCCCGCCACGTGGTCCAGGGTGAGCTCGATGTGTCCCGGATCGTCGGGCGCGGATGCGATCGAGTAGTGACGCTGCGCCACATAGCCGTCCTCGGCGATCAGCCGCAGCATCAGGTGCTGGCCGGGCAGGTGCCCGGCCCAGCCGGGCACCGCCAACCGGAAGGTGGCGGCGTGCGGCGTCTCATGCCGGATCTCGGTGAGCGTCGCGGTCTGCCACACGGCGGCGGCCCGGTTGCTCACGGCGATGCGACCGGGCACGGCGAAGCGGGTCGGGGGAGTGAACGACGGGGGAGTGAAGGTCTCAGTCACCGGAGTACCGCTGCTCGTCCCACGGGTTGCCCCGCGCGTGGTAGCCGTTCTGCTCCCAGAACCCCGGCTCGTCGTGGTCCAGGAGCCGGATGCCCGCGATCCACTTGGCGCTCTTCCAGAAGTACAGGTGCGGCACCAGCAGCCGCGCGGGCCCGCCGTGCTCGGCGGCGAGCGGCTGCCCGTCGTACTCCCAGGCGATCCAGGCCCGCCCGCCGGTCAGGTCCGCCAGGGGCAGGTTGGTGGTGTAGCCGGTGTGCGAGTAGGCGACGGCATGCGTCGCGGACCCGTGTGGCCGCACCGCATCGAAGAAGGCGTCCAGGGACACGCCGCCGAACCGCACCCCGAACTTCGACCAGCTCGTCACGCAGTGGATGTCGCCTTCGTACGCCGACGCCGGCAGCGCGTGCGCCTGCTCCCAGTCCCAGGTCTGCGGATGCTCCACCAGGCCGTCGACGCGGAAGGTCCAGTCGGCCGGCGCCAGTTCGGGCGTGACCTCCGCGGACAGCACGGGCCAGTCGTCGCCGGCGTCGTACTGGCCGGGCGGCAGGCCAGGATTGTGGACGCGGGTGCGTCCGGTGAAGCCTCGGGTGACGTTCATGCGAATCCAGCGGGACGGAAGTGATTGCTTACGCATTCAACCGTACGTGCCCGGCGGGCATGCCCCGACCCCGGGCCGCCCCGCGATCATTAAGGCCGTATGAACACTCCCGAGCCCCGGGAATAGCGCCCGGCCCGCGCGACTTGCCGTCTGGTGCCGGGACCGGTGGCCCTTACAACCGGTGACCGGGCGGCAGCGAAGGAGAGTGGGAGCAGTGCCCAAGGCGTACGTCTTCACGCGCTACGGCGGACCGGAGGTCGAGGCCTTCGTCGACGTGGACCGGCCCAGTCCCGGGCCTGGTCAGGTGCTGGTCGCGGTGCGTGCCGCGGGTGTGAACCCCGTCGACTGGAAGCAGCGCACCGGCTACCGGCGCCCCGGGGAGACCGGTGAGCGAGAGTTCCCCGCCTACTTCGGCAACGAGGTCTCCGGCGTGGTGGAAGAGGTCGGCGACGACGTGGAGGGCTTCGTCGTCGGGGACGCGGTCTTCGGCCGCCCCGTCGTCGGCGGGTACTCCGAGTACGCGCTGCTGTCGGTCGACCTGATCGCGCACAAGCCCGCCGCGCTGTCCTTCACCGACGCGGCGACCCTGCCCGTCGCGGGCGTGACGGCGTACGACGGAATCCGCCAGCTCGACCTGCCGGCCGGCGCGACCGTGCTCGTGACCGGCGCGGGCGGCGGGGTCGGGGTCGCGGCCGTGCAACTCGCCCGCGCCGCCGGCCTGCGCGTCCTGGGGCTGTCCAGCGCGGCCAAGAAGGACTTCGTCGAGTCCCTCGGCGCCGTACACGTCCCGTCCGGGCCGGGCTGGACCGAGCGCGTGCCGGGAGACGTCGACGGCGTGTACGACCTGGTGGGCGGCGACATCCTGGAGGAGGCGGCGACCCTGCTCGCCGACCGGACGAAACTCGTCACGGCCGGGGCCCAGTCCGAGGTGGTCGAGAAGCTGGGCGGCTCCCGTGTCGCCCGGGTCCGCACCTCCGAACGCCTCGAAGCCGTGGCCGAGTTGGTGGTCGACGGCGCCCTGGACCCGCACGTGACGCGGACCTTCCCCCTGGAGCGGGCCGACGAGGCGCTGCGCACCGTCGAGGACGGTCACGCCCGCGGCAAGACAGTGATCGAGGTCGCCGGATGAGCCACATCCTCGACAACCCCGCCCTCGCCTCCCTGACCGGCCCGCACGCGCACTTCGCCGAGCGGCGCGGCAGGGTGCTGCGCTACCCGGTCGACGTGTCGCCCTGGCTCGCACTGCCCGACGAGCCCGACGCCCAGGACTGGGCCGACCTCGCGGCGCTGTGGGGTCCCGGGGCGGAGGTGCCGCTGCCCGGTTTCCGCGGGGAGGTACCCGCCGGCTGGGAGATCACCCTGCAGATCGACGGCGTGCAGCTCGTCGACGACGGCCTTTCCGCCGCACCGGACCCGGAAGCCGTCCGCCTGGGCCCCGCCGACGTGCCGGAGATGCTCGACCTGGTCGCCCGGACCAGACCCGGTCCGTTCGAGGCGCGCACCATCCAGCTCGGCACGTATCTGGGCATACGCCGGGACGGTGCCCTCATAGCCATGGCGGGGGAGCGGCTGCACCCACCCGGCTGGACCGAGATCAGCGCCGTCTGCACCGACCCCGCCTTCCGCGGCGCGGGCCTCGCGACCCGGCTGATCCTCGCCGTCGCCCACGGCATCCGCGAACGCGGCGAGACCCCGTTCCTGCACACCGGCGCGGGCAACACCACCGCCATCCGCCTGTACGAGTCCCTCGGCTTCCGGCTGCGCCGCACCACCGTGTTCGGGGCGGCCCGCATCCCCGAACACCTCACGGACGAACGGCCGTTGGCCGTCTCCTAGGCATCCATCTGCACATCCTCGTGGGCGTCGCCTTCGGGCCGCGCCCACGAGTTGTAGCGCACCAGATAGTCGGCGAACCGCGCCAGATCCTCCTCCGGCCAGCCCGCGAGCCGCTCCCCGACGGCCGCCCGGCGGCTGACGGTGACCTGAGCGAGAATCCGGCGGCCGGCCTCGGTCAGATGCAGGACCTGGACGCGGTGGTCGTCAGGGTCGAGACGCCGCTCGATGAGGTCGGCCCGCTCCAGGGCGGCCACCTGGCGGCTGACCGTGGACTTGTCCAGCGCGTAGTGCGCGGCCAGATCGGTGGCCCGGCCGCCGCCGCTCTCCTCCAGATGCCCGAGCAGTGTGTACGACACCAGCGACAGCTCGGGGTGCATACGTCCCGCCGAGGCCCGGGCGCGCCGGGCGAAGACCGTCATCTCGCGCTGGATGGTCTCCACGGCCTCGTCTGCTTCCACCTGACCTCCCTCGCTCAGTTGCATAGTACAACTGCAGTGCGATCGAGGCTGTTCGCGGTGGCTCGCGCGAGCGTCGGCGCACGGCCGTTGGGGTAATGTGTCCGTCCGGCCGGAGATGTTCCGGCCGTCGTGACCGAGGAGGTGAGACCCATTACCGCTGTGTCAGGTCGGGTGCTCTCTTCTCGAGTCGATGCGGGTCGTCGGTCGTAGGCGACCGCGAGAGCGCCCTTCGAGTACCGAAAGGCTCTCCGCTTCCATGCCTCCGCTTTCTCCGTCTTCTTCCTCTTCCTCGTCGGCGTCCTCCCATGACTCCGTGGTCGCCGCGCTGCGTGCCGCGGGCTGTGTCTTCGCCGAGGACGAGGCGCAGTTGATACTTTCTGCCGCCCGCACACCGCAGGAGCTGGCCGCCATGGTGGACCGCCGTGTCGGCGGGCTGCCCCTCGAACTCGTCGTCGGCTGGGCCGAGTTCCGCGGTCTGCGCATCGCGGTGGAACCCGGCGTCTTCGTGCCCCGCCGCCGCACCGAGTTCCTGGTCGAACAGGCCCTCGCCCAGGCCCCGTCGGCATCCGTCGTGGTCGACCTGTGCTGCGGCTCGGGCGCCGTCGGCGCGGCCCTGGCCACCGCGCTCGGCCAGGTCGAGCTGCATGCCGCCGACATCGACCCGGCCGCCGTGCGCTGCGCCCGCCGCAACGTCGCCGCCGTCGGCGGTCACGTCCACGCGGGCGACCTGTTCGCGGCGCTGCCCGACGACCTGCGCGGCCGGATCGACATCCTCGCCGCCAATGTGCCGTACGTCCCCACCGACCAGGTCGGACTCCTGCCCGCGGAGGCCCGGGACCACGAGCCCCTGGTCGCGCTGGACGGCGGCGCGGACGGACTCGACGTGCTGCGCCGGGTCGCCGCCGAGGCACCGCATTGGCTCGCCCCGGGCGGCTGCGTGCTGGTCGAGACGAGCGAACGCCAGGCCCGGGCCGCCCTCGAAGCCTTCACCGGCAGCGGTCTGAAGGCCCGCCTGACGGTCTCCGAGGAGCTGTACGCCACTGTGGTGATCGGCGTCAGGGCGTAGCCCGGCCGGCGGCTCAGCTCGGCGTCACGGGCTTCGGCATGCGCCCTCCCGCTGCCTCAAGGGCGTGGGGGCCGGCGGCGTTGTCGTCGGTTGCCGAAGCTCTGCGCCGCTGTCCTGCTCCGCCTCGCACCTGCGCGCGCCGGGTCCCGCTCGGATCGGCCGGCAAGGGCCGCTCCCCATGGCCGACCTGATCGGACGGACAGGCCCGGCGCCCGCCGGGGCCTGTCCGTGCCAGAAGTGTCAGGTAGTCGCGCCGCTGCCCGACGGGCTCGTCGACGGGGAGGGCATCCGCCAGTCCCGGGGGCCGTGGCCGCCCGGGAACCCGTCGCGCCAGCCGCCCGGATCCCTGTCGTCCGAGGTCCCGGAGATGACCCGCGTCGCGGTCCTGGTGTCGTCGTCCGAGCGGGTGCCGACCAGGACGGCCGTCTCGTCCTTCTTCAGGTCACCGGTTCCGGAGGACTTCGTGCCGTCGTGCAGCACGGTGGTGTCCGAGTCGACGGTCCACGTCCACTCGGCGCCGTCCTCGCTCTTGACGGTGACCTGGTCGCCGTCGACCTTCTCGACCGTGCCGCGCTGCCAGACCCGTACCACCCACTTGCCGGTGTCCTGGTCCTTCACCGTCGACTCGCCGTGCACGCCCATGCCGCCGAAGTCGAACCAGTGGCCGCCGTGCCGGCCGCCCGGCTTGTCCGGGGACGGCGACGCGGAGCCGGACGCCGAGGGCGTCGCGCTCCCGCTCGAGCCACCGGAGGTGGCGGCGTAGGCGACGGTGCCGCCGAGGGCCAGGACGGCGACCGTCGTCGCCGCGATCACCGCGCGCGCCCGGTTCGAGCGCCGCCGCCAGACCCGGTCCCAGGCCGGCTCCGGCGTACGCTCCGCCCCGCCCGGGCCCTGCATCACTTCCCAGTCGTCCGACTCGTGCGTCACTGCTCGCTCCCATCGGCCACGGCACCGGCGTCCCATGCCACGCCTTACTGTGATTGTCGGCTGCGGACGATAAGGAACAGGTAATCAATACCTGTGAGAACCGGGCGTCCCGGACGCTTCACTCCGCCTTCTGCACCCGGGCGATCAGCAGCGCCACGTCATCGGAGTTGTCCGGCTGGTGCAGCGTGCGCAGCAGCAGGTCGCAGACCTCCTCCAGGGGGCGGTCGGGGCCTTCGAGCAGCGCCAGGAGCGCGTCCAGGCGCTCGTCGAGCGGATGCTGCCGGGTCTCGACCAGGCCGTCGGTGTAGAACACGAGACGGTCGCCGGGGTTGAGGTCGACGGTGGTGGTGGAGAAGGCGACCCCGCCCACCCCCAGCGGTGCGCCGGTGGGCAGTTCGAGCAGTTCGGGCGGGTGCCCGGCGCGCAGGCGGGCCGGCGGCAGGTGGCCGGCGTTGGCGATGCGGCACTGCCGCAGTTGCGGATCGTGGACGGCGTAGACACAGGTGGCGATGGAGTGGTCCAGGCCCTCGGTGATCCTGTCGAGGTGTTCCAGCAGCCGGGCCGGGTCGAGGTCGAGAGAGGCCAGCGTGTTGGTCGCGGTGCGCAAACGGCCCATGGTCGCGGCCGCGTTGATGCCGCTGCCCATCACGTCGCCCACCACGAGCGCCGTCTTGCCGCCGTCCAGGGGGATCACGTCGAACCAGTCGCCGCCGACCTCGCTGGTGGCGCCCGCGGGCTGGTAGCGGGAGGCGACCTCCAGGCCGCCGGTCACCGGCGGATGGCTGGGCAGCAGGCTGCGCTGCAGGGTGAGGGCGGTGTCGCGGGCGTTCTGGTACCAGCGTGCGTTGTCGATCTGAACGGCCGCGCGGGCCGCCAGCTCCCGGGCGAGCAGCAGATCGTCCTCGCTGAACGGCAGCGGGTTGTGCGTGCGCTTGAGATCGAGGGCGCCGAGCACCTCCCCGCGCGCGATCAGCGGGACGGCCAGATACGAGTGGACCCCCGCACCGGCCAGCAGCTCCGCCGCCTCCGGTGAGCGGGCGATCCGGGGCAGGTCCGCGGGCTCGACCTGCGCCACCATCACGGGCCGGCCCGTGCGCACGCACTCGGTGACCAGGCGGTCGGGACCGTACCGGGCCACCTGCCCGGGCTGGTCGGCCGCCCGCAGCGCCTCCGGCGCATGGTCCGCCTGTACGGCCAGGGCCCGGATCACCGCCGACTCCGCGGGGCCCAGGCTGGTGCGTCGGCCGTCCACCACCGCCTCGAGCAGGTCCACGGCGGCGACGTCGGCGAGCTCCGGCACGGCCACGTCGGCCAACTCACGTGCGGTGCGGTCGAGTTCCAGAGTGGTGCCGATCCGTGCGGAGGCGTCCGCGATGACCTGCAGCCGCCGCCGCGCGGCCTCTGCCTCGACGCCCGCCCGGTGCTGCTCGGTGACGTCCACGACCGAACCGGCCAGGCCGAGCACGGTTCCGACGGCGTCGTCCAGCCGGTAGAGCGAGAGCGACCAGGCGCGTTCGTCATCCGGGTCGGCCGGGGTCCGGCCGACCGTCTGCTGGTCGACAAGAGGCCGGCCGGTCTCCAGCACCTGGCGCGCCGCCGCCTCGATGGCGTCGACGTCGAGATGCGGCAGGACCTCGCGGATCGACCGGCCGATGTGGTCCTCGGCCGGCATACCGTTCAGCTGCTCCAGTGCCGGGTTGACCGACACGTACCGCAGATCGGTGTCCAGGACGGCCAGCCCGATCGGCGACTGGGCGATCATCCTCGTGGACAGCGCCACGTCCCGCTCCAGCCGCCGTACGGTCGACTGGTCGGCGCACAACCCCAGCGCGTAGACCTCGCCGTGGTCGTCCAGCAGCCGCATGTTGCGGAACTCCACCAGGCGGGTGCTGCCGTCCTTGCGGCGGATCGGGAAGGCCCCGGCCCAGCTCTGCCCGGTGAGCATGACGTCCGCGAACAGCTTGATCACCAGGTCGAGATGCTGCTCGTGCACCATGATCCGGGCCGCGTACTGCCCGAGCGCCTCCTGCGCCGGGTAGCCGAACAGCTCCTCGGCCTGGGGGCTCCACAGCACGATGTGCCCCTTGGCGTCCAGCACCACCGAGGCGACGCCCAGCACGTCGAGCAGGCCGCTCGGCCGCACCGACCCGTCGCCCTCGGCCACCGGAAACCCAGGTGCACTCATTCCACGCACCGCCTTCGCCCGTTCACGCGGCACGCCGTCCCCCGTGCCGACTCCCCATGTTCTACCGCGCTCAACCGTCCCTGTGACGCCTCCGTCGCCCACCTCCACCATCCCTCAACACGGCCGGGGCGTCCCCCGAAGCCGTGACGACAGTACCCGGCACGCACTGTTGCCCAGCCGACAACCCCCGGTTACCGATCTGGTCTGTACATGACCACCGAGTCCGGCCAGACTGTCCGCCGAGCACGCCCCGCCACCACCCCCCACGGAGGAGTCCTCCCATGCCCCTGCGCGCCTGGCAACGTTGTCACGCGGCGCTGACCGCTGTGGTCGCCCTCACCACTGCTGCCGTCCTGTCCGCCGCGCCACCCGCGTCGGCCGCCGACACCTGGAACGAGGTGGGCTCCGACCGCGCCGACCCGCTGACCGAGAGCCAGGGCCTGACCTCCGTCGAGGTCCCGGCCAACAGCCCCAACCACTACACCGGCATCGGCACCATTCCGGTCTCCGTCTCCAGCCGCGGCTGGAACCACGTCGGCGACCCCGACGCCTCGTACAACGGCTACTACGTCGAGCCGTACCAGGCCGACTCGGGCAGCGCGAAGATGTATCGGGTGCAGGCGCCGGGCGGGGCGTGGTCGGAGTACGTCCACACCCTGAGCTCCGGGGAGGCGCTGAACAACTCCTGGGTGGCGATCTCGCCCGACGGCCAGTGGATGCTCTCCGGTGAGTACGGCACCATGAGCCGCTTCCTGGTCTTCCCGACCCCGGGAGCCAACTCGAGCACCTCGCCCTCGGCGAACCTTCCGCAGGTCTCGACCGTCAACCTCGATCACGCCGTCCGCGACGTTCAGGGCTGCGACTTCGTGAACGCCACCCAGCTGCTGTGCTCCTCGGACGACCCGGCGGGCACGCTGTTCGGCATCACCAAGCCGCTGCTGCAGGTCGACCTGTCCGCCGCGGCGAACGGCACGTCCGACGTGACCGGCCACGTCACCGCACTGCGGCAGCTGCCGCTGAGGAGCTCCTGCTCGGGCACCTTCGAGGCGGAGGGCATCGACTACGACCGCCGGGACGGCACCCTGCGTGTGATCGTCGTGTCACCGGGCTTCTGTGTGCTGACGGACAGCAAGACCTACCGTTTCAAGCGGAGCTGAGCCCTCGCTGGTCCCGTGCGGCCAGTGGTGCTTTTCTTGGGGTGTGGCGCGGTTCGCGGGGAACTCGCGGTATCGCGCCACAGCCACGAGAGGAGCGATCACGATGGATCGTCAGCGCTCGCACGAGGAGCCGGTCTCCCTCGAGATCAGCGGATGCAGCAAGGAGGACGCACGGATCGTGTTCGACACGTTGTGTGCGTGCTTCGAGTCCGACCGGGGTCCGGACGAGGTGCCGCAGCAGCTCCACGAGACCCGTCCGATGGTGTGGCTCGGCACGTTCGAGGTCACCGACGCGCATGAGTGTCCGGTGCCGGGGCGGCTGTCGGCCTCCGTCGAGGTCGACGCGCAGGGTGGGTACTGGGCGATCGAGCGGCTGCGCAGCACGCTGGATCCTCTGTTCACGGTGCGTGATCTTTCCTCGGCGTCGGGAGATCAGGAGCGGGAGTTGCACGTGATTCTCGAGCGTCGGTGAGGTTTTCGGCTGCGGAGCCGCAAATGTACACAGCCCCGTGCCCCTTCAGGGCGGTGCAGAGCCGTTGGTCAGGAGGCGCAGCACGGTCTGGCGGTAGACGGCGTGGACTGCGGGCAGGTCCGCCAGGTACGCGCGTTCGTCAGTGCCGTGCAGGCCTTCGTAGCGCACGCCGAAGCCTGCCGTTGCTGGGATGCCCTTTGCAGCCAGGAGGTTGCCGATGTTTGAGGGGCCTGCGGTCTTCGCCCGGACCGTCAGTCCCTCGCGGGTCGCCGCGTCCAGTAGTGCGGCGGCGGGCTGCTGGTTCTCGGCCAGGCGGTACGGCGGCCAGGAGGCCACCGGGGTGATGTCCGTCGGACTCGGGCCCGGGAGCAGTTGGTCCAGTTCGGCGGTCGCTCCGCGCACCAGAGCCTCCGCGGCGGTGGCGTCGAAGGTCGGCGTGGTGCGGATGTCGATGCCCAGTTCGCACAGGTCGGGAACGACCGAGAAGCCCTCGCCGCCGTGGCAGGAGGTGACCGTCAGCTTCGGCGGCAGTGGGAACTCGCCTACGGCGCCCGGGAGTTCGGCCTCGTCCAGCAGTTGCACCAGCCGCGCCGCGCGGGAGACGGCGCCGACCGACTTGCGGCTCGACCCGGAGTGGCCGGAGGCGGCGTGCACCGCGATCGTGGCCCGCCACAGGCCCCGCCCGCCGACCACGACCTCGTCCCGCCCGGGATAGCCGATCATCACCCCGGCCGGGCGTACCGCCGCCGTATCCGCGAGGTAGGCGCGGGCGCCCCCGAAGCCGCCGGTGTGCTCGTCGGCGTCGAGCAGTACGGCGAGGCCGCCGCGCAGCTCGGCGGCCTGTGCCTGCACTTCCGACGCGATCCGGCAGAACATCGCCGCCGCCAGCTTGGAGTCGGCCGCTCCCCGCCCCCGCAGCCAGCTGTCCACGACGTCCCCGCAGTCCGGCGGGAAGGACCAGGCGCCCTCGTCGCCGTACGGGGCGGTGTCCACGCAGGCGTCCAGTGCCCACCACGGTCCCGGCCTGCCGCATGCGACCTCCACGAGCAGCGCCACCGGGCGGCCCCCGTCGTCGTAGAGCCGTCGATACGGCAGGTCACGGGCGGCGAGCCAGTCCTCCAGGGCGGTGAGGACGGGCCCGTAGTCGTCGATGCCGGCCCGGCTCGGGCGGCGGATCAGTTCCTGGGCCAGCTCGACGATCTCCTCGGTCATGGGGCCACTGTGCCCGACGGTGGCCGGAGTCACGCCTCCCTGGTTGTGCAACTAGTTGCAAAAAGCGTTCGTGGTCCTCTACAACAGAGGCACGACACCGCGACGGAGGGGCCCGATGAGCCGTTACCCGCATCTGCTGAACCCGCTCGACCTGGGCTTCACCACGCTGCCCAACCGTGTCCTCATGGGCTCCATGCACGTCGGCCTGGAGGAGGCCGAGCGTGGCTTCGAGCGCATGGCGGCGTTCTACGCGGAGCGGGCGCGCGGGGGAGTGGGTCTGATCGTCACCGGCGGCATCGCGCCGAACGAGGCCGGGCGGCCGTACGAGGGCGGGGCGATGCTCACCACCGACGCGGAGGCCGAGCAGCACTCGGCGATCACCGAGGCCGTGCACCGCGAGGGCGGCCGGATCGCGATGCAGATCCTGCACTTCGGCCGGTACGCCTACCACCAGGACCTCGTCGCCCCGAGTCCCCTCCAGGCGCCGATCAGCCCCTTCCCGCCGCGCGAGCTGACGGACGCCGAGGTCGAGCAGACCATCGACGACTACGCCCGCGCCGCCCGCCTCGCCAGGCAGGCCGGATACGACGGCGTCGAGATCATGGGCTCCGAGGGCTACCTCATCAACGAGTTCATCGCCACCCAGACCAATCAGCGCACCGACCGCTGGGGCGGCTCGTACGAGAACCGCATGCGTTTCCCCGTCGAGATCGTACGGCGGGTGCGCGAGGCCGTCGGCGAGGACTTCATCATCATCTACCGGCTGTCCATGCTCGACCTGGTCCCCGGTGGCTCCACCCTCGACGAGGTCATCACGCTCGCCAAGGCGATCGAGGCGGCCGGGGCGACCATCATCAACACCGGTATCGGCTGGCACGAGGCCCGCATTCCCACCATCGCGACCTCCGTGCCGCGCGGCGCCTACACCTGGGTCACCAAGAAGCTCATGGGCGAGGTGTCGGTCCCACTCGTCACCACCAACCGCATCAACACCCCGGAGCTCGCTGAGGAGTTGCTCGCGGAGGGGTACGCGGACATGGTCTCCATGGCCCGCCCGATGCTCGCGGACCCCGACTTCGTCAACAAGGCCGCGGATGGCAAGCCGGAGGCCATCAACACCTGCATCGGCTGCAACCAGGCCTGCCTCGACCACACCTTCAGCCTCAAGATCACCTCCTGCCTGGTCAACCCGCGTGCCTGCCACGAGACCGAGCTGGTGCTCTCACCGACCCGGCTGCGCAAGCGCGTTGCCGTCGTCGGCGCCGGTCCGGCCGGTCTCGCCTGCGCGGTGAGTGCGGCCGAACGCGGCCACGACGTCGTGCTGTTCGACGCCGCGAGCGAGATCGGCGGTCAGCTCAACGTCGCCCGCAAGGTTCCCGGCAAGCAGGAGTTCGACGAGACCATCCGCTACTTCCGTCACCAGCTCGACGCGCACGGCGTGGACGTACGCCTCAACACGCCTGTTGCGGCAGGTGACTTGGCGGACTACGACGAGGTCGTCGTCGCCACCGGCGTCACCCCGCGCACCCCCGAGATCCCCGGCGTCGACCACCCGAGCGTCGTCGGCTACCTCGACGTGCTGCGCGACAACGTCACCGTCGGCGATCGCGTGGCCATCCTCGGCGCGGGCGGCATCGGCTTCGACGTCGCCGAGTTCCTCACCGACGGCGGCGACAAGGCCAGCGAGGACCCGGCGACGTACTTCCGCCAGTGGGGCGTCGACATGGACTACCGGGCGCCCGGCGGACTCGCCGCCCCCGAGCGGACCGCCCCGCCGCGCACCGTGCACCTGCTGCAGCGCAAGCCCACCAAGGTCGGCGCGGGCCTGGGCAAGACCACCGGCTGGATCCACCGCACCGAGCTCAAGCACCGCGGCGTCACCATGGTCCCGGGTGTGCGCTACGACCGCATCGACGACGCCGGACTGCACGTCACCGTCGGCGAGGAGTCCACCGTCCTGCCCGTCGACACCATCGTGCTGTGCACCGGCCAGGAACCGCGCCGCGACCTGTACGAGGAGCTGCTCGCCGCCGGCCGCAGCGCGCACCTGATCGGCGGCGCCGACGTGGCCGCCGAACTGGACGCCAAGCGGGCCATCAAGCAGGGCACCGAGGTCGCGGCCGGCCTCTAGAGGCCGTCCCTAGGATGACTGCATGTCACTCCCGCACGCGATCCTCACCGCTCTGCTCGAGAAGCCGTCCTCGGGGCTGGAGCTGACCCGTCGGTTCGACAAGTCGATCGGCTACTTCTGGTCGGCGACGCATCAGCAGATCTATCGCGAGCTGGGAAAACTGGAGGCCGAGGGACACATCCGGGCGCTGCCGTCCGAGCAGCCGGCCCGTGGGCAGAAGAAGAGCTACGAGGTCCTGCCCGCGGGCCGCGCCGAACTGGCCCGCTGGACCGCCGCCTCCCAGGACCCCAAGCCGCACCGCGACCTGTTGCTGCTGCGGCTGCGCGCGGCGGCCGTGGTGGGCACCGCCGGCCTCGAGGCGGACCTGCGCCGCCATCTCGACCTGCACCGGCTGCAGTTGGCCGAGTACCGGGAGATCGAGAAGCGCGACTTCCCGCCCGACAAGGACGGCCCCCAGGACCGGCTGCGGCACCTTGTGCTGCGGGCGGGCATCGACCTGGAGACCTTCTGGACGCAGTGGCTCACGCACGCCCTGGAGGAGTTCGCCGAACTGCCGGATTCCGGGACGGCGTGAGCGCGGCCGCGCTCAGAGCCGGTGCGGCTTGTTGCGCCGGCGCAGGTACCAGCCCGTCGCAATGACACCCGCGCCGACCAGCGCGCCGCCCACTCCCAGTGTCAGCGGGCCGTAGTCCTGGATGCCACCGCCGACACCGCCCATCACGCCACGCGAGGGCGAGGGCGAGGACGTGGCGGAGATGGTGGGGGTGGACGGGGCGGAGACGACGATGGATTGCCTGCCGGCGGTGCTGTTGTTGAACGAGCACTGCACGATCACGGTGAAGGTGCCGGGGCTCACGTTCGACCAGGCCGCCGACTGCAGCGCGGTGGTGCCCGACAGCGACACCTGCCGCCCCTGGGCGAAGCTCGCCTGGCTGCTGTTGAGCAGCGAGGCGGTGCCCCAACTGCCGCTGCTGCTGGTCTGGTTGCACGCGGTGGTCGTCACCGAGACCGTGGACCCGCTGGTGCTCACGGAGATCCCGCTGCCCTGGGCCGCTGCCGGTACGGCGGCCAGGGCGAGCGGGAGCGCGGCGGCCGCCGCGGTCAGACCGGTGCGGAGCAAACGTTGAGAGTTGCGCATTGGACTGCCTCCAGCGGCACGGTTGGCGGTACATCCCTAGCGCCGCCGAGAATCGGGAGGTGCCCGTGCTGCCCTCACGGGCAGCCAACGTGCCCCCGGCCCGCCCCGCACCCGGACGGCCCCCGGCCAGGTGACGGATTCCTTCGTCCGGCCCATGTAGGCGGCCTCGTCAAGTGGTGACCGTGCGCTCCGCCGAGTACCCGCTCCACGTCCCGTCGGGCAGCTTGGCCCGGATCCGCACACGGTGAGTCACGCCGGTGTCCCGTCCGACGTAGAAGCTGTACGTCGCCCGGTCGCGCGGGGCCTTGCCGCCGTACACCAGGGAAGTGGCCGCCCGACCGTCGAGGCGGATCTGGTACTCCGTGACCACGCCGTCGGTGTGCGGCGGGATCCAGGCGAGATCGATGTAGTACGCCCCGTCGGCGCGGTGGCTCGTCGCGCGGAAGCCGGTGGGCGCGGTGGCCCGCCCGTCGTCGGAGCCCGGCGTGGTGAGGCGGACGGTGTTGCCGGCGGGCGAGAGGTTGTCGGCGGCGTCGCGGGCCCGGACGGTGAAGGCGTACCGGGTGCCCGGCCGCAGCCCCGTGACCACGGTCGCCGTCTGGTTCCCGCCCACACTGTGGATCTTCGTCGCGCCCTGATAGATGTCGTACGACACCACGGCCCGGTCGTCCGTCGAGCCGGACCAGGACAGCTGCACGGCCCTGCTGCCGACCGCCCGGCCCCGCGCGGTCCCCGGGCGGGTGGGAGCCGTGTCGTCCGCCGCCACGGCCGCCGGCGTGGTCGCCCGCACCTCCCGGCTGCCCGGCCCGAGCCGGCCCTCGCTGTCGCGCGCCCGCACGGTGAAGACATACGCGGTGGACGGCCTGAGCCTCGTGACGTCCACCATGTGCTCGGAACCGGGTACTTCCTCGACCTTGGTGGTGCCGCGATACACCTCGTAGACGCTGATCCGGGGGTTGGCGGTCACGGCGTTCCACATGACGTGCACGCTGGTGGCGCTGCCCGCCGCCGCCGTGACGCCCATGGGTGCCGCCGGCAGCGGGCCTTCCTCGTCGCTGTCGCCCAATCCGCAGGCACCGAGCAGGGCGAGGACCGCGCAGAGCGCGAGGGACCGGTACGCGAGAACGGCGACGCGACGCACGGCTCTGCCTCCCCGGACGGGACGGACGGTGTACGGATGGAAATGGTCCGGACCAATATGACGCGGCTGACGTGGCCGCATCAAGAGGGCCGTAATGGGGCGACGCCCTTCGTGACCGCCCGCGGGAGTTACGTATGCTGAACCTCCTCACGGCTGAACTCTCCTTGAGCGATGGGCAGTTCATGCCGGTGGCGCGGGCCGCTGTCGTCGCTGTTCCCGCGCCGGACGCGGGCGGCCGGGCGGCCGGAGCCGACACGGGCTCGGGCGCCCGGCCCCTGCCCGGAGTTCGGGACACGCCATGGCCGGCTCGGCAGGTGCGCCGCCCGGCCCGCCTACGGTGTCCGAATGATCGGAACGGCACCGCTACGGGCCGAGTGCCCGTCAGTGCCCACCAGGAGAGGGTGTCTTATCGTGCGTGTCCCGTCGCTGACGCTGGCCGTGGCCTCTGCCGCTCTGCTCGCCTCGACGTTGCCCGATTCCGGGCTCCGCGGCCGGACGGAGCCGGTGGGGTGGCGCGAGCGCGACGTGCGCGCTGCCGACCTGCTGGCCCGGGTGCGGCACTGCGACCAGATCTCCCGTGGCCGCTACCGCAGCGACGAGGGCAGACCGGCGGACATCCCGGTGTGCGGCGCCCGGGGCGCCGTCTTCTGGAAGGCCGACATGGACATCGACTGCGACGGCCGGCCCGGCGCGCGTTGCAACCGCCGCGCCGACCCGAGCTTCGTCGCCGCCACGGCGTTCCAGCAGTCCGACCGCCGCTTTCCGAGCGCCGAACGCCTCCCGTACATCGTCGTCCCCGGCGTCAGCCGTATCTGGAACCACGGCGACCACGGTGTGCGCGGCGGATCCGTCGCCGCCGTCGTCTACCGGAAACGCGTGCGGTACGCGGTCGTCGGCGACGTCGGCCCGCGCAACCTCATCGGTGAGGCCTCCTACGCCACCGCCAAGGCCCTCGGCATCCCCACGGACCCGCGCGGCGGCGGCGCGCCCTCCGGCGTGACCTACATCGTCTTCAAGAACTCGCAGGCGGCACCCATCGAGGACCACGACGCCGCCGTCCGGCTCGGACGGCGGCTCGCGCGGAAGTTCGCCCAGGGCGGGAGGTAGCCCCCGCGGCGTCAGACGGCCGCCCAGCCGTCGTCGACCGGCAGGACCACGCCGTTGATGTTGCTCGCCGCGTCCGAGGCCAGGAACAAGATCGCGGCGGCCTGCTCCTCCGGCTGGGCGATCCGCCCCACGTTGACGAAGTGCGGGCCGAGCGCGGCCGGCCCGTGGGCGGCCTGGTCGGCGTCAACGACGATGGCGGTCGCCGTGCCGCCCGGCGCGATGGCGTTGGCCCGGATGCCCTGCTTGCGGTACATCACCGCCAGGGACTTGGTCAGGCCCACGACCCCGTGCTTGGAGGCCGTGTACGCGGCACCCGCGGCGCTGCCGCGCAGGCCCGCCTCGGAGGCCGTGCTGACTATCGCGCCACGGCTCGCCTGCAGCATGTGCGGCAGCACCGCCCGCGTGAGCAGGAACGGCGCGGTGAGGTTGACCCGGATGACCCGCTCCCACTCGGCGTCGTCCACGTCCGCCAGCGCCGACATACGGTCCATGATCCCGGCGTTGTTCACCAGGACGTCCACCCCGCCGAAGCCGTCCACGGCCGCCTGGACCACCTGGTCGACGACCGACTGCTCGCTCAGGTCGCCCACGACGGCGACCGCGGTGCCGCCCGCCTGCTCGATCTCCTCGACGACCGCCTTGGCGCCGTCGGCGTTGAGATCGGCGACCAAGACCTTGGCCCCCTCGGCGGCGAAGGCCACGGCGGCGGCCCGCCCGATGCCCGAGCCCGCTCCGGTGACGATGACACTGCGTCCGTCCAGTCCACTGGCCATGAGGTGCTCCCGTTCACGTGGTACCTGAGGGATCACCATACGACTTAATGTCTTCGAGTGACATAAAGTTGTGGGGGAGAATTCCGGGAAGCTGATCACCGGAATCCGGAGGACTGCATGACCGCCGCCCGCGGACGCACTGGACGACCGCCCCTGACCGACGAGCGCAGGGCCGAGATCCGGCTGGAGATCGCCCGGGCTGCGGTGGACCTGTTCGTCACCCAGGGCGTCGCGGCCACCACCGGCGAGCAGATCGGGCAGGCGGTGGGTGTCTCCGCGCGGACCGTGTGGCGCTACTTCCCGAGCAAGGAGGCCTGTGTACGGCCGCTGTTCACGGCGGGAATCGACATGCTCGCCGCCCGCCTGCGGCAATGGGCGCCCGGCCGGTCGCTCGAAGAGATCTTCGCGCCGGAACTCACCACGGAGCTCGGTGTCGTCGCCGGCCCCGACCGTTCCACCGTCGGCGCACTGGTACGGCTCACCCGCACCGAGCCGGGTCTGCGCGCCGTCTGGCTCCAGACGTACGACGAGGCGGAGCCGGCGTTCGCCCGTGCCCTGGCGGAGCGTGCCGGGCTGCCCGCCGACGACCTGCGGCCCACCGTCCAGGCGGCGATGTTCAACGCGGCCCTGCGCGCGGCGGTGGAGCACTACGCCTGGCTCAGCGCCGACGTGGAGACCGACCGGGCGACGGCGGAGGCCGAGCTGACGGCAACCATGCGCTCGGCCCTCGCCGTCGCAGCGGAGGGACTCGGGTAGGGCTCCTCAGACCTTCCGGTAGGTGTACGCCTCCGCTGCCGCCGCCTCCACCGCCGCGAGGTCGGCGCCGGTGGCCGCCGTGACGACCGCGGCCACCGCGCCCTCCACGAACGGCGCATCCACCAGGTGTGTGTTGTCCGGGAGTTCGTCGCCCTCGGCGAGCAGCGCCTTCACCGTGAGTACGGCACTGCCGAGGTCCGTGAGCACAGCGACCCCCGCACCCCGGTCCACGGACGCGGCGGCCGCGGCGATCAGCTCCGCGCTGGTGCCGAGCCCGCCGCCCTCGGTGCCGCCGGCCGGGGCGACCGGCACCGAAGTGCCGCCGCCCGCAAGCCCCTTGGCCAACTCGGCCACGGAGGCGGCCACTTCGGCGCTGTGCGAGACCAGGACGATCCCGACCGGCGTCGCGTCACTCACCGCGCGCCTCCATAAGACCCGCGATCAGCAGCGCCGACGACGTGGCCCCCGGATCCTGGTGCCCGATGCTGCGCTCCCCGAGATAACTGGCCCTGCCCTTGCGGGCCTGCAACGGCGTCGTCGCCAGCGCACCCTCCTCGGCGGCGGTGCGGGCCGCGGCGAAACCGCCGTCGCCGAGCGCGTCCACCGCCGGCACCAGCGCGTCGATCATGGTCTTGTCGCCCGGCGCGGCACCGCCGAGCGTCATGACCGCGTCCACCCCGGCCCGCAGCGCCTCGGCGAGTTCCGCCTCACTGACCTCGCCGGCATCCCCGAGTGCCTTTCCGGTACGGCGCAACAGCGTGCCGTACAGGGGCCCCGAGGCGCCGCCGACCGTGGAGATCAGCTGCCGTCCGGCGAGTGTGAGGACCGCTCCGGGGGTGGCCGGCGCCTCCTTCTCCAGCGTCGCGGTCACGGCCCGGAACCCGCGCTGAAGGTTGCTGCCGTGGTCGGCGTCCCCGATCGGCGAGTCGAGGGCGGTCAGCCGCTCCGCCTCGCGGTCGACGGACGCGGCGGTCGCCGTCATCCAACGGCGGAAGAAGTCGGCGTCGAGCACTGGATCTCCTTGCGTGGTAGGTACGTTGCCACCTCGGCCCTACATACCCCAGCGCAGCCCCGGCGTCTTCACCGGTGCATCCCACAGCCGCAGCAGCTCCTCGTCGACCTGGCACAGGGTGACCGAGGCGCCGGCCATGTCGAGCGAGGTGACGTAGTTGCCGACAAGGGTGCGGGCGACGGCTACACCGCGCTGGGTGAGCACCCGCTGCACCTCGGCGTTGAAGCCGTACAGCTCCAGCAGAGGAGTTGCACCCATGCCGTTGACCAGGACGAGGACCGGGTTGCGCGGCGGCATGTCCTCCAGGATCGCGTGCACCGCGAACTCCGCGATCTCACCCGACGTCATCATCGCCCGCCGCTCCCGGCCGGGC
This sequence comes from Streptomyces sp. NPDC001663, assembly GCF_042893105.1. Classification (NCBI taxonomy): domain Bacteria; kingdom Bacillati; phylum Actinomycetota; class Actinomycetes; order Kitasatosporales; family Streptomycetaceae; genus Streptomyces; species Streptomyces sp. NPDC001663. The sequence continues at coordinate 226,737 of NZ_JBIAUR010000009.1, read as the reverse complement.
TCGCCGTGGATGCCGATGCCCAACTCCAGCTCGCCGGGCGGCAGATCGAAGGTGGGGCTGCCCTTGGCGGGTGTGGTGCAGGCGCTGAGCGCGACGCCGAAGCTGCGGGAGTTCTCGTTGACCTGTCGGCCGATCGCCGCCACCCGCTCCAGCGGCTGACCCTCGTCCGCCGCCGCGCCCGCGATCTTCTCCACGAACAGGGTCGCGCCGGTGCCGCGCCGTCCCGCCGTGTAGAGGCTGTCGGTGACCGCCACGTCGTCGTTGACCAGCACCTTGGCGACCTGGATGCCCTCGTCCTCGGCGAGCTCGGCCGCCATGTCGAAGTTGAGCACGTCGCCCGTGTAGTTCTTCACGATGAACAGCACGCCGGCCCCGCTGTCCACGGCCGCAGCGGCGCGCGCCATCTGGTCGGGGACAGGCGAGGTGAAGACCTCGCCCGGGCAGGCCGCCGAGAGCATCCCGGGACCCACGAACCCGCCGTGCAGCGGCTCGTGCCCCGAGCCGCCGCCGGAGATCAGGGCGACCTTCCCGGCCACGGGGGCGTCCCGCCGTACGATCACCCGGTTCTCCACGTCGACGGTCAGCTCGGGATGGGCGGCCGCCATGCCCCTGAGCGCGTCCGCGACCACGGACTCCGGGACGTTGATGAGCATCTTCATGGGTACCTCCTGGTGACACTTGCAGATGAGCCCTGAGGCGGAACAGACCTGCGTCGGTTGGAGCCCTTTGTCGGCAGTATCGACCGTGCGCAGGCGAAGGTCACGTGGGCGTCGCCCGGGGATCCAGGTCCTTGAAAGTTTCAGCGGCCGGACGCGGCCGCGGAGGCCGCTGGCCGGTCGGTGTCGCCGTGCCAGGTGGGCCAGCCGAGCAGCCGGGGGCGTTCGGTGACCCAGGCGCGGGTGTCGGTGCCGATCTCCTCGTCGATGAGTGCTTCCAGCAGGGCGTGGTAGCGGGCGAGGAGTGCGCGGTGGGCCGGGTCGGCGGCGAGGTTGCGCATTTCCGCCGGGTCCTCGGCGCGGTCGTAGAGGACGACGTCGTTGTCGGCGAGGAGTTCCTCGGTCGTGGCCGGGCGGTTGGGGTTCAGGGGGGCGAAATAGCGGCCGAAGGTGTACCGGCCGTCGGTGTAGCCGCGCAGGAACCCGCGCTTGGTCCAGTCCGGGCGCAGCGATCCGGACTCGATCCGCTTCGGCGCCTCGGGGTCGGCGAACTCGAACCAGAACGAGGCGTCCAGGGTCGTGATCGACTCGACGGCGGTGAGCACGCCCTCGCGGACCGGCCGGCCCTCCAGCACCGGCGCCAGGGAGCGGCCCTTGAGCGCGGGGAACCTGGTGGCCGCCTGCGACCGGTCGACGCCGGCGAAGTCGAGCAGGGTCGGTGCGAGATCGACCGCGGAGGACAGGGCCTCGGTCACGGCTCCGCCGGAGGCGTCGGGGTGGGACAGGATGAACGGGACGTGGAAGTTCTCGTCGTAGACCAGGTTGCCCTTCTGCCGCAGCCCGTGGGACGCCGCCATCTCGCCGTGGTCGGAGGTGAACACCACGACGGTGCGGTCGGCCTGTCCCGACGCCTCCAGCGCGTCGAGGACGAGATCGACGCTGCGGTCCACGTCACGCAGAGCGTTGAGGTAGAAGTTCAGGCCGTCGTACCAGTGCCCGTCGTCGGCGACCGGGCCGAAGACCGTGTCGAGCATGCGCGCGTACTCCGCCACCGCCGGCGCCGCACCGGACAGGTCGTCGTGCAGGCTCGCGGGCAGGTCGAAGTCCCAGCGGCGCCGGTAGACGGGGATGTTGGCGGCGGCGCGGGCGACCACGGCGTGGGCGAGCCCGAACGGCAGCTGGACCTGGGGGGAGCCGCCGTAGTCGAAGCTCATGATGTCGTGCGGGTTCACGAAGTTGACGGCCATGAACCACGGTTTGTCGGCGGCCACCACCGGTGCCCGGTTGCGCAGCCAGCGCACCGCCTGCCCGGCGATGACCGGGTCGAGCTTGAGACCGGCCCAGGCGCCGCCGTCGATGTCGCCCCAGTCGTTGAACTCGCTGAAGCCGTACGGCTCCAGGGCGTCCGTGGTCGGGCCCGGGTTCTGGGGGGTGATGTAGAGGTTGGAGAGGTGCCACTTGCCCTGGTAGGTGCAGTAGTAGCCGGCTGAGCGGAGCATCGTGCCGAGGGTGCCCAGCTTCGGGTCGAGCGGGCGGATGTACGGCATGTTGTCGTTGTCGTAGATCTCGGTGAGCGGCAGATGCTGCCCCGTGTAGATCACCGACCGGGAGGAACTGCACATGGCCGAGGCGGCGTAGTGGTTTTGGAAGGTGGTGCCGCGCTCGGCGAGGCGCTCGCGTGCCGGGAGGGTGTAGCCGTCCGGGCGGGGGACGGTCGCCCGCTCCTCGTCCGTGACGATCAGCAGGATGTTGGGACGACGCGTCATGGCCACCTGTCTTCCGGCGGGGTCGTGCGTGCCCGCCGGGGCCGGGGGCAACGGGGTGCGGGCGCACGCAAGGGTGCGCCGCGTCCGAATCTAGGCGGGGTGCCGCCGCTCCGCGTGCGGGGAGACGACCGTTCTGGGCCGGGCGGGTGACGGGATCCCCGAGTCGTACGTCGGCCCACCTGCCGCCGCCGGAGCGTTCAGGTGCCGGGCGCGGGCTCCGGTCCGGACGGTCCGGGCGGTGCTGAGGTGCCCGGCGTCTGCCCGGGCGCGGCGAGTCCCGGCCCGGGAGCGAGGAACTCCCGCACGCCGAACAGGGCCAGGATCACCAGGGCGAACCAGAACACCACCAGGCCCGTCGGACGGTCCCAGAACACGAAGACGAGCGAGGCGCCCAGCAGGATCGCGATCCCGATCCACCGCTTCCACCGCCGCACCAACGGCTCCACCGGCCCGGCCCGGAAACCCACCTGGTCGGCGACCTGGCGGACTCCTCCCACCCCGGTTGTGGACGCGGCACGGACCGTCGTCGCGGCCCGGGACGGCCCGGCGAAGTACGCGCCGAGCGCGACCAGCACCGCCAGGACCCCCACCATGCGCAGGGTCTTCCGGAGGAAGTGCACCAGGGCGTCGTAGACCGACCCGGCCGCATCCGGGGAGACACCGGCCGGCAGCTGGTTGAGGAAGGACGTGCGCAGGACCGCGAGGGCGACGCCGAACACCAGCATCGCCGCGCCGATCCCCAACGCCGCGCCGATCAGGGCATGTCTGCGGTTGTGGGCCAGGTAGACACCCGCGGCCGCGACCAGCACCGCGACCACCGGAAGCCAGTTCCCGATGATCTGCAGCAGCCTCACATAGGTCCTGGCCGTCTCCAGCTGGGGAGCGGCGTACACCGCGAACTGGGTGTGGACCTCCGGGATCTTCGAGGCCAGCACGAAGCCCGAATCCGTGAGCTGCTTCTTCACCTGGTCGACGACCGGCCCGATGTCGATGGTGACCTTGTCGCCGGAGAGCTGGACCGTTCCGCCGCCCTCGCCGGTCAGGGCCTTCACCATCGTGGTGTGTGCCGCCGTGATGGCCCGCGTCCACACGGTCGCGAAGGCGTCGCTGGTGACGACCTTGTCCGCGGCGGCCCCGACGAGACTGTTCAGTCCGTCGCCGATGGGTCCGCTCAAGTTGCCGATCAGGTCGGCGGCGCGGGGCGGGACGCCCTTCTGGTGTGCAGCTTGGGAGAGCTGGTCGACCACGGACTGGACGTCGACCTTTTCGACCACGACGTCGGTGACCCTGCGGGAGATCGCCTTCTGCACACCGGGGTCGCTCGCGAGCGGCCCCATGGTCGCGACGAACCGGTCGGTGTCGGTGACCTGGTCATGCGCCCACACGGCCGTCACGGCCAGGATCGACAGGATCGACGCCAGGACGACGAGCAGCACCGAACCGGTGGTCCGGAAGGGATGCCGCTGTCGCGGCGCGACGGCCGACTCTAACTGCGCCACCCGTCGGCGCAGCTCCTCCAGCTCTCTCCCGTTCGACGGGCCGGCGTCGCCCGACTCGCCCGTGGCGTTCTGTGGCGGCATGGAGCACTCCCGTCATCGTCGAGCAGGCGCACCTGGCCGGGCGGGCGGCCCGGCCAGGTGCGCCTGCAAATACGGCTGCTCGAACGCGGACGAGCCGGGGTGCCCGACCGGGTGTCCCCGACCGTCGGCGCGCCCTCACACGTCGTGCGGCTGGCGCTCGTACGCGGTGTAGAAGGCCTTGCGGTCGACCGCGCACAGGGCCCAGATGATGAACCCCGAGAACGCGATCACGACGACCGACCAGACCGGGTAGTACGGCAGGGAGAGGAAGTTGGCGATGATCATGAGCCCGGCGATGCCCACGCCGGCGACACGCGCCCATGTCGCTGCCTGGAACAGTCCCAGGCTGACGCCCACGCCGATCGCGCCCAGGACCAGGTGGATCCAGCCCCAGCTGGTGAGATCGAACTCGAAGACGTAGTTGCGTGTGTTGACGAAGACGTTGTCGTTGGCGATCGCCATGATGCCCCGGAAGATGGCGAGCATGCTTGCGAGCAGGAGCATGACGGCTCCGAAGGCCATCACGCCGCCCGCCCATGCCTGCCTCGTCGCGTGCGCCTCGGGGGTGTGCGTCGCGGTCATGCTGCTGCCTCGTTTCGTACGGTCCGGGCGATTTCAGCGACCGGAGGTGGAGTGGGCGGACCCCGAGGGCTCCGACGGGGCGTGACCGGCGAGGACCAGTTCCTTCGCCCTGCTGAACTCCTCGTCCGAGATGTCGCCGCGCGCCCGGATCTCGGACAGCTTGGCGAGTTCGTCGGCACTGCTGCGCTGGGTGCCACCGCCCGCGGTCTCACGGACGTAGGAGTCGAACGCCTCCTGCTGCGCACGCGCCTGTGCGACCTCCCGCCTGCCCATGTTCTTGCCACGCGCGATCACGTAGACGAACACACCCAGGAAGGGCAGGCAGATGGTGAACACCAGCCAGCCGGCCTTCGCCCAGCCGCTCATGTCGTCGTCGCGGAAGATGTCGACGATGACCCGGAAGAGCAGGACGAACCACATGATCCACAGGAAGAAGATCAGCATGGTCCAGAAGGCGCTCAGCAGCGGATAGTCGTACGCGAGGTATGTCTGCGCGCTCATGTCTCTCCTCCGTCCCGGGCATTCGCCCGGCAGCCGTTCTGTGCCGGATTCAGCGTGCGCACGGCAAGTCCCGTCGGGCTTCACCCGCTGAGGGTGATCGGGTGCGCCGGGTACGGGGTCAAGGAGTCGTCTCCCGGGCTTCGGGCGCCGCGGCACCGGACGGCGACGGCTGCAGCGACACCTGTCCCGCGCTCCGGCGCAGCGCGGCCCGCCAGGCGAGGGCGACCGCAGTCTCGGCAAGCCCGAGCAGGACGAGCCAGAGGCCGAGCAGCCGGGTCAGCGCACGGGCGGTCTCGGTCGGCAGGGCCAGCACCACGATCCCCGCGACGATGGCGAGGATCGCCCCGCCCAGTACGGCGCCACGATGCGGCATGTCCTTCATGGCGATGGCCGTGTAGAGGGTGAGGATGCCGGACACCAGCCAGACGACGCCGACGACCAGCGAGAGCGCGGCGATGGTCTGCAGCGGGTTGCGCAGGCACAGCACCCCGGCCAGGACGTACAGCACGGCCATGAGTAGCCCGGGGATCCGTTCGCCGTGGCCCTGCCGGGCGAAGGCGCCGACGAACCGGAACGCCCCCATCAGCAGGAGGTACAGGCCGATCAGGACCGCCAGGACGTGCAGGGTCTCGTCCGGCCAGACAAGGATCAGGATGCCCGGCACGAGCGTCGCCACCGCCGAGGCCAGCATCCAGGTCCAGGACCGGCCGAGCCGGGCCAGCGCCTCCGCGGGGTCGCCCATGGGGCTCGGAGTCGCCCCGTCGGGCATCCGGTCCGGCCCGGGACGCGGCGCCGGACCACGTGGCTGGGTCATGGCTCCTCCTTGCGTTCTCCCTGCTTCTCCTTGCGCGATCGAGCGGTTGCTTCCGGACCGCCGGAGGGTGGTGTGCGGGGCCCTCACCGGGCCAGCCTCGCGCGCGGCCCCGGGCGACGGGTCACCCACTACGGGTGATCCGTCCGCACCGCCGCGGCGGTGCGCTGGAAACGCAGCCGCTCACCGGCCTGCCGCGACAGGCGCGAAGAAACGACGGAACGAGGGCTCTGACGGCTGCCCGCACGCACCAGGAGGTCGGGCCATGACCGAACCGAACATCTTCACCGCCTTTCTGCCGGCGGCCGAACGAACGGCATACGGAAGGAGCGCGCGCACGCGTGTGTCGCGTGCGGGCCACAGCCAATTCGAGGCGGGGCCGGACCGGCCCGATCCGATCGGCGTGATCGAGCGTCAGTCCGCCACCCGGGTACAGGAGTTGGTGCCCATCCGCTACGGACGCATGCTCGAGTCACCGTTCCGCTTCTACCGCGGCGCGGCTGCGATCATGGCCATGGACCTCGGGCGGTTCCCGGACACCGGACTGCGGGTGCAGCTGTGCGGAGACGCCCATCTGCTCAACTTCCGGCTGCTCGCCTCGCCCGAGCGCCATCTGGTCTTCGACATCAACGACTTCGACGAGACGCTGGACGGGCCCTTCGAATGGGACGTCAAGCGGCTCGCCGCCAGCTTCGTGATCGCCGCCCGTGCCAACGGCTTCCCGCTGAAGGAGCAGAACAGCGCGGTGCGGACGTGTGTGCAGGCCTACCGGGAGCGGATGCGCGAATTCGCCGGCATGGGCACCCTCGACATCTGGTACGCCCAGGACGACGCCGACCACATGCGGAAACTGCTCGCCTCGTCCATGGACAAGGAGGCCAGGCGCCGCACCGACGAGGCGACGGCGAAGGCCCGCACCCGCACCCATCTCCAGGCCTTCGAGAAACTCACCGAGGCCTCCGCCGAAGGCCGCCGCCTCGCCGCGGACCCGCCGCTGATCACCCCGCTGAGGGACCTGACGGCCGACTCGGGCGCCGCGGAACAGGAGAAGGAACTGCAGGTCATCCTGGACGACTACGCGCACACCCTGTCGGCCGAACGCCGGCATCTGCTGCGCCACTACCGACTTGTCGACATCGCCCGCAAGGTCGTGGGCGTCGGCAGCGTCGGCACCCGCTGCTGGATCCTGCTGCTGCTCGGCAGGGACGACGACGATCCCCTGCTGCTGCAGGCCAAGGAGGCCCAGGAGTCGGTGCTGGCCGCCCACACGCACGGCGAACACTACGACAACCAAGGCCGCCGGGTGGTCTGCGGACAGCGCCTCATCCAGACGACCAGCGACATCTTCCTGGGCTGGACCCACGTCGTCGGCCTCGACGGAAACGAGCGGGACTTCTACGTCCGCCAACTGCGGGACTGGAAGGGCATCGCCCGGCCGGAAACCATGGAGCCGGACATGCTCCGCCTGTTCGCCCGGCTGTGCGGAGCCTCCCTGGCCCGGGCGCACGCCCGCTCCGGCGATCCCGTCGCCATCGCCGCCTATCTGGGCGGCAGCGACCGCTTCGACCGGGCGCTCACCGTGTTCGCCCAGGCCTACGCCGACCAGAACGAGCGGGACTTCAAGGCATTGGGTGCGGCCGCCCGCTCGGGCAGGGTCACCGTGGAGCAGCTGTGAGGCGCAACGTCACTGGGTGTCCGCCCGCTCCGGCAGCTGCCGCATCTCGACGACGTGCAGTCCGAGCGACTGGCAGCGCGCCAGCAGCCCGTACAGCTGAGCCTCGTCGAGGACAGGGCCGTACAGGACCGTCTGACCAGCCATCATCACGTGATCCAGCTCCGGGAATGCCTTGGTCAGCGTCTCCGACATGTGTCCGTCGACGCGGATCTCGTAGCGCATGGGCTGTTCTCCCGTGGGCGGCGTGGCGGCCGGCGTACGGCGCCCTTCTCTGCGATCGTCCCGCGCGCCGTCCCGCCGAACCTCACCCCGGAAAGGTGAGCCGGTGCCGCGGGGTCACAGCAGCCGCAGGTCGCGGGCCCGGCGCACGGCGTCGTTGCGCCGGTTCACCGCCAGCTTCCGGTAGACGCTCTTGAGGTGGGTCTTCACCGTGTTCACCGATACGAACAGGTCGGCGGCGATCTCCTGGGTCGACATCGGCTGTGCGAGCCGGCGCAGCACCTGGCGTTCGCGTTCGCTCAGCTCCTCCACCACCAGGGGGGAGGGCCCTGTCCGGGATCGGGAGCCGTCACCCCGTGGTGGCGCGGCCGGCGTGAGCCAGCCCCTGGCCAGCTGCTGGAGCGGCGCCATGGCCAGCAAGGGCCTGATCCACGGTCCGGTTTCGAGGAAGGGACGGCGCAGCTGCTCGCGCCGGGCGTCGACGAGTGCGTGCGCGACGAGCCTGGAGGCGGTGCCGGCGTCGCCCGCCTGCTCCGCGACCTGGGCCCGCACCAGCGCTGCCCGGACGTCCACCGCCGGTCCGGACCGGCTCTCGCTGTGGACGCCGTCGAGCAGGTCGATCGCGGTGTCGGGACGGCCGGTGGCGAGGTGGAGGCGGGCGGCCTCCACAGCGCACGCCGGTTCGTCGTCGGGCACGGCGCGCAGCAGTTCGGCGGCCTCCTCGGGATGCCCTTGCGCCAGCTGGGCGGCCGAGGCGACCAGTGCCTCGTGGCTCTCCGCCCACGGTGAGGTCACGGCGGCGGATACGGCTGGGTTCGCGGCGTCGACGGCGGCTCGTGTGTCGCCCCGGGCCAGCAGGAGACGCGCCGTGACGATGGCCCGCACCGCCGCCGTGACCGGGTCCTGCGGCGGGGAGTGGAGTGCGGTCACCTCGTCGAGGAGGGTCTGGGCCCGGCCCAGTTCGTTGCGCTCGACGGCCACGGCGGCCAGGACCAGCCGCTCGATGCCGGAGCCGGACGGCCGGGGCAGGCTGTGGCGCTCCGTTTCGGTCAGCGCCGCCGTGGCCTTCTTCTCCGCCCTGCCGGGCCAGCCGGTCAGGTAGTCGATCAACGCCAGATGGCCCAGGGAGTCCTCGCGGGGGAACACGGTGGAGGCTCCGCCGGGGGAGACGGTCGCCGCGGACAGGGCCGCGCGCGCGTCCTCGAAGTGTCCGGCCCACAGACGCGTGGAGCCCAGATGGCTCAGCAGGAGGGCGGAGAGCTCGGGGTGCTTGTCCAGGAGGTGCGCGGGCACCTCACGCTGCAGTTCCTCCGCGGCCTCGGCGGCCTGTTCCGCCTGCCCGGGGGAACCGGTCAGCCGGGCCGCGAGTGCCTCCAGCAGGGCGCAGCTCAGCAGCGCCGTCGCCGGCGCGCCCGAGGCCAGCCGTTCCTCGGCGTGGTGCAGGTGGGCCAGGCCGTGGTCGAGATCCCGCCCGGACAGGTCACGGGCCGCCCGGACCACGTCCGTCGCGGCGCTGTGGACGTCCGGTCCCATCCCGGAGAAGAGCCGGCCCAGGTCGTCGCTGCGCAGGCCGGTGAAGAGCTCGCCGATCGCCAGGTCGTCGACGAGGGCGTCCGCGGTGAACTCCCAGTCGCCCGCGGCGGCGCCGTGCGCGAGGGTCTCCGGCAGGGAACCGGAACGCCGCAGCCACTGCGCGGCCCGCCGGTGGAGTTCGGGTTCCGACCCGGGGGAGCGCACCCGCAGATGGGCCCGGAGTATCTCCCCGAACAGCGGGTGCAGGCGGTACCACGAGTGCCCGAGGTCCTCGACGAACGCGTTCGCGCGATGCAGCCGGGCCAGAATCGGCTCGGCGTCGTCCCGACCGGTCAGCGCGTTGACCAGCTCGGGACAGAAGCGCTCCAGGACGCTGACGCGCAGCAGCAGGTCCTGTGTCTGCTCCGGCTGCCGCTTGAGCACCTCGGCCAGCAGGAAGTCCGCGACCGTGCTCCGGTCCGCCTCGAACTCCTTCAGATACGTCTCCGGGTCCGAGCTCTGGCGAGCCGCGAGGGCGCACAGACGCAGGCCGGCTGCCCAGCCCCGGGTGCGGTCCACGAGGGCGCGGGCGGCCTCCACGGGGAGGCACAGCCCGTGCAGCTCGAGCAGCGTGACGGCCTCATCGGGCGTGAAGGCCAGCTCCGCTCCGCGGATCTCCGTGAGCTCGCCGGCTGCCCGGTACCGGTGCAACGGCAGCATCGGCTCGGTACGGGTGACGAGGACCAGGCGCAGCCCCCGCCCGGCGTGGTGCAGTACGAACTCCAGCTGCTCGGCGACCTCCGGGGACGTCTCCCGGTCGAACTCGTCGAGGATCACGGTCGTGGGCCGGTCACGGCCGTTCAGCTCGGCGGCGAGCGTCGCCAGCAGTCGGTGGTCCACCCGGACCGCGTCGGCCGGGCAGCCGACCTCGTCGGTGACCGGCGCGCCGCAGGCACGCAGGGCATGCAGGACGTACGCCCAGAACACACCCGGGCGCCGGTCCTCGGCCTCGACGGTGAGCCACGCCACCGGATGCCCCAGGCCGGCGGCCCAGTCGGCGACCAGCAGGGTCTTGCCCGCGCCCGCGGCTCCGTTGACCATGGTCAGCGGTGTCCCGAGCCCCTGGTCGAGGTGGTGGAGCAGCCGTTGCCGCCGAAGGAACGTGGCGGGCCGCACCGGCAGCGCGAACCGGGTGCGGAGAATCGGGTCTCCGAAGGGATCCACGCCGGTGACAGCCATTCCTGCAGCGTTCTCGTCAATTGCAGCCACTGCGCTCACCACCGCTTGCGTCAGGCCGTTTGCAGCGCCCCCCTCGCCATGGAATCAGTTTTCCCGGGGACTGTCGCGACACATAGGGTCCAGTGGCCCCCATTGCACTGGGCCGAACGCTCCTGATCGGAGGATCCACGGCCCCCTGACGGTCCGATCAGCCCGTCTTGTGCCCCCACCGCGGCCCGACCAGATCCCACTCCCTGCCCCACTCGTCGATGCGCCGGCGGTCCAGCCACCAGCGTGCGGCGCCGTAGCCCCCGAAGGCCAGGCCGGTCACGGCGAGGGCCGACCCGGCGCCAAGGCAGCCCGCCTCGACGGACGCGTCCGTGCCGCTCGGCGGCCGGGTGGTGAGGTTCCCCTGCGGGTCCGTCCAGATCACGATCGTGGATCCGGCCTTCCGTCCGCCGTCCACCAGCGTCTTGTCGGTGCGGGTGGAGCCGTCGGCCTGGGTCCAGCGGACCTTCACGAGCGCCTGATAGCCCTTCGAAGCGGCCCGTGACGAATCCGTGAGAAGGACCGCCTGTACGGGGGTGCGCTCGGCGCGCTGCTGCGCGAAGTCGTCGGCGGCGGCCCGGGCGGTGAACATACCGGCGAGGGTGCCGCCGACCGCGATGAGCGCCCAGACGGCCAGGACGAGCCACGCCTCGAGAACATCGTCCCGGCGGCGCAGCGGGTTGGCCCGCCATCGCCACAGCCACTTCCTTCGTCGCCCGCCTGCGCGCATCGCCATGCACCTCCTCGACGTCACTTCCACGACCGTTGCATCCGGTGGCTGCCGGCGGCATGGGCCGGGCAGGCGGAGCAGTGGGGCCGACCGGGACCATGTGCGGGACCCCGGTAGGTCGTGCGGCCCCGTGGCCCGCCCTCGCCCCGCCGGCCCACGGTGGCCTGACCGGCCGCCGACGAGGGACCAACGGCCCCTGACCGCGGTGCCGCCGCGCTCCCACCCTCGGAAGGCAACAGCACCTGTTCCGTCCCGTACGGGAGGAGGACACGATGCGATCCGCGCCTCTCGACGCCGAGACCCTGGAAGCCTGCATCGCCGCGGCCGTGGCCGCACCCTCGTTCTTCAACACCCAGCCGTGGCGCTTCAGGCTGGACCCCGAGACCCTCGCCTTCGAGGTCCGCGCGGCCCCGGAGCGCAGCCTGCACCACGCCGATCCCGTCGGCCGTGCCCTCCACCTGTCGGTGGGTGCCTCCGTCTTCAACCTCCGCGTCGCGGTGTCCCACTTCGGCTGGACTCCCGTCGTACGCCTGCTGCCGCGCCCCGAGGACCCCGGACTGCTCGCCGTCGTCCGGCCCACGGGGGCCCTGCGCCGGTCCACCACGGAGCACCGCGGCGACCTCTACCCGGCGATCTGGCGCCGGCACAGCAGCCGCCTCCCGTTCACCGGCAGGCCGCTGCCGCCGCAGGAACGCGCCGAACTCGCCGAGGCCGCCCACACCGAAGGCGCCTCGCTGACCTTTCCCGAGGCAGCCGAGACGGCACGTCTGCTGGGCCTGAGTGCGCAGGCCGAGCAGCGCAACCGGGCCGACGCCGACCGGGGCACGGAAAGCCGCCGCTGGGTTCGCCGGGGTCCCGACGACACCGGCCTCCCGCAGAGTGCACTGGGCCCCCAGGACGCGCGTGAGCGCCTGCCCATGCGGGACTTCACCGCCGAGCGGCACCCCGAGCGGCTGTCGGCGAAGGACTTCGAGATCGCCCCGGCCATCGCCCTGCTCCGTACCGAGCACGACCGCCGCACGGACTGGCTGCGCGCCGGGGAGGCACTGGAACACGTCCTGCTCGTCGCCACGGCCCTCGGCCTGCGGGCATCCCTGCTGCACCAACCGATGGAATGGCCCGACCTGCGCCGTTTCCTCAGCCCGGACCCCGACCACACCGGACATCCGCAGATGCTGATCCGGCTCGGCTACGGCCCGGAGGGTCCGGCCACCCCGCGCCGTGCCCCGCGCGCGGTGCTCGACACGGAGGTGCCGAACCGCTAGCCCTTCCCGTCGGCGGGCGGTCACTGTAGACCCGCCGCGACGGAGACGGCGTCGTCGTTTCGGTCGCCGAAGAGAGCCGTGGGCACATCGGGGTGGATCTCGAAGACGCCGCCCAGGTGCGTGGTCCGCAGCATGACCAGGAAGTGGCCGTCGGGGTTCACCAGCCGCAGTCTGCCCTCGTGGGCCAGCACCCGGTTTCTCGCCCGGCACAGCACCCGCAGTCCGCTGCAGTCGATGAAGGTCATGGGACGCAGGTCCAGCACGAGGTCAGGGCGCCGGCCGGCGGTCAGGGCGTCGATCCGCGCCGAGAGCGGCGACGCCGTAAGGATGTCGATCTCGCCGCGCACTTCCACCACGGTTGCGCCGCCGACGACACGTTCCGTGTGGCAGAGCTCGGGCCTGGTGTGCTTTTCGGCCATATAGAGAGCAAAGCCGCGTGTCGCCACCGGCGGTAGGGCCGGTCGGCCCTGTGTGGAGGCGTGAGAGGCCGGGCGGCTCCATGTGATCGCACACCGTGCGCTGAGGGTCGCTCTCCGGCACGACCGGGACCGATGGCCCGGTTCCGTGACCAACTTTCCGCCCCAGCATGAGGGGTGGGCATCCGCCCGCACCGGCCCTGTCCGGATCCGACGGTATGGAAGCACAGAAGGGAATCACGACATGACTGCCCAGCACGTGGTCGTCGGAGTGGACGGCTCACTGACCGCCGTACGGGCCCTGGACTGGGCGGCGCGGGAGGCGGAACGCCGTGGTGCCGCCCTGCGCCTCGTCCATGCCGTCCCCGACCTGGACGAGGCCGGGCCCGTGCTGGCGTCGGCAGCCTCGAGGATCCGCGCCCGCCATCCCGGCCTGCCGGTCGTGACCGCGGCGGCCGAGGGAGGCGCGGTGGAGGCGCTGCTGCGCGAGAGCGACGGCGCCGTCCTCACCGTCGTGGGCAACCGCGGGCTCGGCGGGATCACCGGGCTGCTGTTCGGCTCGGTGAGTCTGCGGCTGGCCGGGCACACCCACGGCCCCCTGCTGGTGGTGCGCGGCGACCACCGGTGCGACGAGGGCAGCGAGGTCCTGCTGGGGCTGGGCGGCGACACCGACGCGGACGCAGCGGCCTACGCCTTCCAGGAGGCCGAGCGGCGCGGTGCCCCACTGCGCGTCCTGCACTCCTGGTCCCACCGGCACATCGCGCCGGAAATGCCCTCGCCGATACCCGCGACCAGCCCGGGGCAACGGGACCTGGCCCAGCGCGACGCGACCGAGGCCGCCGTGCCGCGCTTCTCCCTGGCCGGGCTGCGGGAGAGGCATCCCGAGGTCGGCGTCGAGACGCGCACGGTGCGCACGGGGCCGGCGCACGCGCTGCTGGAGGCCACCCGGGATGCCGCCGTCGTCGTCATCGGCGCCCATCGCCGCACGGACCGGCACGGCCCGCGCCCGGGTCCGGTCGCGCACACCCTGTTGCACCGCTCGCACTGCCCCGTGGTCGTCGTGCCGACCTGACGACCGACTCCGCCACGCGCGGCCGCCAGCTGAACAGGCCCGTACGGCAAGGACGTTCGGCCCTGCGGCACGGGCCGCGCAGCCCCTCCGACGCGGGTGGCCGAAGCGGGACATTGAAAGCGCAACGAGAGTCCAGAGCACAACAGGAGTCGTCAACACCCCGCGTGTCACCCTGAAAGGGATGAGGACCATGGCAGTCCACGACCACCCGCAACGGCATGTGCGGTTCCATCTCCCGTCGATGCGCAGGCCCATGACGGCCCATCAGTCAGCCGAGGCGACCACGCCTCTTGTCATGACGGCGATCAGCGCGCACGTCCTCGCCGCACTGCGCGTGCTGACCGGGTTCGTCTTCCTGTGGGCCTTCCTCGACAAGACCTTCGGATTCGGTTACGCCACTCCGTCCGGCAGGGGCTGGATCGACGGCGGCTCGCCGACCAAGGGCTTCCTCGGCTCGGTCGCCGCCGGGCCGATGGAGTCCACCTTCCACGACTGGGCCGGCGCCGGCTGGGCGGACTGGTTGTTCATGCTCGGCCTGCTCGGTATCGGCCTCGCCCTGATCGCGGGCATCGGCCTGCGGATCGCCGCCGTGGCCGGCACCGCGATGATGGCGCTGATGTGGCTGGCCGAATGGCCGCCCGCCAAGCACCTGTCCGACGGGTCGCCGAGCATGTCGCCCAACCCGTTCGCCGACTACCACATCGTCTACGCCGTCGTCCTCGTCGCCCTCGCGGCCGCGGGCGCCGGAGCCACCTGGGGCCTGGGCAGGGCATGGGCACGCCTGCCCTTCGTCAGCCGCAACCGCTGGCTGCTCTGACCGGACATGACCGTCCCCGACCGGGGCACCGCCGCAGCGCTGCGACGGTGCCCCGGCTTTTCCGGCCGACTCCCGCGCCGACCGGCCCCCGTCACCGGGGCCATTGGTCCCGGTGACGGCCTGTCGGATTGGGCCGCAGGGCCGTGACGCAGGGACCGCCAGCCCAGGTGCGCCGGGATGCGCGCCACCTAGCGTTCCTGGCCATGGAGAACGATCAGAACGCACGACGTCAGACGTCGCGCGCCGGTGAAGGCTGGCCGCTGGCCGCCCGGAGACTGCTGACGCGCCGTTACGAGCCGCGCGGCTGCCCGCGCGGGGCGTCGTTCTCCTGGTACACGTACTCGCCCAGCCGCGTCCGATACCCGTATGTGCGCGGCGAGTTGCTGAAGCTGTGGCGCGAGGCCCGGCGGCGCCTGGGCGATCCGGCGGCGGCCTGGGCCGAGATCACCTCCGACCCGGCGAAGGCCCGGGCGTACAAGCCGGCCCGCGGCAAGGGCGGCCTGGTGCGCGCCGACTGGGACGCGTGGAGCGTCCCGATCGGCTACCTCACCCGCCCGTACCTGGTCTACCGCCACCGAGGTACGCCCCCCGTGGTGACCGCGCCGACGGCCTCGCACACCACACGAGGCGCCGCATGAGCCGTGCGCCTGCCGTCGCACCGGACGAGGCGGCCACCGGACGGACGGCCACAGTCGGCGCGAGTCGGCGGACAGCCTGGGCGATGCTCCTCACCGGACTCATCGGCTGGCTCGCCTCGTTCCAGCTCACCGTGGACGACTGGCGGCTGCTGAAGGACCCGGCCTACCAACCGCCCTGCAACATCAGCCCGATCGTCAGCTGCGGCAGCGTCATGTCCAGCCGGCAGGGCAGCCTGTTCGGCTTCCCCAACATGCTGCTGGGGCTGGCCGCATTCGCCGCCGTGGTGGCGCTGGGCATCGCCGTTCTCACCGGGGCGTGTCTGAGCCGACGGCTCTGGCTGGCGCTGGATGCGGGGGCGCTGGCGGGGGTGGTGTTCGTGCACTGGCTGATCGGGCAGTCGCTGTACCAGCTGAACAAGATCTGCCCGTACTGCGCGGTCGTCTGGGTCGTGACCATCGCCCTGTTCTGGTGCCTCACCCTGCACTGCCTGGATCGAGGGGTCTTCCCAGTGCCGCAGGGCGTCCTCACATTCGTACGGGACACGCACTGGATGCTCCTCGCCGCCTGGTACGGGGTGATCGGGGCGCTCGTGCTCACCCGCTTCTGGCCGTACTGGAGCAGCCTGTTTTAGCCGACCACGGCGGCGGGGGACAGGTGTGCGCGAGGAGGGCCGAAGGTCCCCTTGCACCGGTGCCGGACGGGACCGGCGCGTGCCCTGTCCGGCACTTCGTGCGATCACTTCGGACCACGAGCATGGACCACGAAGGACACGTTCAGGGAGAGGACCTGTGATGACCGCGACCGTGACAGCCGGTACCGGGACCGCCGACGCCTGGCGGCAGTTCGCCGGGACGGAGTGGCGCGAGCACATCGACGTGCGTGACTTCATTCAGGCCAACTACACGCCGTACGAGGGCGACGCGGCCTTCCTGGCCGGCCCCACCGGCCGCACCCGGGCCGTCTGGGAGAAGGTCAGCGCGCTGTTCCCGGAGGAGCGTGTGCGAGGCATCCTCGACGTGGACACCGCTACGCCGTCGACGATCACGTCGCACGCCCCCGGCTACATCGACCGCCAACGGGAACTGATCGTCGGCCTGCAGACCGACGCCCCGCTCCGGCGCGCCATCATGCCGAACGGCGGCCTGCGAATGGTCGAGAACGGCCTGAGGGCTTACGGCTACGAGCCCGACCCGTTCGTCACCAAGGTCTTCGGGACCTACCGCAAGACCCACAACGACGGCGTCTTCGACGCGTACACCCCCGAGATGCGCACCGCCCGCAAGGTCGGCATCATCACCGGACTGCCCGACGCCTATGGCCGCGGCCGGATCATCGGCGACTACCGGCGCGTCGCCCTCTACGGCACCGACCGGCTGATCGAGGCCAAGCGGGCCGACCGGGCCCGGCTCGACGCACAGCCCTCGACCCCTGACGTCATCCGCGACCGCGAGGAACTCGCCGAGCAGACCAGGGCACTGGGTGAGCTCGCCCGCATGGCAGCGACGTACGGCTGCGACGTCTCCCGCCCCGCTGCCACCGCGCACGAGGCCGTGCAGTGGCTGTACCTCGGCTACCTGGCCGCCGTGAAGGAGCAGAACGGCGCCGCGATGTCGCTGGGCCGCACCTCCACCTTCCTGGACGTCTACCTCCAGCGCGACCTGGACGCGGGCATCATCGACGAGACCCGCGCCCAGGAACTGATCGACGACTTCGTCATCAAGCTGCGCATCGTACGGTTCCTGCGCACCCCCGAGTACGACGCCCTGTTCTCCGGCGACCCCACCTGGGTGACGGAGTCCATCGGTGGCATCGGCACGGACGGCCGCCCCCTGGTCACCCGCACCTCCTTCCGCTTCCTGCAGACCCTCTACAACCTCGGCCCGGCCCCCGAGCCCAACCTGACCGTGCTGTGGTCGCCCCAACTGCCGTACAGCTTCAAGGAGTTCTGCGCCCAGGTCTCGATCGACACCAGTGCCGTCCAGTACGAGTCGGACGATCTGATGCGCCCCCGCACCGGCGACGACACCGCGATCGCCTGCTGCGTGTCGGCCATGGCGGTCGGCAAGCAGATGCAGTTCTTCGGGGCACGCGTCAACCTCGCCAAAGCCCTGCTGTATGCCGTCAACGGCGGTCGCGACGAGATGACCGGCGACCAGATCACCCCGGAGATGCCCGCCCTCACAGGCGACTGCCTGGACTACGAGGAACTGTCGGCGGCGTACGACCGCGTCCTGGACTGGCTGGCCGAGACGTATGTGAACACGCTCAACGTCATCCACTACATGCACGACAAGTACG
Organism: Streptomyces sp. NPDC001663; assembly: GCF_042893105.1. Taxonomy (NCBI): domain Bacteria; kingdom Bacillati; phylum Actinomycetota; class Actinomycetes; order Kitasatosporales; family Streptomycetaceae; genus Streptomyces; species Streptomyces sp. NPDC001663. Next base: position 208,932 of record NZ_JBIAUR010000009.1, on the reverse strand, counting down.
CCTACGAGCGCCTCGAAATGGCCCTGCACGACCACCCCGTGCATCGCTTCATGGCCTGCGGCATCGCCGGCCTCTCAGTGGCGACGGACAGCCTCTCGGCCGTTAAGTACGCGCGCGTGAAGGTCATCCGGGACGCGACCGGCCTCGCCGTCGACTTCCGGACCGAGGGCGAGTTCCCGATGTACGGGAACAACGACGACCGCGCCGACGCCCTCGCCGTCCGCCTGGTGGAGTCGTTCATGGAGAAGGTGCGCAAGCACCCCACCTACCGGGACGCCGAGCACACCCAGTCGGTGCTGACCATCACCTCCAACGTGGTGTACGGCAAGCACACCGGCAACACCCCCGACGGCCGCCGAGCCGGACAGCCGTTCGCGCCCGGCGCCAACCCGATGAACGGCCGCGACCGGCACGGGGTGGCCGCCTCCGCGCTGTCGGTCGCGAAGCTGCCGTACGAGCAGGCCCGCGACGGCATCTCGCTGACCACCACGATCACCCCTGAGGGCCTGGGCCACGTGCCCGAGGAGCGCGCGGGCCACCTGGTCGGCATCCTCGACGCGTACATGGCCGCCGGCGGGTTCCACATGAACGTCAACGTCCTGAACCGGGCCGTCCTGGAGGACGCCATGGAACACCCGGAGAACTACCCGGAGTTGACGATCCGGGTCTCCGGGTACGCCGTCAACTTCGTCCGCCTGACCCGCGAGCAGCAGCTCGACGTGATCAGCCGTACCTTCCACGGATCGCTGTGAACACCGTCGTCGAGCCGGTGACGGGCCGGATCCACTCCTGGGACCTGTCCACCGGAGTGGACGGTCCGGGGACCCGGTTCGTGCTCTTCGTCAGCGGCTGCCCGCTGCGCTGCCTGTACTGCGCCAACCCCGACACCTGGCACATGAGGGACGGACGGGAGACCACGGTCGACGAGGTGATGGCCGAGATCGAGAAGTACCGGGCCTTCGTCACCACGGCCGGGGGAGGGGTGACCATCACCGGCGGCGAGGCGCTGCTCCAGCCCGCCTTCACGGCCGCCGTGCTGCGGCGCTGCAAGGAACTCGGTCTGCACACCGCCCTGGACACCTCCGGCTTCCTGGGCGCCCGCGCCACCGACGAGCTCCTCGCCGACACCGACCTGGTCCTCCTCGACATCAAGTCCTTCGACGTGCGCACCTACCGGGAGCTGACCGGCGGCGAACTCGCCCCCACCCTCAACTTCGCCACCCGCCTGGACCGGCTCGGCATTCGGACGTGGATCCGCTACGTCCTGGTCCCCGGCTGGACCGACTCACCGGAGGCGATCTACGGCCTGGCCCGCTTCCTCTCCGGCCTCGGCAACGTCGAACGCGTCGACGTCCTGCCCTTCCACAAACTCGGCGCCGCCAAGTACGACGCCCTCGACGTGCCCTTCCGCCTGCGGAACACGCCGACCCCAGGGCCCGACCTGGTCGGGCGGGTCCGGGAACAGTTCCGAGAACTGGGGCTGAACGCCTACTGATCCCTGCGTGCCTGACAGTGATGCTGCCGACAACCGCTGAGCCTCACTGCATGCCGACGTTGCCCTTGAGTTCGCGTCCGGTGACCATCTCCGGCTCGATCCGTACGAAGACCGCTTCCCCCAGCGGCATCCAGGACCGCGGGCCGGACTGCGCCAGCCGTTCGTGCTCGTCGGGGTCGGTCACCGCGGTCGCCCGGCCGGTGACGACGACGCTCCATCCGGACTGGGTCGGCACCGTGAATTCGTCCGCTTCGAAGGCGACCACGACGCCGTCGATCGCGCGGACGAGGTCGGAGCCCGCCGAGGTGGACAGTACGACGGAGGCGTCGGTGTCCAGGGAGAAGCTGACCGGGAGGATCGCGGGCAACGCCTGACAGGTGTACACGACGCGGCCGACCGGCACCTTGGCCAGCAGCCGCAGGCATTCCTGCCGGTCGAGTCCACGAGAGGCGTCGTCCTGGAACATCAGTCCATCGTCTCTGTGGGTGGCTCGAGAGGGTAGGGCCGGTCGGCCCCCTCCACGTCACCGCGAGGCCGGACCACAAACCTTTGTTTCCCAGGGCCGGCGCAGCCACCTTGCTGTAGGGGAAGCAGCCGGGAGAGGCGTTCGCCGTGAACTTCTGGGCGTGGGCGTTGCTCAGCCCGCTCGGACCCCGGTTCAAGGACACGCTGGAGCTGTCGTCGTTGCAGCAGTCGCTGCTGGTGGCCGTGCCGGTCGTGGTCGGCGCCCTGGGCCGCATCCCGGTCGGTGCGCTGACCGACCGGTTCGGCGGGCGTGTGATGTTCCCGATCGTGTCCGCGGCCACCATCGTTCCTGTCCTCTATCTCGGTCTGGCCGGGCACTCCTCGCTCGGTGCGCTTCTGGTCGGCGGGTTCTTCCTCGGCATGGGCGGCACCGCGTTCGCTGTCGGTGTGCCCTTCGTCAACGCGTGGTTCCCGCCCGAGCGGCGGGGCCTGGCCATCGGCATCTTCGGGATGGGCATGGGCGGCACCGCCATCAGCGCTCTGACCACCGTGAAGCTGGTCGACGCGCACAGCATGTCGACACCCTTCCTGATCACCGCGGCCGTCCTCGCCGCCTACGTCCTCGTGGCCGCGCTGGTGCTGCGCGATGCCCCCGGCCGCACGGTGCCCACCGAGCCGCTGGCCCGCCGACCGGCGGCCACCCTGCGCCTGGGCGTCACCTGGCAGGCGTCCGCCCTGTACGCGGTGGCCTTCGGCGGCTACGTCGCCTTCTCCGTCTACCTGCCGACGTATCTGAAGACCGGCTACGGCCTCACCCAGGCGGATGCGGCGAACCGGATGGCCGGCTTTGTGCTGCTGGCCGTGGCGATGCGACCGATCGGCGGCTGGCTGTCCGACCGCGTCGGACCGGTGCGGGTGCTGGCCGGCACGCTCGCGGTGGTGCTGGCCGGGGCGCCTGCCCAGTCGGCGACTCCGGCGCTGGCGCCGGTGGGCACGATCGCGTTCCTCGCCATGGCCGCCGCCCTCGGGGCGGGCAGCGGCGCGGTGTTCGCGCTGGTGGCCCTGCTGGCCCCGGCGAACAAGGTCGGTTCGGTCACCGGCGTCGTGGGCGCGGCAGGCGGCCTGGGCGGCTTCGTCCCGCCGCTGGTGATGGGCTCGCTGTACGGCGCGTACGGCTCGTACGCGATCGGCCTGATCCTGCTGGGCGTGGTCGGGGCGGCAGCGCTGGCCTTCACCGAAACCGGCGTACGGCACGCGCTCGTCCGCCGGACGCCGACCGCTCACTCCCACTGAGCGCAGCCGGAGTCATGAGATGTGCGAGTACTGCGGCTGCCAGACCCAGCAACCAATCGCGTGCCGAAGACACGGTCGCCCGCCGGCTACTCCTGCGGCCCTCGGCCGGACACTCCTCCGTTCCCGCTCCCTCCGGAGGCCCTACCGCGTCGGCCGGCGCTCGGTCGCGGGCGGCGACGGCTCGCCGTCTGCCCGGATGGCCGGTTTGCCATGTGCGGGCTTGGTGATGTGACGGGGCAGCACGTCCTGCGGGAAGATCAGTTGCTGGCTCTGCCAGGTGAGGGCGGCGGGCATCTCGCTCGTCCAGGTGTTGAAGTTGTGCACGCCGTTGTCTGGGACGATCGATGCGGTGCGTAGCGGGGGCTTTGCCAGGCGCAGGAATTCCTGGGCCTTCGGGTAGATGTCCTCGTCTCCGTGCCTACTCGCGGCGACCAGGACCGACACCTGCGGGATCGGCAGGTGCTTCAGCCGCCAGAACAGATTGTGGGAGTCGATCCGCAGCTGCCGGGCCGTGCCGCTGCCGAACAGGTTGCCGGTGGTCGGGTCCTCCTTGACCTGGAAGTCGGGGGAGAGGGCCGCCGCGGAGGTGTAGGCGTGCGGGTCGCGCAGGGCGAGCTGCAGGGCGCAGGTGCCGCCGGAGGAGTAGCCGAGGGCGCCCCAGGCGGTGGCGCTGTGGCCCACCCGATAGGCGGACTTGAGGGCTTCCGGGAGATCCTTGGCGAGGAACGTCTCCGTCTGCGGCCCCCCGGGCACGTTCACACACTCGGTGTCGCGGGGCGGGGCGATCGTCGGCCGGATCTCGACGATGACGGTCGGTTGCATCTTCCCCTGCTTGGTCAGCGCCTGGGAGTACTGCCAGACCCGCAGATGCTGGGCGAGGTTGAAGATGCTGCCCGGGTAGCCGCTCATGGCCACGATGACGGGGAAGCGCTGGCGGGCGTACGCCCGCTGGAAGTACTGGGGTGGCAGGTAGACGAATGCGGGGTCGATCGCGCCGGTCCGGCGCCCGACGACCCGCACCGACTCGACCCGGCCGTTCAGCGCCGCCGGGCCGGTCGGTACGCCGGAGACGTGGTTCAGCAGGGAGGCGTCGCCGGGCTGGATCAGGACCGTGTGCGTGTTGCTGATGCCGGTGACCCCTCCGGAGGAGTTCGTACCGGTGAGAGCGACCGGCGCCGTACTGTCGCTGCCGAACAGGTCGCTCCAGGAGCCGTAGAACTGGTAGTCGGCGTTGACGGCGGCGAACAGCGTGGTGATCGTCACGAGCTGTGTCACGCCGATGGTGACGAGCCGTGCCGTGACCGCCGCCCACCCGGGCCGGGCCAGGCGCGGCCACTGCCACACCGTGAGCGCCACAAACGCAGTGGTCAGTGCGGCCAGTACGTACACCGTCGTCCAGCTGGTGAGGTTCATGGTGCGTCCCTTGCTGCCAGGCTTCCGTACGGCTAGAGGGTTCACGGGCCCGGTGCGTTCCGTCCGCTTGTGTGCCACTCCTCACCCGTATGGCGGCGATCCTCGGAGGCGAGTCGATGCGGCACCTCGGATCTCCGGCCCGGGGACGCGAGCCGTACTGGATGGCATCCAGCGCCACCAGGTCACTGGGGCAGCGGATGCGAGGGGGCGCCGTTGGCGGCCCGCGACAGCGAGCCGGCTCAACGCGGCCGGCAGCCGCGCGGTGCACCGGCGGACGATTTCGGTCGCCGCGCATCTCCGGCAATGCCGCAGCCCCAGTTGGTGCCGTGGGCCTCTTCCTTACGCCGCCCCGTCTTCCGTACCCGCCTCGGCGGCCCCCGCAGACAGGTCCGCGAGAGCTGTCAGGGCGCGGTCGCCGATGTCCTCGACGGTTCCGACGGCGTTCACCGTCAGCAGCAGGACGGCGTAGTGGGCGAGGAGGGGAGCCGTCCGGCGGCGGTAGATCGTCTGCCGGTGACGGATGACCTCCTCGGTGTCGTCGGGCCGCCCGCGGCTGCGCAGGCGTGCCACCACCACGTCCTCCGGTGCGGTGAGCTCCAGGACGGCGTCGAGGGGCGTTCCGGTCTCGGCCAGGATGGCGGAGAGCTCGCGCGCCTGCCGGACGGTGCGGGGGAAGCCGTCGAGCAGGAAGCCCCGCGCGGTGTCCGGCTCCTCCAGACGTCGTCGCACCATACCGGCGGTGACGTGGTCAGGCACGAGCTCCCCCGCGTCCAGGTAGCGTTGCGCGTCTCGTCCCAGCGGCGTCAGCCGTCGGACGTGGTCGCGGAACAGGTCCCCGGTCGAGATGTGGGGAATGCCGAGCCGTCGGCTGAGCAGGGCGGCCTGGGTGCCCTTGCCCACTCCGGGAGGGCCGATGAGGACGATTCGCATCAGGGGTGTGCCTTCCTGTTGTCGCGGGGTGTCGGTCTGCCGCATGTCCGGTCGGGCGGCTCGGCGTTGCCGTACGGGCTCGCCGTCAGCATGCCAACGGGCCGTGCACGTGGCTGCGGGTCTTTCGGGCACCTGTGTCGGGCCAGGAGGCCGGACGTGGCCACTCGTCAGCACTTCGGCGGTGCCCCCGCTCCGGTGAGGAGCGCGATCCGGCCGGACAGCGGACCCGACCGGGCCATGTCCGTTTCCTCCTTCCCTGTACGCACCCCGTCACCCCGCCTGCTGGGGCCGACCCGAGAGCCCGGAGTTGATCAGGTCCATCACAGAGGCGTCGGCGAGCGTCGTGACGTCGCCGACCTCGCGGTTCTCCGCCACGTCGCGCAGCAGCCGCCGCATGATCTTTCCGGAGCGGGTCTTGGGCAGCTCCGAAACCACCAGGATTCGACGGGGCTTGGCGATGGGGCCGATCTCCTGGGCCACGTGCTCGCGCAGCGCCGCGGTGACATCCGCTCCGTTCCCGCCGACGGCGCCGGCGACACGCGCGGCGTCCGTGACGTCCGCGACACCCGAGCGCAGGATCACGAAGGCGACGATCGCCTGGCCGGTCGTCGCGTCCGACGCCCCCACCACGGCGGCCTCGGCAACCGTCGGGTGCGACACGAGCGCCGACTCGACCTCGGCGGTGGAGATCCGGTGGCCGGAGACGTTCATGACGTCGTCGACGCGGCCCAGCAGCCAGATGTCGCCGTCCTCGTCGTAGCGGGCGCCGTCCCCGGCGAAGTAGTAGCCGCGGTCGGCGAACCGGGTCCAGTAGGTCTCGCGGTAGCGGTCGTCGTCGCCCCAGACTCCGCGGAGCATGGCGGGCCAGGGCCGGTCCAGCACGAGGTAGCCGCTCGCGCCCGTGCCCACCTCCTCGCCCTGGTCGTCGACCACCTTGGCCGAGATGCCGGGCACCGCTGTCCGCGCCGAGCCGGGCTTGGCCGGGGCCGCTCCGGGCAGGGGCGCGATCATGACCGCGCCGGTCTCGGTCTGCCACCAGGTGTCCACCACCGGAGCGCGGCCGGCGCCGATGTGTTCGCGGTACCAGCGCCACGCCTCGGGGTTGATCGGTTCGCCCACGCTGCCGAGGACGCGGATCGACGACAGGTCGTAGCGGGCCGGGAGCTGCTCGCCCCACTTCATGAACGTGCGGATGAGGGTGGGGGCGGTGTAGTAGACCGAGACCCCGTACCTCTCGATGATCTCGAAGTGCCGTCCCTCGTGCGGGGTGTTGGGCGTGCCCTCGTACAGGATCGACGTGGTGCGGTTGGCGAGCGGCCCGTAGACGATGTAGGAGTGCCCGGTGATCCAGCCGATGTCGGCGGTGCACCAGTAGACGTCGTTGTCGGAGTCGAGGTCGAAGACGGCGCGGTGGGTGTACGCGGCTTGGGTGAGGTAGCCGCCCGAGGTGTGCAGGATGCCTTTCGGCTTCCCGGTCGTGCCCGAGGTGTAGAGGATGAACAGCGGGTGCTCGGCGTCGAAGGACTCCGGCCGGTGCTCGTCGGACTGGGCGTCCACCAGCTCGTGCCACCACAGGTCGCGGCCCTCGGTCCAGGGCACGGCGGTGCCGGTGCGCCGGACCACCAGGACGTGCTCGATGCTCGGGGTGTGGCGCGTGGCCTCGTCGGTGTTCGCCTTCGTGGGTTCCGCCCGGCCCCGGCGGTACTGGCCGTCCGAGGTGATCAGCAGGCGGGCTCCGGCGTCCTCGATGCGCGACTGCAGGGCCGCGGGGGAGAAGCCGCCGAAGACCACGCTGTGCACCAGCCCGAGCCGGGCGCAGGCCAGCATGGCGACCACGGCCTCGGGGATCATCGGCAGCTGGATGGCGACTCGGTCACCGGCGCGCAGGCCGAGCGAGAGCAGGGCGTTGGCCGCCCTGCAGACCTCGCGCTTCAGCTCCGCGTAGGTGATCGTGCGGGTGTCGCCCGGTTCCCCTTCCCAGAGGAAGGCGACGCGGCCGCCGTGGCCGGCCTCGACGTGCCGGTCGACGCAGTTGTACGCGACGTTCAGCCGCCCGCCGGTGAACCAGCGCGCGAACGGCGCGTCCGACCAGTCCAGTACCTCGGACCACTCGGTCTCCCAGTCGAGGCGTTCCGCCTGCCGTGCCCAGAACGTCAGGCGGTCCGCCTCCGCGCTGTCGTCCGGCCGGGGCACCGCTGCGTCGGCTCCGGCGAGCGGGCTGTCGGGGGCGGGGCGGAGATCGGAGCGCGGGGACATGCGGGTTCCTCCTCGGATGCGGGTGGTGGGCGACGGACGGGCCGTGCGGGAGGCCGTCGGGCACGGCTCGCCCGTCACCAGGGCTCTACGGTGGCCTGGGCGGGTTGGCGCGAGGTTGGCGCCACCGGCCTGGGCTCCCAGGGGCGCCGCGCGGGGCGGCCGCGGGTGGACAGGGCGAGGCGCGGCACCAGTGGCGCGGCGGTACGGCGGCGCAGGGCGCCCTGCCACACGCCCCAGCCGTAGGCCAGGTCGTCGAGCCGCCGGATCGCCGTGTGGGTGAGCGGGCCGAGCGCGGTGCGGGAGCGGCGGTGGTCGGCCAGCCCCTCGGCGACGGCCGCGGCGAGCAGGGCGTACCGGGCCCGGCGGCTGACGGCGGCGGCGGCCACCGCCACCGGCCAGTGGTGCCGGGTGGCGCAGCGCAGCAACTGCTCGGCGGTGCCGCGCAGGGCCGCGAGCGAGAGCAGGGTGCCCGCACGGGCGGGATGGTCGGCGTCCGGCATGCGGCGCGTCACCTTCACGGCGGTCGCCGCGGTGAGGGCCAGCGCCGCGGCCGCCGGCAGCGGCTTGGCCCGTAGGAGAAGGGCGCAGGCGGCGAGCGACCAGGGCGCGGCGTACAGGGGCGGCACCCGGCCGGGGTGACGCAGTGCCAGGTCGGCGGCGCCGGTGCCGTACCCGGCTCGCTGGGCGACCCAGCTGCGCAGGTCGGTGCGGTGCCGGTGGCCGACCTGCACGGAGGGGACGTAGCGCAGCCGCCAGCCCGCCTCGTGCAGCCGCATGCACAGGTCGACGTCCTCGCCGACCCGCATCCCGGGAGCGAACCCGGCGCCCACCGCCGCCCGGCGGACCACGATGGTCGCGCTCGGCACGTAGGAGAGCATGGACACCGGCACCACCGGCCCCTCCCGCACCCCCATGTCCAGCGGCGAGCGGACCTCCTCGTAGCGGTCGAACAGCCCCGGCGCGGACACCGGCAGGGCGACGACCCGGGGCGCGACCAGCGCCACCGCCGGGTCACTGAAGTGCGCCAACAGCGGTGCCAGCCAGCCCGGTTCGGGCACGACGTCGGAATCGACGAACGCCACGTACGCCGTACGGGCGTGGCGCAGGGTCGTGTTGCGGGCGGCGGCCGGGCCGAGGTTGTGCGGGTGGACCAGCAGACGGGCGCCGTGCCGCCCGGCGACCCGGGCGAGGGCGTCGGGGTTCCGGGAGCCGTCGTCCACCACCAGGACGGGCAGGTCCGCGGTGGGCGGGTCGGCGCGCAACGCGGCCAGCAGGGCGTCGAGTTGGTCGGCGCGGTCGCGTACCGGGATCGCGATGGTGGTGTCGCGGACGGGTTGGAGCTCGGGGCGCGGGTGGGCGACCCCGGCGTCCAGGAGTCGGCGGGCGAGCGCGGCGCTCGTCGCGTCCGTCACGGCGAAGCGGCCATCTTCCAGGAGACGTACGGCCGTTGGAGTGATGCGCATCAGCCGCGGGGGAGACCCGCCGAGCATCAGGTGGCCGTCGCGGGAGCGGTGGGTGTCGGCGGCGAGTTCGACCGCGAAGCCGTGTGGCAGCCGGCCGTCCGGAGGAGGCGGCAGTGTCTCCGTGGGCGGGGAGATCCGTACGAACCAGGTCATGCCGTGAACCCTCCGTCCGCGTGCAGCACCGAACCGGTGACCGCGAAGGACTCCGCCGAGCAGGCCCAGGCCACCACGGAGGCGACCTCGTCCGGCTCCAACGGGCGTCCGGTGAGCTGCTGGTCGGCGAGTTTGTCGACGCCGGGCAGGTCGTAGAGGTCGGCCGTGGCGCGGAGCATGTCGGTGTTCGTGGAGCCGGGGGACACGGCGAGCGCGTTCACGCCGGTGTCGCGCAGGTCGACCGCGAGGCCCCGGACCAGCCCGACCACGGCGTGCTTGGCGGCGCAGTAGGCACCAAGGCCCCACAACCCGCGGTGCGCCGCGGCGGAGGCGAGGGCGACGAAGCGGCCGGTGCGCGGCTGCGGCCTGCGCAGCAGCGCGGGTACGGCGACGCGTGCCAGGTTCGCCACGCCCATCACATCGACGTCGAGCAGCGTGCGCCACTGTGCGTCGGTCTGCTCCCACACCGGCCCGCCGCCGAGCATGACCGCGGCGCCGGCCACGGCGGCGTCGAGCCCGCCGAAGTCGATCTCCGCCATGCGTACGGCGTCCTCCAGTGCGGCCGCGTCGCGGACATCCGCCCGGAGCGTACGCACCAGGGGGAACTCCTTTGCCAGAAGCTCGAGTTGGTGCGGCTCGGCGAGTGGATACGGCACGTCGGGGTCGTCGGCGCAGCGGTCCACGGCGACGACCGCCCATCCGTCGCGGGCGAGTCGGCGCACGGTCGCGGCGCCGATGCCGCGTGCGGCTCCGGTGACGACGGCGACCCGGTGGCCGGTCATCGTCCGGCCTCCGCAGGGGTGGTGACCGGCGGGCTCAGTCGTCCGCGCGGGGAGATCCGCCTGTCACGGATGTCGGCGGCGACCGCCCAGCCGTCGCGGGCGAGTCGGCGCACGGTCGCGGCGCCGGTGACGACGGCGACCCGGCGGCCGGTCATCGTCCGGCTCCGGCAGGGGCGGTGACCGGCAGGCCCAGTCGTCCGCGCCGGGAGATCCGCCAGTCACGGATGTCGGCGGTGAGCCGGTCCGCCATCCGCTCCAGGAGCCGTTCGCCTTCATCGGCCCCGGCGCCCGCCGGGTCGCCGAGGACGCCGGACGGGCTGACGCCGCGGACCGACTCGGCGACCAGCCGGTCCATCAACTGCTCGACCGGCTCGGTGGATCCGGCGACGGCACGTTCGGTCCGTACGGCCGAGGGGCGCAGCCGGAGCATCAGCGAGGTCTCGGTGCGGCCTGCGTGCGCGTCGGAACCGGGTACCAGGCAGGGCCACCAGGCCGCGTCGCGGCTTTCGCCGCGTAGCCCGGCCACCGCGTCCGCCAGGCTCGCCACGTTGCCGCCGTGGCCGTTGACCACCAGCAGGCGGCCCGTCCAGCGCAGCAGCGAGCGGCCCGTCTCGGTGAGCAGCAGGCGCAGGGCGGCGTGACCGATGGACACCGTGCCCGGGAAGCCCTCGTGCTCGCCGCTTGCGCCGTAGCTCTGAGGCGGTGCGATCACCACGTCCCGTTCGCCGGACAGACGGGCCGCGGCCCGCTCGGCCACTGCCGTGGCCACCGTGGTGTCGGTGTCCAACGGCAGGTGGGGGCCGTGCTGTTCGCACGAGCCGAGCGGCAGCAGCACCAGCGGGCGGCGGCCCTCCAGGTCCGGCCAGGTCAGATCCGCGAGGCGGATCGGCTCCACGGCCTCGGGGCGCATGTCAGGCCGTCCCCACGGGGTGGGGCGCGCCCAGGGTGCGGGTGAAGCCGGGCGGGACGACCACGTCGTCGCGGGTCAGTTCGTGGACGGACGAGCGGCCGAGGCCGAGCAGGGCCGAATCGATGCCGCGGCTGAGGATGTCGAGGACGTTCTCCACGCCGGCCTGGCCGCCCGCCGCCAGGCCCCACAGGTAGGCGCGGCCGATCAGCACCGCCTTGGCGCCCAGCGCGAGCGCCTTGACCACGTCGGTGCCGCGCCGGACACCGCCGTCGAGCACCAGCTCGACCTGGTCGCCGACCGCGTCCGCGATGGCGGGCAGGGCGCGGATCGGGGCAGGGGTCGCGTCGAGGTTGTTGCCGCCGTGGTTGGACACCGAGATCGCGGTGAACCCGGCGTCGACGGCGCGCAGGGCGTCGTCCACCCGGCAGATCCCCTTGAGCAGGAACGGCCCGTCCCACTGCTCGCGCAGCCAGCGCACGTCGTCCCAGGATGGCGGAGGCGTCTGCATCCACTCGCCGTAGGCACCGAAGAACGTGGGCGCGTCCTGGCCAGGCTCGGCGAGGTTCGGTGTGCTCAGGTCCGGGAGGCTGCGCGACTTCACGAACTCCCACAGCCAGGCCGGGCGGGTCAGCGCCTCCGGCGCGAAGCGCAGCATCTCCTTCGGCGTCAGCCGCTCGGGAATCCTCGGGCTGCCCCAGTCCCGGCCGTAGGAGAACGACCAGTCCAGGGTGACGATCAGCGCCTTGGCCCCGGCGTCGCGGGCGTACTCGATCCGCCGGGTCATCGCGTCCTTCGAGCCCATCCAGTACATCTGGAAGAACGTCCGCGGATTGGCTGCCACCACCTCCGGCAGCGCCTTGTTGGCGAAGGAGCTGAGCCCGACCGCCGTGCCCCGGGCCGCGGCGGCCCGCGCGACGGCCACCTCGCCGTCCGGGTGCACGGCCTGCACCCCGGTCGGGGAGATGATCACCGGGAGGGCGAGCTGCTGTCCCAGCACGGTCGTGGCCTGGTCGCGCTTGGCCGACAGCCCGGCCACGTGTGGGGCGAGGCCCAACTCGCCGAAGGCGGTGGTGTTGTCGTCGTAGGAGACACCCTGTTCCGAGCCGGCCAACAGCGCGCTGTAGACCGACTTCGGCAGCCGCTTGCGTGCTCGCCGCTGAGCCTCGGCGACCGTCTCGATCCACTTGCTCATGACGTTCCCTTCTCGTCGGGTGAGGCGCTCAAGTCGGCGCCGGCCAGCGGGCTTTCGTCGCAGAACCGGTCCGGGCGGCGGGTGCGGACGGCCGGCATGCCCAGGGGCACGGTGCGGTGCGAGTGGTCCTTGCCCTGGCGCGGGAGCGCGGAGCGGTCGGTGCCCGTGAGCGCGGTCGCGCCGTGGCCCTTGACGCACTCCGGGTCGGGGCCGTCCAGCGGCAGCCCCGTGAAGAACTTCGCGGCCATGCAGCCGCCCTGGCAGGCGTCGTACGCCGAGCAGCCGGAACAGGCACCGCCGGAGGCGGGCCGGCGCAGCTCGGCGAAGAGCGCGGACTCGCGCCACACCCGCTGAAAGCCGCCCGGCGTGCGGATGTTGCCCGCCTTGAACGCGTCGTGGATGGCGAACGGGCAGGCGTACACGTCACCCACCGGGTCGATCAGGCACACCACCCGCCCGGCCCCGCACAGGTTCAGTCCCGCCAGCGGCTCGGAGCCCAGCGCGTTGAGGTGAAAGAAGGAGTCGCCGGTGAGGACCTTCTCGCCGTGGCCGAGGAGCCAGGTGTACAGCTCGCGCTGCTGCTCGGAGGTGGGGTGCAGCTCGTCCCAGACGTCGGCGCCGCGGCCGGAGGGGCGAAGGCGGGTGATACGCAGCTGGGCGCCGTAGCGGTCGGCCAGGGCGGCGAAGTCGTCGAGCTGCGGCACGTTCTGACGGGTCATCACCACCGAGATCTTGAAGTCGGCGAAACCCGCGGCGGCGAGGTTCTCCATGGCGCGCACCGCCATGTCGTACGAACCCCGGCCGCGCACCGCGTCGTTGACCTCGCGGGTGGCGCCGTCGAGGGAGATCTGCACGTCGACGTAGTCGGTCGCGGCCAGCCGGCGCGCCCGTTCGGGGGTCAGACGCAGGCCGTTGGTGGAGAACTTCACGCCGACCTGGTGGGCGATCGCGTAGTCCAGCAGTTCCCAGAAGTCGGGGCGGACGGTGGGCTCGCCACCGCCGACGTTGACGTAGAAGACCTGCATGCGCCGCAGTTCGCGGATCACCGACTTGATCTCGTCCGTGGACAGTTCGAGGGGGTCGCGCCGGCCGGACGAGGACAGGCAGTGCGTGCAGGAGAGGTTGCAGGCGTACGTCCACTCCCAGGTCAGGCAGATCGGGGCGTGCAGGCCGCCCTTGAACTGCTCGACCAGGGCGGGGACGGCAGCGGGGGCTTCGTGGGTGACGGTCACGGCTGCGGCTCCGCTTCGGTGGGGACGATCATGTCGGCGGCGGCCAGGGAGGCGAGGGCCCGTCCGAAGGCGTCGCGGCGTTTCTCGGGGACCTCGGCGAGGGCCTCCCGTGCGCTGCCGTAGCGGCCCAAGTCGCCTACCAGCGCGACCAGTTCGGGTGCCTTGAGGAACGACAGCCGGCGGTTGCCGAAGTGGTAGGCCAGCGCCCCGAACGGCTCGGGGCGCAGCGCGACGCAGGGGTTCAGGCGGTAGGGGCGGGCCGCGTCGAACGGGGCAGGCACGGTTGGCTCGGTAAACGAGACAGGCACGGTCGGCTCGGTAGACGAAGCAGACATGGCCGGCTCAGTACACGCCGCACATGCCGTCGATGGAGACCTCCTCGACGAGGACCTCCTCGATCACCTCGTCCACGGCGACGGTGTCGTCCTGCTCGACGGTGCGGGTCTCGTCCTGCATGGCAGTCCTCCTGAAGGGGCGGTAAGGGCAAGGGATTTCGGCACTCGGTGCCGTACACAACTCGACGCTAGGGCGCACGCCTTCGCGTCTCGCCCTGCTTTCGGCCGCCCTCACCCTGCCCGGTCGGACAGGTACGCCCCGGCCCCCTCCGATCGGACGGGGCGCACCCCCTCCGTCCGCGTCCGCCGGCCGTCCGAGCGGCCGGTGTCGCGCCGCGATCCGGTCCCCGAAGGTGAAGCACGCCGCCAACTTCCCGACCACGCGCCTCACGGTGCGGAGAGGACAGTCGCGATCATGCAGGTCGAAGAACTTCTCAAGCCGTTCCCCATCAAGGAGTTCCACCCCTTCCCCCGGGCGCTGCTCGGCCCCGGCGCACACGAACTGATCGGCCCGGAGGCCAAGAAGCTGGGGTTCAAGCGGACGCTGGTGATGACCACGGGTCTGCGCGGCAGCGACACCGTGCACAAGATCGTCGAGTCGATGAAGTACCACGGGCTCGAGGTCGTGGTGTACGACAAGGTCGAGTCGAACCCCAAGGACTACAACGTCATGGACGCCGTGACGCTGTACCAAGAGAACAAGTGCGACTCGTTCGTCTCCATCGGGGGCGGCTCCGCGCACGACGCCTGCAAGGGCGCCCGTGTCTCGGTGGCCCACGACGGCCGCAACGTCAACGACTTCGAGGGCTTCAACAAGTCCGAGAACCCCAAGAACCCGCCGCACATCGCGGTGTCGACGACGGCCGGCACGGGCTCGGAGACCTCATGGGCCTACGTCATCACCGACACCACCACCGACCCCGACAACCCCCACAAGTACGTGGCGTTCGACGACGCGTCCGTGGCCAGCCTCGCCATCGACGACCCGACGCTGTACTACGACTGCCCGCTCGACTACACCGCCCAGTGCGGCTTCGACGTCCTCGCGCACGCCTCCGAACCGTACGTCTCCCGGCTCAACTTCCAGCCCTCGCTGGGCAATTCGCTGCACGCCATCAAACTGACCGCCAGGCATCTGCGGCAGGCGGTGTGGAACGGCCAGGACCTGGCCGGGCGTGAGGGGATGATGTACGCGCAGTACATCGCGGCGCAGGCCTTCAACTCCGGCGGCCTCGGCATCATCCACTCCATCTCGCACGCGGTCAGCGCGTTCTACGACACCCACCACGGCCTCAACAACGCGATCGCGCTGCCCCGGGTGTGGGCGTTCAACATGCCCGCCCAGTACGAGCGGTTCGCGGACATCGCCGAGGCGATGGGCGTCGACACGCACGGCATGACGAAGGTCAAGGCCGCCGAGGCCGCGCTCGCGGCGGGCATCCGGCTGCTGCGTGACGTCGGCATCCCGGAGAAGTTCACCGACGTCACGCAGGACACGTACTCCAAGAACCGGCTCGGCCAGGGTCCGACGAAGTTCTACGAGCAGGCCAAGACGATCACCGGCGATGCCGGGGACGTCGACCGGATCACGAACCACGTCCTCGGTGACGCCTGCACCCCGGGCAACGCCAAGGAGTGCACGTTCGACACGGTCCGGCCCGTTGTCGAGCACTCCATGACCGGCGACCTGGACGACCTGCTCGGCTGAGCGCTTCCCGCCCGTGCGGGGGACGGCCACGGCTCGCCGTCCCCCGCCACCGTCCCGCCCGACTCCCGACGGAGGACCCGTGCCCGCCACACCCGAGAACCCCGCCGCGTTCGCCTCGGTCGAGGACGTCACCGAACGCTTCGCCGGCCACGGCTACATCGCCGACCGCCGGCTAGCCACGACCGTGTTCCTGCTGACCCGGCTGGACAAGCCGGTGCTGCTGGAGGGCCCGGCCGGCGTCGGCAAGACCGAGCTCGCCAAGGCACTCGCCGCGGCCACCGGGCGCCGGCTGCTGCGCCTGCAGTGCTACGAGGGCCAGGACGAGAGCCGCGCCCTGTACGAGTGGGACTACGGCAAGCAGCTGCTGTACACGCAGATGCTCCGCGACAAGATCGGCGACCTGACCGCCGACACACCCGATCTGGGCTCCGCGGTCCGCCGTATCGAGGAGCAGGACAGCGTGTTCTTCTCCGACCGCTTCCTCGCGCCCCGCCCGCTGCTGGACGCCATCCGCGGCGAGGAGCCCGCGGTACTGCTCATCGACGAGGTCGACCGGGCCGACGAGGCGCTGGAGGCCGTACTCCTCGAGTGTCTGGCGGAGTACCAGGTGTCGGTGCCGGAGATCGGCACGTACACCGCCAAGATCCCGCCGTACGTCGTCCTGACCTCCAACAACACCCGCGATCTGTCGGCCGCGCTCAAGCGCCGCTGTCTGCACCTCTTCCTCGACTACCCGGACGCGGAACGGGAGTTGGAGATCCTGCGCTCGAAGGAGACCGGCCTGTCCGAGGCGACCGCCCGCCATCTGGTGCAGGTGGTGCGCGGACTGCGCGAGCTGCAGCTGCGCAAGAACCCCAGCATCTCCGAGACCGTCGACTGGGCCCGCACCCTCGCCGTCCTCGGCGTCGAGGAGCTCGACCCCGAGGTGCTCGCCGACACGGCCAACGTCGTCCTCAAGTACGAGCGCGACCTGCACCGCGCGCTGGACGTGCTGCCGCGGCTGGTGGATCCCAACCGCGTACTGCCGGAACCGGGCCACCACCACGACGGCCACGGCCACCACCACCATCACAACGGGCACCACCACGATCACGAGGTGGACGGGCAGGCGGTCAGGGCGGCCATGGACCGGCAGGGCCGCCACGACGAGGGCTACTACGGCGCTCCGGGCCCCGGCCCGACACAGCGTCCCGCGGCCGGGGCCGGCCAGGGCGCGCGCGCCTTCGCCGCCATCGCCCGCCGCCGCGCGGACTGAACCGAGGGGGGACCGCAATGGAAGCGGGTGTGCACCGATTCGTGCGTGTACTGCGGCTGTTCGGGGTGCGGGTGTCCGTGTCGGAGGCCATGGACGCCATGCGCGCGGCCTCCCAGCCCGGCGTGCTCGGCGGGCGCGACACGCTGCGCGAGGCCCTGCGCCTGACCCTGGTCAAGGACCGCCGCGACGACGAACTGTTCGACGAGCTGTTCGCCGCGTTCTTCTCGCTGTGCCCGGTGGCGGGGGAGCCGGACGGGCACGGCCACAGTCACGAGCACGACGACCTGTCCGACACCGGCGAGTTGGAGTCGTACACCGTCTCCGACGAGCCGTCCGAGACCCCCCAGCAGGGCCACAGCCACGGCAAACCGGCCGACATCCGCGACTACTTCGACCAGCAGGACCTGGCCCAGCAGTACAACCTCCACCAGGAGGCCAACAAGCTCGACCTGGCCTCCATGACCGACGAGATCGTCCTGTCGAAGGACGGCCGCGGCGACCCCACGGGCGGCCCGTCCGTCCAGTTGGAGACCGAGCGGCTGCACGGCGCCGGAGTGCCCGGGCAGTTGGCCGCCGCGACCGGTCTACGCATCGACACGGAGCTGACCGTCGCCCAGCAGGATGCGATGCTGGGCTGGCTCGCGGACGATCCGGAGGACGAACTCGCCTCCCCGCCACGCCCGTTGGCGGGCGTCATCGACAACCTCCCCGAACTCCTCAAACGCCACCTCGACCGCCTCGCCGAACTCCAGTCGGTGGCCGTCGAGTCCGCCCGCCTCGCCGAACGCGCCCGCGTCGAGACCGTCGACGAGGACGAACGCACGCAGCTGGAGGAGGCCCTGCGCCGGATCGGCCGCTCCCTGCACGGCGCCCTGACCAGCCGTAAACGCGCCACCCCGCGAGGACGTGTCCATCCGGGCCGCACCATGCGCCGCAACATGCGCTACGACGGCGTGCCGTTCCGCCCGGTCACCGTCACCCGCGCGGAGGACCGGCCGCGCCTGGTGGTCCTGGTGGACGTGTCGCTGTCGGTGCGGGCGACCGCGCGCTTCACCCTGCATCTGGTGCACGGGCTGCAGTCGCTGTTCGGGCAGGTCCGCTCGTTCGCCTTCGTCGACGAACCGACCGAGATCACCGAGTTGTTCGCCGAGCACCCCCTGGAGCGCGCGCTGGGCCTGGTCTTCGACGGCCTGCCGGCCGGCGGCCTGCTCGACGTCGACGCGAACTCCGACTACGGCCGCACCTTCGAACGGCTCCTGGCCGAACACGCCCCCGCGCTGGGCCGTCGCACCACCCTGCTGGTGCTGGGCGACGGACGCGGCAACGGCAACCCGCCGGCCCTGCATGCCTTCGAGGAGATCACCCGCAGGGTCCGGGAGACGATCTGGCTCACCCCCGAACCCCGGTACTCCTGGGGCCTGGGCGCCTGCGACCTGCCGCTCTACGCCGAGTACTGCAACCGCGTCCAAGTGGTCTCCGACCTTGCAGGCCTTGAGCGCACGGCGCTGCGGATGACGGCGGAGGCGACCGGCCGATGACCACCGCCGCCACCCATCGCATCGACCCGCTGGCCCCGCACCCGCCGGGCCTGTACGCCGACCACGTGATCCGCGTGCTGCGGGAGCACCCGGACGACGACGCCGCGGCACCGGCGCCACTGGTGCGCACCGCACACTTCCGCCTGCGCCGCAGCGGCCGCCGTATCGAGGTGGGCCACTGGCTGCGCCCCGACCAGCTGGACAACGACCTGGCGGGCCTGCTCGCCGAGGAACTGTTCGCCCCCGGCTGGCTGTTGGGCAGCGACATCTTCGAGCGGGTCTTCACCGGCGTCGTGCGTTCCTGCGTGGACGGCGCCCTGCCCGCCTGGGCGGTGTTCTACGACAACACGCTCACCCGGATCCGGGAGGCGTGGCGCCGGCCCACCCAGGCAGCGCACTCGTCGATCGCGGGCTTCGCCCCCGTCTACCGCCGCACCCTGGACCTGGTCGGCGCGGGC
The DNA here is from genome assembly GCF_042893105.1 of Streptomyces sp. NPDC001663. Taxonomy (NCBI): domain Bacteria; kingdom Bacillati; phylum Actinomycetota; class Actinomycetes; order Kitasatosporales; family Streptomycetaceae; genus Streptomyces; species Streptomyces sp. NPDC001663. The sequence goes on along the minus strand of NZ_JBIAUR010000009.1, from coordinate 190,054 downwards.
GCCGTGCTCGACATGGGCTCCTGCTTCGGGTTCCTGCCGCTGCTGCTGGCCGAGCGTCCGCAGAACACCGTGACCGCCTCCGACCTCGCGCAGGGCACGATGCGGTTGCTGGCCGCGGTGGCCCACGAGCGGGGCGTACGGCTGGACACGCTCGCCTGCGACGCCGCCCGGGTGCCGCTGCCCGACCGCTCGGTGGACACCGTCACCGTCATCCACGTGCTGGAGCACCTGGATCCGGGGCACGGCGAGACGGTCGTACGAGAGGCCGTGCGGCTGGCCCGGCGCCGGGTCGTGGTGGCGGTGCCGTACGAGGAGGAGTCGACCGCGGCCTACGGGCATGTGCGCACCTTCGACCAGGACGCGCTCACGGCTCTGGGCCGGGGCACGGGTCTGGCCTTCACTGTCGACGACCACCACGGGGGATGGCTGGTTGTCGACGCCGACTGAGGCAGGCGCTCGGTACGTCAGATCACGCCCAACTTGCTGGCCTCGTACACGACTTCGGCCCGGGTCGAGGCGTCCATCTTCCGCATGATGTTGCGGACGTGGAACTTGACGGTCGTCTCCGAGATGTACAGCTGGGTGCCGATGTCGCGGTTGCTCAGACCCCGCGCGAGCAGCTGCAGGACTTTCAACTCGCGTTCCGTGAACCGGGGTTGTTCGGGCTGCACGCGCATCGAGCGCACCATGGCGGCCGACGCGTGCGAGTCGAAGGCGCTCTCGTCGCGGGCCACGGCGCGGATGGAGCGCAGGAGTTCGGTGGTGTCGACGTCCTTGACGACATAGCCGCGCGCACCGTGCTGGATCGCGGCCACCACCAGGCTGTCGTCGACGAAGGTGGTGAGGACGAGGACGGCCAGCTTCGGGTGACGCCGCGTCAGTTCCGCGCAGAGTTCCAGGCCTTCGGTGTCGGCACCGGTGGACAGCTTCAGGTCGAGCAGCACGATCGACGGGCGGGTCCGGTCGACGACGGCCTCCGCCTCGGCGACCGTGCTCGCCTCGCCCACCACCTCCAGGTCGCTCTCGCGCTCGAGAATCGACTTCAGGCCGTGGCGGACGATGGCGTGGTCGTCCACCAGGACGATCCGCAGGGTGTTCGCTGGGGCCTCGGTGTGGGCCTCGGTGCCCTGTTCGGCGGTCATCGGCTGCCTTCCTGATCGGTGCGCACCGGCAGCGGGATGCTGGCCCGCAGCAGGACGCCGCCCATGCCCGAGCGGCGGATGGACAGGGCGCCGCCGAGCTCCTCCGCCCTGGCGACCATGTTCGCCAGGCCCCGGTGGCGCCCCGACACATCGGCGGCACGCGAGAGTTGCAGCGCCCGCCGCAGCTGCGCCGGGTCTCCGGTGCCGTCGTCGGACACGCTCAGCACGACGGCCTCCGGCAGGTACCGCAGCCGCATCAGGGCGCGGGTGGCCGCGCCGTGCGTCGCGGAGTTGAACAGGGCCTCCCCGGCCAGCCGCAGGATCGACTGCTCGGCGCGCGGCGGCAGCGGCACCGGGCTGCCCTGCACGGTCACGCGAACGTCGAGCGCGGTCGGCAGGTGCACCGTCGAGAGCCGTTCCAGCATGACCGGGAGTGGTCCGGTCGGCTCGTTCGACGTGTGGTGGAGGGCGTAGATCGAGGAGCGCAGCCGCTCGACGGCCTGACGGCTCAGATCCTTGGCCTCCGCGAGTTGCCCGGCGATGTCCGCGGCCGCTCCGCCCATCGCCTCCAGCTCGGCCCGGCACACCTCGACGGTCATGCCCGCGCTGAGCACGTACTGGGCGACGCTGTCGTGCAACTCCCTTGCGATGCGGTGCCGTTCGTCGTCGAGCGCCTGCCGCTGCATCGCCTCGAACAGCCGCTCCTGCGTCTGCGCCAGCTCGGCGCTGCGCGCGGCGAGGTCCCGGGCCTGCCGCTCGGCGGCCTCCGACAGCTCCTCGGTGCGGCCGCGCAGCGCGGTCGCCGCGTGGAACAGGTAGGTGTTGTGCAGGGCGACGGCGGCCTGGTTGGCCAGCACGCGCAGGATCGCGAGGTCGGTGTCGGCCACCTCGACGCCCACACCGGGCTCCGCGGCGATCCCGCCGACCGGCTCGTCGTCCAAGGTCATGGGCGCCCGTACCCAGGCCCGGTCCTCCGCCGAGGTGGCCGCCTCCCACGGCCGGGTGCGCAGCACCTTCAGATGTGCCCGTACCTCGGCGGGCAGCCGGGTCTCGTCGTCGATGAGTACGTCGTCGGCGTACAGCAGGAACCGCGGCCGGGCCGCGCGCAGGGCGCCGTCCGCCACCGCCAGCAGCAGCCAGCGCGCCTGCAGATGGTCGGCCGCCGTGCGTACGACCGCCTCGACCAGGGCCCGCGGTCCCTCCGCGGTGCGCACCAGCGCGCGCGAGATCCCGTCGAGCGCCTCCACCGTGCGCTCCAGCCGCTCGGTGGAGCGCACATACGCCGGGTAGAAGGACCGCTTGCCCGAACGCAGACCGGTGAGAACCCCCAAGTCGGCGGTGTGCGGGGACCGTTCGGGCACGCTCATCCAGCTCGCCTCACAGCGCCTCGCGGAACAGCACTTCGACGTCGTGCACCTGCACGTCCCGCGGGTTGGTGGCCATGCAGGCGTCCTTGAGCGTGGTGCGGGCCAGCACGGGCACGTCCGAGTCCGCGACGCCCAGGCTCGCCAGCCCCTTGGGCACACCGACGTCGTCGGCCAGCGCGCGCACCAGATCGGCCAGACGCGCCGCCACCTCGTACGGCTCCACGCCCGTGGTCGCGAGGCCGGCCGCCTCGCCCAGCGCGACGAAGCGGTCGGGCCAGGCCTCGGCGTTGAAGCGGATCACGTGCGGCAGCAGCACGCCGTTGACCACGCCGTGCGGCGCGTCGAGCAGGCCGCCCACCTGGTGGCTCATCGCGTGGGTCGCGCCCAGGATCGCGTTGGTGAAGGCCATCCCGGCCTCCAGCGCCGCCTGCGCCATGGCCAGCCGGGCGTCGAAGTCCTTGGGCTCCAGCTGGGTGCGCACCAGGTTGCCGGTGATCAGGCGGACCGCGTGCAGGGCGTGGGTGTCGGTGAGCGGGTTGTGCGCCCGGGACACGAAGGCCTCGATGGCGTGTGTCAGCGCGTCCAGGCCGGTGGCGGCGTTCAGCCAGTCCGGCATGGTCGTCAGCAGCCGCGGGTCGATGACGGAGATCTCCGGGACCAGGGTCCGGCTCACAATGGTGATCTTGATGTGCTCGGTGGTGTCGGTGATCACGGCGAACTGCGACACATCCGCGCCGGTGCCCGACGTGGACGGCACCATCACAGTCGGCGGGATCGGCTGCACGACCTGGTCCACACCCTCGTAGTCGAGGATCCGCCCGCCGTTGCCGGACAGGATCGCCACACCCTTGGCCGCGTCGATGACGGAGCCACCGCCGACGCCGATGATGACGTCGCTGCCGCTCTCGGCGTACCGCTGATAGCCGGCCTCCACCTCGCGGTCCTTGGGATTGGGCGTCACGTCGTGCCAGACCACCGGCCTGAGGCCCACCCGCCGCAGATGACCGACCGCCTCGTCGACCCAGCCCGCCTCGATCAGCCCGGGGTCGGTGACGAGGAACGGTCTGCGGGCGCCGAGCCTGAGCGTGCAATGCCCGAGCTCGGCCAGGGAACCCGGCCCGAACACGACCTCGGGGACGTGGAACTTGGCCAGCCGCGTTGACCGGCCGACGGGCGGGGCAGCCCCGGCCCGCTGCGGGCCCGTGAGCTCGCACGGGGACTCGTCACGGCTCCAGTCGGCGGTCGGCTCACCGCCGCCGGTCGTCATGACGCCTGATGGGAGCGACATGCGACCTCCCCGGCCCGTCCGTGAACACGAAAAAAGCTGTCGTCGAAGGCGAAAAGAGCCGTCGTCGGCCCGAGGCTCAAGGTAGGGCGGGCAGACGTGGGTGCGCTACCCGTCCGTCCGGCGCCGCTTACTGCCCGATCGGACAGGTGCTTTTCTCGCAATCGTGACGGACAATGAGCGATCGTCCCCGTACGACGGCAGGGGAGGACATGTCACAGCGCAGTGACCTCCGGCGGCGCAGGGCAACGCTGGAGGACGAGTGGTCCCGCTGGGTGCCACAGCTCAAGCAGCCGGCGACGGTGCGACGGTCGGGCGGCCAGACGCTGCGGCCAGAGGTCACCGAGTCATGGGCACGCTCCCTCAGCAGTGTCGACCCGCAGAAGGACAGCGCCCCGGCTCTGGACGAACGCTCGGTGGCCGAGCGCTGGGCCGCCTCGCCGCTGCGCCGCCCCCTGGACGACCTCTCCGACGAGCTGCACAGCATCGCCGACGACGCGGGGTTCGTCACCGCGGTCACCGACGCCTCCGGCACCATCCTGTGGACGCGCGGCGGCCAGACCATGCGGCGGCGCGCGGAGCGGGTCAACTTCGCGCCCGGCGGCCGCTGGGACGAGCCGGCCATGGGCACCAACGCCCTCTCGCTCGCCCTGCGCACCGACCGCCCCAGCACCGTCTTCTCCGCGGAACACCTGGTGTCGGCCCTGCACGGCTGGGTCTGCTACTGCGCACCGGTGCACGCCCCGGACGGCCGGGTCCTGGGCGTCCTGGACCTGTCCACCACCTGGGACCGCTCGCACCCCCTGGCCATGTCCACCGTGCGCACCCTCGTCTCCGCCATCGAGGGCAGACTGCGTACGGAGGCTCCGGTACAGCCCGCTGCCGATGCCGTCCCGGTACGGCTGCGCTGCCTCGGCGCCGAGAGTGTCGACCGCGCCGGCACCCCGCTCCTGCTGCGCCCGCGCCAGCTGGAGATCCTTACGCTGCTCGCGCTGGAACCGGACGGCTTCACCCCGGAGCGGCTGCGCGAGGCCCTCTACGGCGATCGCCCGGTTACCGCGTCCACCTTCAAGGCAGAGATCTCCCACCTGCGCCGCGCCCTCGACGGCGGCATCGCACCCCGCCGCTACACGCTGACCGCCCCCGTCACCTGCGACGCCGTCGACGTGCTGCGCGCCCTGGAACGCGGCGACATCAGCACCGCGCTGCGCCACTACCGGGGCCCGCTGCTGCCCCGGTCCGAGGCGCCGGGCATCGTCGAATGGCGGGCCCAACTGGAGGTCGCCGTACGGGAAGCCGTGCTGGCCGGCACCGACCCCGGGCACGCCCTGCGCTACGGCGAGCGCGCCCCGTACGACGCCGAGGTGCACGAACACGCCCTGCGCCTGCTCGCCCCGCACGACCTGCGCCGCCCGATCGCCGTCGGCCGGCTCAGCACCGCGCTACGGGACTGAACGAGACGGCGTCCTCGACACCAACCTTGCGCCAACCTCGGAGACCCACAGTGGGCCGCGTCACGGCGGCACGGGCCGCCGTACCACCATCCTCCGAGGAGAGCCGCCATGGTGTACGCGCAGCCAGGAACCGAAGGCAGCATCGTCGAATTCGCCCGCCGCTACGACAACTTCATCGGCGGCGACTGGGTCGCCCCCGTCGACGGCAAGTACTTCGACAACCCGTCGCCGGTGACCGGCAAGGCGTTCTGCGAGGTCGCCCGCTCCTCCGCCGCCGACGTCGACCTCGCGCTGGACGCCGCCCACGCCGCGGCGGACCGCTGGGGCCGCACCTCCATCGCCGAGCGGGCGCGCGTCCTCAACCGGATCGCGGACCGGATCGAGGAGAACCTCGAGAAGATCGCCGTCGCCGAGACCTGGGAGAACGGCAAGCCCGTCCGCGAAACCCTGAACGTCGACATCCCCCTTGCCGTCGACCACTTCCGCTACTTCGCGGGCGTCGTGCGCAGCCAGGAAGGCACCATCGGCGAGATCGACGAGGACACGATCGCCTACCACTTCCACGAGCCGCTCGGCGTGGTCGGCCAGATCATCCCCTGGAACTTCCCGATCCTGATGGCCGCCTGGAAGCTCGCCCCGGCCCTCGCCGCCGGCAACTGCGTGATCATCAAGCCGGCCGAGCAGACCCCGGCCAGCCTGCTGGTCGTCGTCGACCTGATCGCCGACCTGCTCCCGCCCGGCGTGCTCAACGTGGTCAACGGCTTCGGCGTCGAGGCCGGCAAACCGCTCGCCTCCAGCCCGCGCATCGCCAAGATCGCCTTCACCGGTGAGACCACCACCGGCCGGCTGATCATGCAGTACGCGTCCGAGAACATCATCCCGGTCACCCTGGAACTCGGCGGCAAGAGCCCCAACATCTTCCTGCCCGACGTCCTGGACGCCGACGACGCCTACCTGGACAAGGCCGTCGAGGGCTTCGTGATGTTCGCGGTCAACCAGGGCGAGGTGTGCACCTGCCCCTCCCGGGCCCTGATCGCCTCCTCGATCTACGACGAGTTCATGGCCCGCGCCGTGGAGCGCACCAAGGCCATCAAGGGCGGCAACCCGCTCGACCCGGAGACCATGATCGGCGCCCAGGCCAGCGTCGACCAGTTCGAGAAGATCCTCTCCTACATCGACATCGGCAAGAAGGAGGGCGCGGAGCTGCTCACCGGCGGCGCGCCCCGCACCGTCCCCGGCCTGGAGGGCGGCTTCTACATCGAGCCGACCGTCTTCAAGGGCACCAACGACATGCGGATCTTCCAGGAGGAGATCTTCGGCCCGGTCGTCTCGGTCACCACCTTCGACTCCCCGGAGGAGGCCGCGAAGATCGCCAACGACACCCTCTACGGCCTCGGCGCCGGCGTGTGGTCCCGCAACGGCAACCTCGCCTACCGACTCGGCCGCGAGATCAAGGCCGGACGCGTGTGGACGAACTGCTACCACGCCTACCCGGCCCACGCGGCCTTCGGCGGCTACAAGGGCTCCGGCATCGGCCGCGAGACCCACAAGATGATGCTCGACCACTACCAGCAGACGAAGAACCTGCTGGTCAGCTACTCGGAGCAGAAGCTCGGATTCTTCTGATGGGCACGCGGGCGACGCGGGTGGAACTGACGGACGCCGCACAGAAACTGGTGCGGCAACTGACCGACCAGCACGGCCCTTTGATGTTCCACCAGTCCGGCGGCTGCTGCGACGGCAGCGCACCCATGTGCTACCCGCGCGGCGAGTTCCGGGTCGGCGCCGCGGACGTCCTGCTCGGCCACGTGGCGGGGGACACGCCGTTCTGGATGAGCGCCAAGCAGTACGCGTACTGGCAGCACACCCACCTCACCGTCGACGTGACCCCCGGCCGGGGCAGCGGCTTCTCCCTCGAAGCCCCCGAGGGCTTGCGCTTCCTGATCCGCTCCAGGGTCCTCACAGACGAGGAGTGGCAGCGCATCACCGCGGAACCGCCACTGCCGACCGGCGCGGACAGCGCCGGCTGACCGCGGGGGTGCCCCGGGCGGGCATACGACGGTCACCGGGACGGGGCGGTGAGGACGGGGCCGGACGATTCAGCGTCCGGCCCCGTCGCCGTGCGGCGGTGCCCCTACGACGGTCGCCCAGGGTGTCGAGGGCATCGGTCTTGCGCCGCATGTCGGAATGGCCTGCCGGTGGTCCATTGACGGTATGAACCGGGACGTTCTCCGGCTCGGCCGGGACCGATGGTCCCTTATCGTCGGCCCTCGCTCCGCGGAACCTGGAGGCAACGCTCCGGAGCTGTACCCAGGTGAGAGACGGACTGGCCCATGTACCCGAACGACGGTTTCCGCGAACTCGAACGGCAGGAGTGCCTGCGTCTGCTGGCGAAGGTGCCCGTCGGCCGCATCGTGCACACACGTCAGGCGCTGCCCGCGGTGCTGCCCGTCAACTTCTGTGTGGACACCGGCGGTGCCGTGGTGTTGCGCACCTCGGCGGCCTCGGAACTGGTCCGCGCCGTCGACGGAGTGGTCGTCGCCTTCGAGGTCGACGAGGTCGATGCGGTCGCTCACTCCGGCTGGAGCGTCGTCGTCACCGGCTCGGCGACGGTCGTGACCGATCCGGACGAGCACGAGCGCCTGATCCGCACCGGACCGCGCTCCTGGGTGCCCTCGCCCGAGGAGGTCTTCGTCCGCATCGAGCCCGAGCTGGTCACCGGCCGCGAACTCGTGGGCGGACGCAGTCTGTACGGGGTGGATCTGCCCTCCTGACAGCGGCACCGTCCGTTCCACGAACAGTTGGCCGCGGTGGTCGTCCGGGACATCAGTGTTCAGCGGGCCCTCCGGTTGCGTCTTCTCCGGCACCGCTGACGATGCGACGCGCATGTCCATGGCGGTCAGCAGGGGAATGAGCTCGGGACAGCCGACCGGGACGTCCCGTACCGGGACCGGTCGAGCGCCTCGGCGCGTCCGCTCAGGCCGCGCCGCGCGCGTCTCCGATCTCACGCCCGGTGATCATCTCCGACTTGATTCGTACGAAGACGCCGTCCCGAAGGGGCATCCACGACTGCGGGCCGGTCCGTGACAGCCGGTCGTGCTCGGCGGGGTCGGTCACCACCTCGGCGCGGCCGGTCACGACGACGCTCCAGCCGGACTCGTCCTCGGCGTCGAAGGAGTCCGCCTCGAAGGCGACCACGACTCCGTCGATGGCGCGGACGAGATCCGAAGTCGCCGAGGTGCGCAACAGCACGGAGCCGTCCGTGTCCAGGGAGAAGTTGACCGGGAGGACGGCGGGCAGCGCATGCCGGGTGTACACGACCCGGCCGACCGGCACCTTGGCCAGCAGGTGCAGGCACTCCTGCCGATCGAGTGCGCGAAAGCCGTCGGTGTGGAACATCAGGCCATCGTCCACCTGAGCGGTGCGCGGTCGTTAGGGCCGGTCGGCCCTGTTCCGTGCAAGGTCGGCTCGGTCACCGGCGTGGTCGGCGCCGCGGGCGGCCTGGGCGGGTTCGTGCCGCCGCTGGTGATGGGCTCGGTGTACGTCGCCCTCCGCTCGTATGCGCGGGGGCTGGTGCTGTCGGCCGTGGTCGGATGAGTGGCCCTGGCCTTCACCGGCACCGGCGTGCGGGACGGTCACCCGCGGGCGGTCCGGCCGCGCAGGCGGGTCGAGTGGGGCACGCTGCAGCACAGCCGCTGGGGCGGGACCCGGGTCCCGCCCCAGCGGCTCGTCGCCGTCCGGCTAGCGGCGGTGCATCGTCTCCAGCGCGGCCGCCAGCACGCGGGGGTCGTGGTGGCCCCTGTGGACCGGCGGAGGCTGCTTGTCGAGACGCAGCAGCCGGGCCACCGCCGTCCAGGCGGTGCGCACCGAGTACTCGACGGTGAAGACGACGTCGTCGGGCACCTCCGCGAACTGGCCGATGAAGGCCAGGTTGACCGACCCCGAGGGCACGACATGCGGCCGGTCCTCGCGGCGGCGGGCCAGGAACTGGCTCGTGATGTACGGCATCACGCAGGGCACGACGGTGGAGGTCTCCAGGACGCGGGCCCTGAGCGGCTCGTCGAAGTGCAGATGGTGCAGGACCTCTTCGAGGATCTCCCGGCCGGAGCACATGGTCAACGGCTTGGGCGTGTGATTGCCGGCGCGGCCGGGGAACAGACCGTAGCCCCACCAGACCGAGACGCCCTCGGGCTGGTCGCGGTAGACGGGCTGGCGGTTGGCGACGACGGTGAGCAGCCAGTTGGAGTCGGTGAAGGTCATCAGCCCGCCCCGGCCGGTCTCACGTCCGCTGAACTCTGCCAGTGCGTCGAGGAACGCGGGGTCCTTGGCGGTGACGGTGAACGACTCCCAGCGGGACTCCTTGACGTGCTTGTCGAAGGCGGCCGGGTTGCCGAACTCCTCACGCCCCCGGGCCAGTCGGTGCCACAGCAGCCAGGCGTCCGAACGGCCGGGCGACGGCGGCGGGGGAGCGGTGTGCGTGCCGCGGCTGGAGGCATCGGTCATGGAGCCGTTGGTGACCAGGACCAGGTCCTCGGGCGCCACGGCGATCTTCTCGTCGCGGCCGCCCCGGGTGACGTACAGGGTCTCGACCGTGCCGCTGCGGAGCCCTGGCGTGAACCTCAGGTCGGTGACGCGGCTGCCGGTGTGCACCGTGACGCCGCGTGCGCGCAGCCAGGCGGTCAGGGGCCGCACGATCGAGTCGTACTGGTTGTAGCGGGTCCGGTGGATGCCCGACATCGAGGCGAACTCGGGGAAGAGGTGGATGAACCGCCGCAGGTAGCGGCGGAACTCGATGGCGCTGTGCCAGGGCTGGAAGGCGAACGTCGTGCACCACATGAACCAGAAGTTCGTGGTGAAGAAATGCTCGTCGAAGCAGTCCGTGATCCGTTTGCCGTCGAGATGGCCCTCGGGGGTCGCCAGGCAGCGGACCAGCTCCAGCCGGTCGCGCTCGGAGAACCCCATCGACTTCGTGTCGACGATCTTGCCGTCCCCGTCCACCAGCCGTGCGATGTCGTCCCAGGCGAAGTCCTCGTGCCCGGCGAGGATTTCCTGCGTCACGGACACAGTGGGATCGTCGAGCGAGGGGATGCCGGACAACAGGTCGTAGGTGCAGCGGAACTCGGCCTCGAACATCCGCCCGCCGCGCATGGTGTAGCCGGTCTCCGCCGTGCCGCCCGCGTCCAGGCTGCCGCCGATCTGCCGCTGCTCCTCGAAGAGGTGGATGTCCGCCCCGTCGAACCCTCCGTCGCGGATCAGGAACGTGGCCGCGGCCAGCGCCGCGATCCCGCTGCCCACCAGATACGCCTTCGCCATCACACAACTCCTCGTCCTCGCCCGCCGATCGGGAACCACGCCTCCCACGCTTTCCTGTGCAGGTGGGTCCGGTCAGTGGGCCATTGGTCACGTGCGTGGTCCGGACGGCCCGCGTCTCACGACGGGAGCACACGACGGCGGCCCGACCGGTGGACCGTCACCGATCGGGCCGCGCCCAGGCGGGAGTTACGCCGGCTGCGGGCCGCCTCCCCGCCACGGCGGCGCCGTCGTCCGGTGACCGTCCTCCCCGGCGTGGGCGATCTTGTCGGTCCGGCGGCGCAGCCGGTCCTGGAGTTGGTCGACGACCTCCCGGCCGGTGGCCTCCTCGGCGACGACGACCACCTGCCTGCCGCCGACGCGCAGGTCGGCCGTGGCCAACCAGGGGTGGTCCGCGTGGCGGGCGCCCGCCCGCACGATGCGCACCTCGCCGGTGACGGCGGGCAGACCGGCCCGGCCGACGACGGCATCGATCTTCGTACGGGCGTAGGCGAGCGTTTCCTGGTCCACCGGGCCGTCGAAACGCAGCCGCACCGCGGGCGCGGCCTGCTCTCTGCTGCTGGTCATCGTGATTCCCTTCCTGGGAGGTACAAGGTCGTTCAGGCCGCGCTGCCGGGCAGCCACAGGTCGGGTCCGAAGACCTCGTACCGGATGTGCCGCGCGGGCACCCCGGCGCCCAGCAGCTGTCCGCGGACGTCCCGCATGAAGGGCAGCGGGCCGCACAGGAACACCGTGGCGCCGACGGGGAGTTCGACCTCGGAGAGGTCCATCAGGCCTTCGTGGGCGCCGGGTTCCTCCGCTCCGGGACGCTCGTACCAGAACACGGCCCGACCGCCCGGCAGTTGCTCGACGAGATCGTGCGTCTCGGCACGCAAGGCATGGTCGGCGGGGGAGCGGTCGGCGTGCAGGACCAGCACCGGGCGGGTCGAGCCGATGGCTTCGAGGTGGGCCAGGATGCTCGTCATGGGGGTGCAGCCGATGCCGGCCGAGACCAGCACCAGTGGGTCGGTGCTGTCGGCCGCGCCGTCGAGGAAGACGTCGCCGAAGGGCGCGGAGAGGGTCAGTTCTTGTCCTTCGCGCACCTGCTCGTGCAGCAGGTTGGACACCTCGCCTTCGGGGGCGCGGTCCGTGCCTTCGACCCGCTTCACGGTGATCCGCCGCAGGTCCCTGCCCGGGTCCGAGGACAGGCTGTACTGACGCAACTGATGTACTCCGTCGGCCATTTGGACCCGCACACTCACGTACTGGCCCGCCCGGGCCCGCGGCGCCCGCCGGCCGTCCGCGGGGCGGAGCACGAAGGACACCGTGTCCGGGGTCTCGGTGCGACGCTCGACCACCGTCCACTGCCGCCAGATCGAGCCCGGCTCGACGCCCGCATCCTGGTAGAGGCGGGCCTCCCGGCCGATCAGGGCGCCGGCCATCAGCCAGTACACCTCGTCCCAGGCTGCCGCCACCTCCGGGGTGATGGCATCGCCGAGCACCTCGGCTATCGCGCCGAACAGGTACTTGTGCACGATCGTGTACTGGTCGTCGGTGACACCGACGGCCGCGTGCTTGTGCGCGATCCGGTCCAGCAGCGTGTCCGGGCGGCTGTCCGGATCCTCCAGCAGCGCGCTCGCGAAGGCGGCGATCGACCCGGCCAGGGCCCGCCGTTGGGCCCCGCTGGCCTGGTTGCCGCGGTTGAACATGCCGTCGAGCAGCTCCGGCCGGTCCCGGAACATCGCGCCGTAGAAGCGCGTCGTGATCTCGTCGAGCGCTCCGGCAACGGCGGGCAGGGTGGCACGCACCACGGCGGCGGACTCTGCGGACAGCATGGAACCTCCCGGAAAGGGGGTGGGTGGGAAAGGGCGCCGCGTCGAAGGCGGGCGCCGGCGTTCTGTGTAGCAGTCGTCCGCTCGTGTTTCGGGGCTGTTCGGGGCCGTGGGCGGAAGAGGGGCCGGACGGCCCACCGACTCGGGCACACCGGCCCAACGGCCTGCTCGGATCCTGGGGCCGTACGGCATCGGGGGAGTCTCCTCTCGGCCCTGTCGGGCTGCCGCCCGCCGAGGCACCGGGCGGGGGAGCGGGGGACGTGCTCGCGCGGGTGCGAATCGTGCGAGCACGCGGCCGACGACCCACGTACGGCCACGGCCCCTCCTGAGGCCGTCCCCCCTGGCGCGGGCACCGTTTCCGGTACGGGGACGGGGGAACCCCTGCGGATGCCGTGCCCGGCGCCCGCGCTCAATTCAATGATCACGCGTCGGCCCCGGCCTGAAGAGGGGCGACCGGCCCGGACTCCGGGCCGGTCGGCGCCTTGCACCGCGGCTTCCGTCGTGTTGAGCTCGGCAGGTGTCCGGAGTGAGGAGGACGCGATGCAACAGCGACAGCTCGACCGGAGCACGGTGACGGCTCTGGTCACCGAGGCCACGGCGGCCCCGTCCATGCACAACGCGCAGCCCTGGCGCTTCCGCTTCGACACCGCCGAGGGCGTCCTCCTGCTGCGCGCCGATCCGGAGCGGGCCATGCCCGGCTCCGACCCCGACAACCGGGCGCTGCACATCGGTTGCGGTGCGGCCCTGTTCAACCTGCGCGTCGCCGCCGCCCACGTGGGCCTGAGCGCGCAGACACGGCTGCTGCCCGAACCTGGGGACCCCTTCCTGATGGCCGCCGTCCGGCTGGCCGGCCCCGGCGGAACAGCGGGCGTGGAGGACGATTTGGTACGGCTGCAGCCCGCGATCCGGCAGCGGCACACCAGCCGTCACCCCTTCGCGGAGAAGGACGTCCCCGAGGACGTACAGGTGGGTCTGCAGCGGGCCGCGGCCGCGGAGGGCGCCGTGCTGATCTTCGCCCGTCCCTGGCACGTCGAGACGGTGCTCGACCTCGTGCACGACGCGGAGAGCCGGGATGCGCTGGACGCCGGCGCCAGGAAGGACCTCGAGCGGTGGACCCGGCTCGGAGCGGAGGCGGACACCGCCGTCGACGGCGTCCCCGAGTACGCGTTCGGGCCGCGCAAACGGGACGGCAAGGCTCCGCTGCGGGACTTCGCGGGCCGCCGGACGGTGGCCGACCGCGGCAGCACCGTCTTCGAGCACACGCCTCATCTGGCCCTGCTCAGCACCTCCGGCGACGGACCCGCCGACTGGCTGCGCGCCGGACAGGCCCTGGAGCGCGTCCTTCTCGAGGCCACCCTGGCCGACCTGGCCACCTCGTTGACCTCCCACCCGCTGGAGAGCGCCGACCTGCGCCGACTGGCCCGCGACCCGGTGTCGGGCATCGGCCAGGTGCAGATGGTGCTGCGCCTCGGCTACGGGCCCCGGGGTCCGGCCACGCCGCGCCGGCCCGTGGCCGACGTGCTCGACATCGTGTGACCGGACCGCGCAGGATCCGGCGGTGTGGTCAATGTCCGCTGAGGCTCAGTGTTTTGTGAGGTCGGTGGGCTCGGCACGGAGCACCTGCAATCGGCGCCGGTACTCCTCCTCGTCGATCTCGCCGCGTGCGAAGCGCTCGGCGAGCAGCTGCTCGGGCGAGGCCGGCGTGGGGGGAGCCAAGGGTGCGCGGTGCGGTCCCGTCGGCTGCGGGCGCTCGAGGGCGCGCATCAGCAGCACAAAGGCGGCGATGAGCAGCCCCCAGAAGACGACCATGCCGAGGGAGGCTCCGAACCACCCCCAGCCGCTCATGTGGCGGTCGTACCAGATCATCATGGCGCTCACTTCCTGACACGAGGACCGAAGCCGGGATGCGGCTTCACGCTCCGGCCACTACCAAGGTTCCGCCGCACATCACTGGTGTGCAGGGGCCGGGTTGCCCTCCGCGCGGGACGGTGGTCCCTGCTGCTCGGTGCTGCACAGGAACTCGGGACCAATGGGTCCGCCCGCGGGACTTGTGGCCGCTCACCGCGGTCGCGGCCGAGCAGAAGGATTGATCACGGAACGTCGACGGCCGGGAGGACCGAACCATGCGCATCGTCATCGCCCTCGGCGGCAACGCCCTGCTGCACCGCGGCGAACGCCCCGACGCGGACGTGCAGCAGGCGAACATCGACCGGGTCACCACCGCGATCGCCGCCCTCGCCCACGAACACGAAGTCGTCCTCACACACGGCAACGGGCCCCAGATCGGCCTGCTCGCCATGGAGAGCGCCGCCGACCCCGCCCTCAGCGCTCCGTATCCGCTGGATCTGCTCGGCGCCCAGACCCAGGGCATGATCGGCTCCCTGCTGGTGCGCACCCTGTACGACACCCTGCCCGGGCACCGCATCGCCGCGCTGGTCACCCACACCCTCGTGCGGGCCGACGACCCCGCGTTCCGGCATCCCACCAAGTACGTCGGCCAGATCTACCCCCCAGGCACCGCCCGCGCCCTCGCCCGCGAGCGCGGCTGGCACATCGCCCGGGACACCGCCGGATGGCGGCGCGTCGTCCCCTCGCCCATGCCCGAGCGGATCGTGGAGACCGACACGATCCACGACCTGCTCAACGCCGGCACGCTGGTGATCTGCGCCGGCGGCGGGGGCGTGCCCGTCACCGCCGACAAGGACACCGGCGCGCTGAGCGGGGTCGAGGCCGTGGTCGACAAGGATCTGACGGCCGCGCTGCTCGCCGAGGACCTCAAGGCCGACTTCCTGCTCATCCTGACCGACGTCCCGAACATCTACGTCGACTACGGCACCCCGAAGCAGCGGCCCCTCCTCGATGCCACCCCCGCCCTGCTGCGCCGCGGTGGTTTCCCCGCGGGCTCGATGGGCCCCAAGGCCACTGCGGCCGCCCGGTTCGTCGAACGCACCGGGGGCCTGGCCGCGATCGGCGCGCTCGACGCGGCGTACGAGATCGTGCACGGCCGGTCGGGGACGCTCGTACGACCGGAGATACCGGCGGCCTGACGGGCGCCGCCGGGCGACTGCGCGCACTTGACGCTGCGTCATGAACACCTGACTCATGGGCCGTTCGGTCCCCGGCAGGGACGTCAGGCCCCTCCTGAACCATACGCCCGGCTCGTGAGACTGGGAGCGCATCCCCGAAGGAGGTCGTACATGCCCACCATCACCGTCGGTCTCGACGGCTCACCCCAGAGCCACGCCGCCGCCGACTGGGCCGCCCGCGAGGCACAGCAGCGCGAGGCGTCCCTGCGTCTGGTCCACGCCTGGGAACCGCAGCCCCGCAGCTACGCGCCCCTGGCCGGCGCCTACGCGCTGCCCGCCGTCGAGACGGAGCACGTGTGGGCCGGGCACATGCTGCGCGAGGCCGAGTCCCGGCTCGCCGAGCACCACCCCGGTTTGCCGATCACCACCCAGCAGACAGCGGGGCCGCCCGCCGCCGCCCTGACGGCCGCAGCCGCGGACGCCGACCTGCTGGTCCTCGGCTCGCGCGCTCTCGGCGCAGTGGCCGGGTTCCTGGTCGGCTCCGTGGCACTCGCCGCGGTGTCGCGTAGCGAGCGGCCCGTGGTCCTCGTGCGCGCCGATGAGCACGCCACGGACGAACACCGGGCGGACGCCACGCGATCCGCATCCACCGGCACGCCCTTCCGTGACGTCGTCCTGGGCCTGGACCTGGAGGACCCCGCCGATGCCGTCCTCGGGTTCGCGTTCGAGGCGGCCCAGCGGCGCGCGGCCGACCTGCGGGTGCTCCACGGCTGGAGCCCGCCGCCCTCCCACGGCTACGGAGCGGCCTTCGACGCCGGGCCCGACGCCGAACCGGCCGAGCAGGTGGGCCACCGCCTGGCCGAGGTGCTGCAGCCGTGGAAGGACAAGTTCCCCGGCGTCCGGGTGCGCGAGCAGACCGTGGTCGGCAGCGCAGGCCGGCACCTCGTGCACGCCTCCCGGGACGCGGCCCTGCTCGTCGTGGGCCGCCGAAACCGCCGGGCGGTCGTCGGTGGCCACATCGGCCCGGTGACGCACGCGGTACTGCAGCACGCCTCGGCGCCGGTCGCGGTCGTCCCGCACGACTGACGCACCCGCTCAGTACCCATCAGTACAGCGATGAGTACAGGGATGCCGGCCAGGTGACGCGAGCCGCCGTGAGCGCCCACAAGCACCCGGGGACGAACGCGGCCGGCGTGCCGGGCTGCTGCGGCGCCGTCCAGACACCCGGGTGCAGCAGCCCGTGCACGATCAGGAACACACCCACCAGCACGGTGATCATGGCAGTTCCTCAGGACGCTCCGGCTCGATACCGCCCATGTCGAGGCGGAAGGGCGGATAGACGTCCGTCATCAGGGCGGCGTACGCGGCGACCCGCAGCACCCACCGGTTCAGGCCCAGGATCAGGTCGAACAGGCCCCTGGGGTACTTCTCGGTGAAGGCCAGGGCCACAGCGGCGATCACCGCCAGCACGGCGACCAGGCCGCCGTCCCACCAGCCGAGGTGGTAGCCGCCCAGGAAGAACCCGACGACGATGTAGTGCGGGATGGCCAGCAGCCACCACTTCACCAGCACCAGGCCCCGGGACAGCCGCTCGGGGTAGGCGATGTCCAGCCGCGCCGGGTAGCCGGGCTCCTCGCCCAGACTGAACGGCGGATACCGGTCGGTGGCCAACGCACCGTACGAGTAGTACGCCACCCGCCAACTCCAGCGCAGCACCCCGAGGTTGAAGTCGAACAGGGAGCGCGGGTAGCGCTCGGTGAACAGGATGGCGAAGAACGCGATCACGCTCACCGCGGTGAAGGCGATCCAGAGGAAGAACAGCACCACGTAGTGGGGGACGACCAGGATCCACTTCACCAGCCACAGCCACCGGGAGAGCGGCGTGTCGAGCACCGCGTTCACACGTACGGGACGGTCGTGTGTTCCCGCCGGGGTCGTCATGGCGATCAACTCCTTCGGGCCCACGGTGCCGCACGCGCCGACCTGGGCCCCAGGGTCCAGCGTGGCCTCGAACGGCGGCCCGGGCCAGGGCCGTTGGGGCCGTCCTGGGAGGACGGACGCCGGGTATCGGGGCCGACCGGCCCTGGTCCCCCGGTCCGGACGCGGGGAAGGATCCTGTTTTTGACACCGGTCTGCGCAACCCGGTGCGGACCGTACGACAAGGAGCATCCGATGGCGGACGGCGAGCGGCCCGGACCCGACGACCCGATCCGGGTCTTCCTGCTGGACGACCACGAGGTCGTACGGCGCGGGGTGCGCGACCTCCTCGACGCCGAGCCGGACATCACCGTGGTCGGCGAGGCCGCCACCGCGGAACAGGCGCTGGTGCGCGTTCCGGCGCTGCGCCCGCGGGTGGCGGTGCTGGATGTGCGCCTGCCCGACGGCGACGGGGTGAGCGTCTGCCGGGAGCTGCGCTCGGACATGCCGGAGCTGGCCTGTCTGATGCTGACCTCGTTCGACGACGAGGAGGCCCTGCTGGACTCGATCATGGCGGGCGCCTCCGGATACGTGCTCAAGCAGATCCAGGGTGCGGACCTGGTGTCGGCCGTACGCACGGTGGCCGCCGGCCAGTCGCTGCTCGACCCGAGCGCCACCACGAAGCTGATGGCCCGTCTGCGCAGCGGCCCCGCGCAGGAGAAGGAGCCGGACGTCCTGCCCGGCCTCACCGACCGGGAGCGGGAGATCCTGGCCCTGATCGGCGAGGGCCTGACCAACCGGCAGATCGGCCGGCGGCTGTTCCTCGCCGAGAAGACGGTGAAGAACCACATCTCCCGGCTGCTGGCCAAACTCGGCGTGGAACGGCGCATCCAGGCCGCCGTCATCGCGACCCAGGCCCAGGACCGGCGCCGCCGGGAAGGTCACTGACACCGCGGGCCGAACGTCCCAGGGCTCGCCCCCGCATGGCCCAAGCCCCGCCCGGTGCGCCGCGCGCAGGCTGGCGGCAGAGCCCGGACACCACCCGGGCACCGATGGGGAGGACGAGGGACATGAGCGTGCGCGTGGGCATCAACGGCTTCGGCCGTATCGGACGCAACTACCTGCGCTGTGTGCTGGACCGCGCGGAGAACGACAGCGGCACACCGGTCGAGGTCGTGGCGGTGAACGACATCACCTCGCCCGCGGCCCTGGCCCATCTGCTGGCCTACGACTCCACGTACGGCCGCATCGGCCGCACCGTTGAGCACGACGACACCTCTCTCACCGTCGACGGCCGGCGCATCGCCGTGACCGCCGAACGCGACCCGGCCGCCCTCGCCTGGGGCGAGCACGGCGTGGACGTCGTGATCGAGTCCACCGGCCGCTTCCGCACCCGCGAGCAGGCCGGAGCGCACCTGAAGGCCGGCGCCCGCAAGGTGCTGCTGTCCGTGCCGGGCAAGGGCGTCGACGCCACCGTCGTGATGGGGGTCAACGAAGGCACCTACGACCCGGACAACGACCACGTCGTCTCCAACGCCTCCTGCACCACCAACTGTGTGGCCCCCATGGTCAAGGTCCTCGACGAGCACTTCGGCATCGTCAAAGGCCTGATGACCACCATCCACGGCTACACCAACGACCAGGTGGTCCTCGACGGCCCGCACAAGGACCTGCGCCGCGGCCGCAGCGCCGCCGTCAACATCATCCCCGCCAGCACCGGGGCCGCCCGCGCCGTCGGCCTCGTTCTGCCGGAGCTCTCCGGCACCCTCGACGGCATCGCCGTACGGGTGCCCGTGGAGGACGGCTCGCTGACCGACCTGAGCGTGGTCCTGGAGCGGCCCGTGACCGCCGACGAGATCAACGCCGCGTTCCGGGAGGCCGCCGAAGGGCCGCTGAAGGGCGTCCTGCGGGTCAGCGACGCCCCGATCGTCTCCCGCGACGTCGTCGGCGACCCGGCCTCGTGCGTGCTGGACGCCCCGCTGACCCAGGCGCACGGCGACCTGGTCAAGGTCTTCGGCTGGTACGACAACGAATGGGGCTACACCAACCGTCTGCTCGACCTCACCGAGTACGTCGCCGCCCGGCTCCCACGGGGCTGACCGGCGACCAGGGCACCCCGACCTGCCGGATCCCGTACCGCCCCCTGTCCAGGACCGTTACCGTGGCACATGACTCGCGTGTTCGGCCAACAGCACGGCTAGGGACCTGGAGGATCACCGGTGGGACGCCCTGAGGAGCCCCGCGAAGCCCGCACAAGGCTCCCGCAGCTGAGGCTGGACGACCTGCTCGAGGAGCTGCAGGCCCGCCTCGACGCGGCCCGCGGCACCCGCGACCGGGTGCACAGCCTCCTCGAGGCGGTGCTCTCGGTGGGCCGCGAGCTCGACCTCGAGCAGGTGCTGCACAGCATCGTGGAGGCCGCGGCCACCCTGGTCGACGCGGAGTACGCCGCCCTCGGCGTGATCGGACCGGACGGCAAGCGGCTCTCGGCCTTCCACACCGTCGGCGTCACCGAGGAGCAGATCGCCCGCATCGGCCCCTTCCCGGAGGGACACGGCATCCTCGGGGAACTGATCAGCCATCCCGAGCCCCTGCGCCTGGTGAAGATCGCCGAACACGTCTCCTCGTACGGCTTCCCGCCCCACCACCCGCCGATGAACACCTTCCTCGGCGTCCCGATCCGCGTGCGCGACCAGGTCTTCGGCAACCTGTATTTGACCGAGAAGAGGGGCGGGGTGCAGTTCGACGAGGAGGACGAGTCGGTGCTGTCGACCCTGGCCGTCGCGGCCGGCGTCGCGATCGACAACGCCCGTCTGTACGAGGAGTCCCGGCTGCGCGAGCGCTGGCTGGAGGCCAACGCGGAGATCACCCACAGTCTGATGTCAGGCCGTGCGCGCACGGAGGTCCTCGGTCTGATCGCCGAGCGCGCCGGCGAGATCACCGGCTCCGCGCTGGCGGCGGTCGCGCTGCCCATGGAGGAGACCGGGTCGCTCGCCGTGGAGATCGCCGTAGGGATGGACGCGGAGGCGCACCGGGGGCTCGTCCTGCCCATGGACCGCAGCCTGATGGGGCTGGCCTTCTCCGCCGCCGCACCGGTCACCAGCGCGGACGTCGGCCACGACGAACGGATCTCCCTGGAACCCCCACGCTTCGGGGGACTCGGACCCGCCGTGGCCGTGCCCATCGGCACGGGCGACGCGGGCCCACGGGGTGTGGTCCTGCTGGCGCGGGAAACCGGCCGGCAGGCGTTCTCGGCGACGGAGACCTTGACGCTGCAGGCCTTCGCCGCGCAGGCCGCCGTCGCGATGGAACTCGCCGACCGCCGTCAGGACGCCGAGGAGGTCGCGGTGCTCAAGGACCGCGACCGCATCGCCCGGGACCTGCACGACCTGGCGATCCAGCGGCTGTTCGCCACCGGCATGACGCTGCAGAGCGCGGGCCGCTTCATCGAGCACGAGGAGGCCGCGGACCGGGTGGTACGGGCGGTCGACGACCTCGACGAGACCATCAAGATCATCAGGTCGACGATCTTCGGCCTGCGCGCCCGTGAGGGCGGCGCCGGGACCGGCCTGCGGGCCCGTGTGGTGCGGGTGGTCGGGGAGGCGGCGCCGGTGCTGGGCTTCGCCCCCAGTGTGCGGATGGAAGGGCTGCTGGACACCGAAGTGCCGCGGGACGTCGCCGACCACGTCGTGGCCGTTCTCTCCGAGGCCCTGACCAACGTCGCTCGGCATGCCCGGGCCCGTCGCGCCGAGGTGGCCCTGGAGACCGACGGCCAGGAGATCCGGCTGACCGTCTCGGACGACGGCGTGGGCATCCCGCCCGAGGGCCGCCGCAGCGGTCTGCACAACATGGCCGAACGCGCCCGGCAGTTGGGCGGAGCACTCGAGCTCGGCACGCCGCCCGAGGGCGGCACCGTGCTCGTGTGGCACGCTCCGCTGGCCTCGAAGTAGCGGGCGCCTTATCTCCTGCGGCGAGGGCGGCCGGGGGGCTCCTCGTTGTCCGTGACTTGCGGAGTGACCGCCGTACGACACATATGCGCGCCTTGTCCGTTGGATGCATGACCTTTGGCCCGCTTCCCGGTTCGCACCGGTGCCGTCCAACGGGCGGGCGGTCACAGTGAGTTCACCGTGACCGAAAGGGGGGACGTCATGCCGATGCTGCTGATCAAGGGCGTCTACAAGATCGTCGGAGCGAGCCCCGACGGGGACTCCGTGCGCTTCTATCCCGACGACCCGAACGAGTGGGACCTGCTGCGGGGCCGGCGGGTACGGCGCAACCGGGCGGGCGGGGCCCAGCTGCGGCTGGATGGCATCGACACCCTGGAGACCCATTACCGCCCGCCGCACGGGCCCGAGCTCCACCAGCCGGCGCCGTACGCGGGGCGGGCGGCCCAGGAACTGCTCGACCGGCTGGGCTTCCAGAACGTACAGCGCAACGACCACGGCATCGTCAGCGCCGCCACGCCCGAGTCCCGGCCGGGCTACGTGTTCACCCGCAGCGCGGACGTGCACGGGCGGTGCATCGCCTTCGCGGGCGCAGGCACGGCGCCGGGCGCCAGCGGCACCCTCGTCAAGTTCGAGGTCTCCCACCTGCGTGAGACGCTGAACCACCATCAGCTCGCCGAGGGCATGGCCTACCCCACCTTCTACCGCCAGCTGTTCGTGGACCTGCGCGAGGAGATGACGGCCGCGTCACAACAGGCCCGCGACAAAGGCATGGGCCTGTGGTCGGCCGACGTGACACAGACCGGCGCGAAGATCACGGGGCTGAACTCGCTGACCGATTCCGCGGTGGTCCTGCCCAAGCTGTTCCGCCGCCTCGCCGACTACCTGGTCCTGGGCGACGGAGACACCTCAGTGGCCGGCTTCTCCGCCTACCTGGCCCAGCGCGACGACCGGCTGCTCGTCCTCTCCAACGGCCAGTGGACGGGCTTCGACTCCGTCGTCCAGGCCACCGGTGACACCGTACGACTCACCCACGCACCGGAAGACCTGGTCTTCGACGAGAAGTAGGGGACCGGCCGTTCGAGCGTGGCAGTCACTCGTGCGGGACGATCGCGAGCGGGCAGTGGACGTGGTGCATCACGGCGTGCGTGACCGGCCCGGTGTGCGTGCCGGGCCCGGCCGGGCGGATCCTGCGGCCCACGACCAGCAATCCGGCGTCCTGCGCCGCGTCGAGCAACTGCTGCGCGGGACGTCCGTTCTCCACGAGCTTCCGGACCTGCACCGTCGGGTACTTCTCCCGCCAGGGCCGCAGCACGGTTTCCAGTGTCTGCTCGGCGGCCTGGGCGTAGGGCACGTGCCCCGCGTGCACCACACGCAGCGGCGCCGAGCGCAGCGCTGCGCTGTCGAAGGCGAACGCGAGCAGTTCCGCGCACGCCCGGGCGGTGTCCACACCGACCACGACGGCGCGGTACGGGGTGTGTGTCGAAGGCCGGCCGTCCTCGTCCCGCACATGCTCGGCCTCGGCGGTCCGGTCGTCACGTACGAGAACGACGGGCCGGGTCGCACGGGCCACGACGGCGAGCGCCACCGAACCGGCCATGAAGCCGCCGAGCCCGCTGAACGCCCGGCTGCCCAGAACCAGCAACTCGGCCTCGGCGCCCGCCTCGACCAGCGCGTCGGCCGCGGGCCGCGCGATCTGCTCCGCGCTGAGAGACACCTGCGGATGGCGCTCCTCGAGCCGGTCCACGGCCCCGCGCAGGATCCGCCGCGCCCAGTACCGCGGCGCCTCGAGTTCGGGCAGCGGCGACACGTCGGGCGACAGGCCCTCCCACGCGTGCACCAGACGCAGCGGCAGACCGCGCCGCAATGCCTCCCCGGCCGCCCAGTCGGCGGCGGCGAGGCTCTCGGGCGAGCCGTCAAGGCCTACGACAACGGGGCGCGGCACGGCAGACACCTCCCCGGACCGGGGTCCGCGCACTTGCGGCGGACCTGTGCACCACCAGCGTCCGGGCAAGGGCCCGTGCAGGGCAGGGGCTGCGTGGCCCGGGCAGCAGGTCGAACGGCCCTCTGTGCCCGCTCGGGCGGTGTCCTGCGGACCAGCCCAACGGCACCCCGGACGGGGCCGGTCGGCCCAAGTCGCCGACGGGTTCGTGCCCGAGTCTGAAGGTGTCGCGCGGGATGGACACACGGCGCGACGCGAGCCCTCTGGAGGATGCCATGGGCGGCACTCCGCACCTCGTCGGCGATGTGATGACGCGTACCGTCGTCGCGCTCGCCCGCCGGGCGACGTTCAAGGACATCGTGAAGACCATGCAGCGATGGAAGGTCAGCGCGATGCCCGTGCTGGAGGACGACGGCCGGGTCGCCGGCGTCGTCTCCGAGGCCGACCTGCTGCCCAAGGAGGAGTTCCGCGACGGCGACCCGGACAGGTACACCCAACTGCGCCGTCTGGGCGACCTGGTGAAGGCCGGCGCGGTGACCGCCGAGGACCTGATGACGGCCCCGGCCCTGACCGTCCCGGCCCACGCCTCGCTCGCGCAGGCCGCGCGGATCATGGCACTGCACAAGGTGAAACGGCTGCCCGTGGTCGACGACGAAGGCGCGCTGCAAGGCATCGTCAGCCGGTCCGATCTGCTGCAGGTCTTCCTGCGGGACGACGAGGACATCGCCGAGGAGATCCGGCGCGACATCGTCGACCGGCTGTTCCGGGCACCGCTCGCTCCGATCCGGGTGGAGGTCCGCGACGGAGTCGTGAAGCTGACCGGAAGGATCCCCGACACCGCCTTCGTGCCGATCACCGCGCGCCTGGTGCGGTCCGTCGAAGGCGTCGTGGACGTCGACTGCGCGCTGTCGGGCCCGCACCGCCGGCCCGACCTCGACCCGGACCTGCCGGACGGCGGGACGACCGCGCAGCCCTCGGGAGCCGGCGGCGCCACCTGAGACGACACCCCGACCGGCAGGCGACGGACGGACATCGGGCCGCCAGGGCCGACCGGGCTGCTGCGAGTCCCTTCGGCCCAGTGACCGGAACCCTCCGCTCCGCCGAAGCTGGAGACACACGCAGTGGAGGGAGAGGAACCATGACCATCTCCACCCGCATCGCGGTCATCGGCGTCGGCGATCCGGACCGGCGCGACGACGGTGTGGCCCGGGCGGTGCTCTCCCGGCTGCGGGAGCGTGCCGCCGAACGCCCCCTGCCCCCGGGCACGTTGCTCGCCGCATGCGACGACGATCCGGCCCGGCTGATCCGGCTTTGGGAGAACGCGGAGCTGGCCGTCGTGCTGGAGCCCGCCCACGCCCGTCCGAGCCACCCCGGACGCATCTACCGCCTCGAACTCGACGGCGCGGCGCTGTGGCGGGCGGGCACGATGCATCCGAACGGCCTGGGCGCGGCCGTCAACGTGGCCCGGGCGCTCGGGCGGCTGCCCGGCCACCTGGTGGCCTACGCCGTGGACGGCCCGGACAGTTCGCTGGGGCACGGGTTGTCCGAGCCCGTCGCCGCGACGGTCGGCCATCTGGCCGAATGCGTCGAGGCGGAGATCGTCCGCCACCGGGTCGCGGCGGCGCGCGGCGCGGCCGGTCCGGCGCGGGCAGGAGGGGCGGGAAGGCCCCCACCCGCTTCTCGCGGATCCTGATTGCGCGGTGCACGACCGCCGGCCGTTTCCCCGCGCCGTTATGGGGCCTTCCCGTCACCACCAGGACACCACGGGGACGCCGAACCGGCCAGGGCCGAACGTCCCCGTCCGGGGCCGAACCGCCCCCTGCACCGCCCGGTGGCGGGTGTCACGGTGGATGTGGGGCCCCTGGTCCCGGTTCCCGCACGGACCGACGAAAGGCGGTGGGGAAGATGGAGCTGCCCCTGGTCGTGGGCGTCGACGGATCGGACGGGAGTCTCACTGCGGTCGACTGGGCCGTGGACGAGGCGGCCCGGCACGGCCTGCCGTTGCGGCTGGTGTACGCCTCGCGGTGGGAACGCTACGAGGGCGACGTCCCCTCCAACAGTCTTGAACGCCCCTCGCAGCGGGTGCTGGCCGAACACGTCGTCGCCTCCGCGGCGGAGCGTGCCCGGCTGCGCAACCCGGAGGTGAAGGTCACCGCCGAGGTGGTCCCCGAGGAGGCGGTCGCCGCCCTCCTGCGTGAAGGGCACAACGCCTCGGTACTGGTGACCGGTTCGCGCGGCCGCGGCGAGCTCGCGGGCCTGCTGCTCGGCTCGGTGGGACTGGCCGTGGCGGCCCGTGCCCACGGGCCCGTCATCGTGGTCCGGGGCGACAAGGCCGGGCTGGAGGCCACCCATGAGCGGATCGTGCTCGGGGCGGGCGACCCGGCGACCGGCGGTGAGGCCGTGCGGTTCGCCTTCCGCGAGGCCGAGGCCCGCGACTGCACCCTGGACGTCGTACGCGCCTGGCGATGCCCCGCGCACGAAGGCGCCGACGATCCACGACTGGCCGAGGATCCGGCGCACCACCACGAGGAACAGGCCTCCACCCTGCTCGACTCCCTGCTGGAGGACGCGATCGCCGACCACCCCGGGGTCCGGGTGCGCCGTGGCACGGTCGAAGGACCGGCGCGCAAGGTGCTTGTGGCCCGGTCGGCCGCCGCGGACCTGCTCATCGTCGGAGCGCGGCGCAGGACCGGCCACCACGGACTCCAGCTCGGCCGGGTGGCCCACACCCTGCTGCACCACTCGGACTGCCCGGTGGCAGTCGTGCCGCAATAGGCGTGACCGCCCGCCGCCCCCCGGACCTGGGAGAACTCCTCGTGCAAGGAGCGCAGAAGTGACGGGCTGGACCTGGGAGTACGAGGGCTACGAGCCCGCCGACGAACGCCTGAGGGAATCGCTGTGCACGCTGGGCAACGGCTGCTTCGCCACGCGCGGGGCGCTGCCCGAGTGCGCCGCGGACGAGGTGCACTACCCGGGCACCTATGTGGCCGGCTGCTACAACCGCCTCACCTCCGACGTGGCGGGCCACCAGGTCGAGAACGAGGACATGGTCAACGTGCCGAACTGGCTGCCGCTGCGCTTCCGTCTTCCCGGCAAGCCGTGGCTCACCCCGGACACCGCGCCCGTGCTCGAGCACCGTATGACCCTGCACCTGTCCTCCGGGCTGCTGGAGCGACGAACGCGCTACGACCTCGGCGAGGGACGGGTGCTGACGGTGCGTCAAGAGCGGTTCGTGCACATGGCAGATCCCCATCTCGCCGCGCTGCGCACCGAGTTCACGGCCGAGGGCTTCTCCGGCGGGCTGGACGTCGAGGCGGCCCTCGACGGCGGCGTCACCAACTCCGGGGTCGAGCGGTACCGCGACCTCGACGGCCGCCACCTCACCCATGTGCACACCGGTACGGCCGCCCCGGACACCGTGTGGCTGCGCTGCCGCACCCGGACGTCGGACATCCGTATCGCCATGGCGGCCCGCCTCGGTGCCGACGCTACCGTCACGGTCCGGCACGAAGTCCCGTGCGTCGCACAGCAGTTGAACCTGGATCTGGAGGCGGGGCGCACCGTCACGGTCGACAAGACCGTCGCCCTGCACACCTCGCGCGACCCGGCGATCAGCGACCCGCTGTTCGCCGCCGTCGACCGGGTGACCCGGGCGCGGGGCTTCGACGAACTCCTCGAGTCGCACCTCAACGCCTGGGACCAGCTGTGGCGCCGCGCCGACCTCGAGGTCGCCGGAGAGGCGGGGCGGATCCTGCGTCTGCACCTCTTCCACGTCCTGCAGACGCTCTCCCCGCACACCGCCGACCTCGACGTCGGCGTGCCCGCCCGCGGACTGCACGGCGAGGCCTACCGCGGACACGTCTTCTGGGACGAGCTGTTCGTCCTGCCCTACCTCAATCTGCACTTCCCCGAGGTCTCGCGCGCCCTGCTGCGCTACCGCCACCGACGCCTCGAACAAGCCTGCACCGCCGCACGGGAGTTGGGCCGCCGCGGTGCTTTGTACCCCTGGCAGAGCGGCAGCGACGGGCGCGAGGAGACCCAGCGGCTGCACCTCAACCCGCGCTCGGGACGCTGGCTGCCCGACCACTCCCGGCTCCAGCACCACGTCGGCTCGGCCGTCGCGTACAACGTGTGGCAGTACTGCGAGGCCAGCGGCGACACCGAGTTCCGGCACACCAAGGGCGCCGAGATGCTGCTGCAGATCGCCCGTTTCTGGGCCGACTCGGCCGTCTACGACGAGACTCTCGGACGACACCGCATCAAGGGTGTGATGGGCCCCGACGAGTACCACGACGCCTACCCCGGCGCGCAGGAGCCCGGCCTCGACGACAACGCCTACACGAACGTCACGGCCGCCTGGGTGCTCACCCGCACACTGGAGTTGCTGGGCGGCCTCCCCGAGCCCCGGCGACGCGAACTCGTCGAGCGCGCAGGCCTGGACGGCGGCGAACTCGAACTGTGGGAGGACGTCTCCCGCACCCTCCACGTGCCCTTCCACGACGACGTCATCAGCCAGTTCGCGGGCTACGGCGACCTCGCCGAGCTCGACTGGGACCGCTACCGCGGGCGGTACGGCGACATCCGGCGCCTCGACCGGATCCTGGAGGCCGAGGGCGACACCGTCAACCGCTACCGGGCCTCGAAGCAGGCCGACGTACTGATGCTGGGATACCTCTTCTCACCGGCCGAACTGCGGGGCCTGTTCCGGCGGTTGGGGCTGAAGCTGGACGAGGACACCTGGCGGCGCACCGTCGACCACTACCTGCGGCGCACCAGCCACGGGTCCACGCTCAGCGGCCTGGTCCACGGCTGGGTCCTGGCCCGCGCCCGCCGCGCGGAGGCGTGGACGTTCTGCCAGGAGGCCCTCCGGGGCGACATCGCCGACGTCCAGGGCGGCACCACCGGAGAGGGAATCCACCTGGGCGCCATGGCCGGCACCCTGGACCTCGTCCAGCGCGGGCTCACCGGCCTGGAGACACGGGGCGGGGCGCTCTGGCTCGACCCCGTACCCCTGCCGGAGCTGTCCTCGTACGGATTCGCCCTACGCTACCAGGGCCACTGGGGAGTGCAACTCAGGCTGGAGCGCGGCCTGTTGGAGATCGCGGTGCCGTCGTCCGACGGTTCGCCGATCGACGTACGGCTGCCGGACCGGGCGGTGTGCCTCCAGCCGGGGGAGACGGACCGGCTGGTGCTCGGGGAGGGACGGTGAACCGCGGCCCCGAAGGGCCGGTCGGTGCGGCCTCGGGGCCCGTACGGCCCAGTGCGGCGGAGGAGCGACGGGCGAAGGATGGGAGTCCTGGAAGGGAGGGCTGCCATGAACGGTCCGGTTGTGGTGGGAGTGGACGGCACACCGTCGAGTCTGGCGGCCGTGGAGGCCGCGGCACGGGAGGCCGAACGGCGAGGGGTGGGACTGGAGTTGACGCACGCCCTGACCTGGTCCTCGGAGCCGGTGCCGGTCGGCGTGGCGCCCTGGGATCCGGACGGCGCGGGGCTGCGGGACCGGGTGAACGAGGCCCTGACCGATGCCGAGTGGCGGGCCCGCAAGGTGGCACCGCAGCTGGTCATCACCCGTGAAGTCCTTCTGGGCGAACCGGCGTCGGTGCTGAACTCCGAGGCGCGTGCCGCGTCGTTGGCCGTGGTGGGCAGCCGTCGGGTACGCGGCCTGCGCGGCCTGCTGCGCGGCTCGGTCGCCGGGCGGCTGACCGTCCACGGCTCCTGCCCGGTGCTGGTCGTGTGCGGCAGGCAGAGCCGGACCGGTCCGGTCGTCCTGGCGGACGGCGCGTCGACGGTGGCGCGGGAAGCGGCCGAGTTCGCCTTCGCCGAGGCCGCGGAGCGCGGCGCGGAGCTGCTGGTCCTGCACCACCTGCACGACGGGCGCTCGGCCAGTGGCTCCCTGGCCGGCCTGCGTGCGAAGTACCCGGACGTCACCGTGCGCTCCTGGCCGTCTCGGAGCCGCAGGCACCGGGCCCTCGCGGAGGCGAGCGTCGGCGCCCAGCTCGTCGTGGTCGGTGTACGGGGGCACAACGGCACGACGGCGGCGCTGTCCGGCCCGGACGGCCGGGCGATTCTGCGGCACGCCCACTGCCCTGTCGCTCTGGTCCCGTCCAGGAAGCCATGAGCGCCGACGGTGCGGGGCGCGCGAACAGGCCCGGCGGTGAAACACACCGCCGGGCCGCCGGACGTCGTGGATCACCGCACGGGACGGTCTCCCTGCTCGGGCTGTTCCAGGTGCGTGGCGAGGACCGCGGCCTGCACACGACGCTGGACGCCCAGCTTGGCCAGCAGCCGGGAGATGTGGTTCTTGACGGTCTTCTCCGACAGATAGAGCCGCTTGCCGATCTCGCGGTTGGTGAGGCCCTCCCCGATCAGCGCGAGGATCTCCCGTTCGCGCGGGGACAGGCCCGCCAACTCCGGCGCGACGGCGGGCACTTCGGCGGGCTCGGCGCGCAAGGAGCGCATCAGCCGGGCCGTCGTCGCCGGGTCCAGCATGGACTGGCCCGAAGCGACCGTGCGGACCGCGGAGACCAGGTCCGAGCCCTTTATCTGCTTGAGCACATAGCCCGATGCCCCGGCCATGATCGCGTCGAGCAGCGCCTCCTCGTCGTCGAACGACGTCAGCATCAGCGCGGCCAGCTCCGGCATCCGGCTGCGCAGCTCGCGGCAGACCGAGATGCCGTCCCCGTCCGGCAGGCGTACGTCCAGCACGGCCACGTGCGGCCGGACCGCCGGAGCCCGCACGAGCGCGTGCTCCACGTTCTCGGCGTCGCCGACGACCGTGATGTCCGGCTCGGCCTCCAGCAGGTCGGCGATTCCCCGTCGGACCACCTCGTGGTCGTCGAGCAGGAAGACGCGGATGGGATCCTGCGCGGTGAAGGTGCGTGCCTCGGTCATGTCGACCCCTTGTTCCCCGGAGGTGTGGCGCACGGACTGCGGGCGTGCGTCACGACGATCATCACTCGCCGCGGCCGGACGCACTAGGGCCGACCGGCCCCACTCGCGCACGCCGAGGGCCGGTTGCCCCTCCCGTATGCGAGCCCTTGGTGAGACCTTTTATATGTGTCCGTCCTCATTGCGCCCGTGAGGGGGTGTGTCCGATGCGGAAGGCCAGACACGCGAAGGTCCTGGGGTGGCGCTGGCGCAGCAATCCGCTGCGGCGGCACAGCGATGTGGTGGAGGCGTGGATCGTCCTGCTCGCCTGGACGGCTGCGACGGTCCTCGCGGTCCTCGCCGGGGTCGTCGGGGCGCAGGGGGCCCAGCGGGCGGTGGAGCACGACCGGACCGGACGTCACCCGGTGTCGGCGGTGCTCGTCAAGACCGTGCCCGGCAGCGGACGGGACGTGGTCACCGGCATCAGGTACGACCGGGTGCTGGCGACGGTGCGCTGGACGGACCGCAGCGACGGGAAGGCGACCGTCCGTACCGGCACGATCGACGTGAGGCCCACGGCGAAGCCGGGCAGCACCGTGCCGGCGTGGACCGACGGGCACGGCCGACTGGTGTCGGCACCCGTGAGCTCCGCTGAGGCGATGACCCGCGTGGTGCTGGCGGGCAGCGGAGTCGCGCTGGTCGCCGGGCTGACGGTGCTCGGCGTCGGCCAGATGGTACGGCTGCGGGTGCAGCGGCGGGCCACCGAGCTGTGGGGCGTCGAATGGGAGCGGGTCGGACGGCAGTGGGGGCATACGACCGGCTGAGGCGAAAGGGGACGGGACCGGGGCGCGGAAGCTGCCGCGGTCCCGCTCCCGTGGATGTCAGCCCGCGGTCCGGTCCGGCCCGTCCAGGGCGAACCGCACGTCCACGACGCCCTCGACCGCCCGGACCAGGCGTGCGGCCACCGGTACGAGGGAGGTGTCGCGGACCCGGCCGCCGAGCGTCACGACGCCGTCCCGGACCTCGACCAGCACGGCGGACGCAGGTGTCGGGAAGAGGTAGGACACGACCTCCCGCCGTACCTCCTCGGCGATTTCCTCGTCGTCGCGCAGGAACACCTTGAGCAGGTCCGCCCGGCTGACGATGCCCTCCAGACGCCCCGACTCGTCGACGACGGGCAGCCGCTTGACCTGGGCCCGCGCCATGGTCCGCGCGGCCTGCGCGAGCGTGGCGTCCGCGCCGACGGTGAGGGCGGGGGAGGTCATCAGCTCTCCGGCGGTGACCGAGCCGGCCTTGGCGAGGTCGGACAGCCGCCGCAGCTGTGTGTACCGGTCGGGATCGCTGTCGCGGAACTCCTCCTTGGGCAGCAGATCCGCCTCGGAGACGATCCCCACGACCCGCCGCCCGCCGTCCACCACGGGCACCGCGCTGACCTTGCGGTCCTGCAGGGCCCGCACGATGTCCTTGAAGGCGGCATCGCGGTCGACGGCGGCGACGGTGCGGGTCATCACGTCGCTCACGATGTGCGGGGCTGCGTTCACCGCGCGCTCCCGCTGCCGTACGGGGCGTACAGGTCCAGCAGCCGGACGCGGGCCGCCTGCAGGCGGTGGGCCACGACCTCGCCCACCCACCGGGCGACGGTCCGGCCGAACTCGGGGTCGTCCTGGCAGATCTCCCGTACGGCGGCGGCGTCGAACTCGTACGCCCGCAGCGGGGAAGCCGCCTCGGCGCCGAGGTGCCAGGTGTAGGGGGCGAACAGCCAGGACCAGCCGATGAGTTCGTTGTGCCCGAGGGACTCGATGACGGCCGCCCGGCGGCCGGGCACGCGCATGTCGAGGTTCACCGTGCCGGTGCGGATGATCCAGAACCGGTCGGCCTGACCGCCCTCTTCGAAGAGCCGGGTGCCCTCGGGGAACGACACCTCCCGGGCGATCCCCATCAGCCGCTGCCGCTGCTCGACAGCCAGCGCCCGCGGCATGCTCGTGGTGGCGGGAGCGTTCATGACGTGCCTCCAGTAAGGCGTACGGAACTGCCACTCCCAGCGTGTGCGCGCGGCCCGGCACGGGCCATGGGCCACCCGGCCCCAGGAGCGGGCCGGCCGGCGGCCCCCTCCACCCCTGTGGCACCCTGTGCCACCCCGCAGACAGCAGTTCGATGGTGGTGTGAGAGCAATCGGCAGCGCAGAAAAGGGGTGGAACACCATGGGTACGAGCCTGACTCCGGAGTTCTGGCGGCAGTTCGCCGTTCTCCTGGTGATCGCCATGGCCGTCACCTTCGTGCTCAGTGCGGCGCTCGACGCGCTGTACCTGCGGTCGCTGCAGCGTCGTGCGGCGCGTCGGCCGTCGGGCACCGGGACGCCGGGGGCGACGCGTCTGCCGGAGCGGCCTGTCGTGCGCACGCCTGTGAAGAGCTGAAGCGGCTATCCCTTGCGGTCCCACTGACGGTACGCGGCCACGGCGGTCGGCAGCGTGGGAAAGATCAGTTCCTTGCCCACCGCCTCCGCGAGCCCGTACGCCTCCAGGTCGTCCAGGAGGTCCTGCTTCACCCGGGCGAGGGCGAACACGATGCCGCGGCGCGTGAGTTCGCGGCGTAGCTCGTCGACCGCGTCCAGGGCGGTGATGTCCACCTCGACGTTCGCCTCGGTGTTGAGGACGAACCAGCGCACCTGGTCGGTCTGTTCGTCCACGGCGGCCAGGGCGCGGCGGTGGAAGTCCTGGGCGTTGGCGAAGAACAGCGGTGAGTCGTAGCGGTAGACGAGCAGGCCGGGGATGGTGTGGGCCTTGGGGTAGTCGTCCACGTCGTGCATGCCGGCCAGGCCCGGCACCAGCCCCTCGACGGCGTCGTGCGGGCGGGCCACCCGGCTCAGCAGCTCGGCCACGGACAGGCCGACGGCGACGATCACGCCGTAGAGGATGTCCAGGGTGAGCACCCCGGCCAGGCAGCCGAGTGCCAGCAGCAGTTCGCGGCGGCGGAAGGAGGCCAGGCGGCGGAAGCCCGCGAGGTCGATCATACGGACGGCCGCGTAGACGACGAGGGCGCCCAGGACGGCCGACGGCGTACGGGCCAGCAGCGGGCTGAGGAAGAGCAGGACGGCGAGCACCACCGCGCCCGCCACCAGCGAGTACCCCTGGCTGCGGGCGCCCGCCGACGAGGCGAGCGCGGTGCGGCTGGCGCTGCTGCTCACCGGGAAGCCGTGCAGACATCCCGCCCCCAGATTGGCCGCGCCCAGCGCCAGGAACTCCTGGTCGGCGTCGAGCGGCGGGCCCTCGTCGTCGCCGCCGGTGAAGGCCCGCGCGGTGAGGATGAAGTCGGTGTAGGCGACGAGCAGGACGCCGAGCGCGGGCAGCACCAGATGCGGAAGCTCGGTGAGGTCCGGCAGCGCGAGGCCGGGCAGCCCGGCCGGGACGTCGCCGATCACCTTGATGCCGTACCGCCCGTCGAGGTCGAAGACGACGACGGCGCCGGTGCCCAGCACCACGGCCAGCAGGGGGCCGGGAACCGTG
The DNA here is from genome assembly GCF_042893105.1 of Streptomyces sp. NPDC001663. Taxonomy (NCBI): domain Bacteria; kingdom Bacillati; phylum Actinomycetota; class Actinomycetes; order Kitasatosporales; family Streptomycetaceae; genus Streptomyces; species Streptomyces sp. NPDC001663. The sequence continues at coordinate 156,489 of NZ_JBIAUR010000009.1, read as the reverse complement.
CGCAGCAGCCGTGCCACCGTGAACAGGAAGGCGAGGGTGACGGCGGAGAACACCACGGTGGCCGGGTGCGCGTCCCCCAAGTGCCGTACGAAAGACCACAGTTGGGTGAAGAATCGTGAGCCCGTCGTGGACACGCCGGTCAGCTTGGGGAGCTGGTCCACGATCATGATCAGCGCCACACCCGCCAGATAGCCGATCAGGACCGGGCGGGAGAGCAGGTCGGCGACGAAGCCCAGGCGCAGCACCCGGGCCGCCAGGCACAGCAGACCGACCGTGACGGCGAGGGCCGCGGCCAGCGAGGCGTAGCGGTCGGGGTCCGCGCCGGCGAGCGGGCCCACCACGGCCGCGGTCATCAGTGCCGTGGTCGACTCCGGGCCCACTGACAGCAGACGCGACGAGCCCAGCAGCGCGTACAGGGCGAGCGCGGGAAGGATCGCCCACAGCCCGGCGACCGGCGGCAGTCCGGCCACACCCGCGTAGGCCATCACCTGCGGCACGAGATACGCCGCCACCGTCACCCCCGCCAGCAGGTCGCCGCGCAGCCAGGAGCGGCGGTAACCGGCCAGCGCGACGATCCCGGGCGTCAGACTGCGCCACCGCGAGGCGTGCCCGCCCGAGCCGTGGGACATGGATCTCCTCTCGTCGCTTCCCCAAGGATGCCCCTGCCGGTGCGGGCGGACTCCGCCACACCGCCGAGTTGGGCCGGTCGGCCCGGGCCGGGGACCTGCGGCCCCTGCAACAGGGGCCCCGCTGCCGCCGAGGCTGGAGACAGATCCCCGATTCGGAGGCATGTCATGGTGCGCACTGTTGTCGCAGGGCTGGACGGCTCGTCGGAGAGCCGGGCCGCGGCGGAGTGGGCGGCCCGCGAGGCGAAGCTGCGCGGCCTGCCGTTGAAGATCGTCCACGTGTGGGAGCCTGTGCCGGAGCCCATGGCCCAGGCCCCGCTCCTCGGCGCCGAGACCCAGCAGCACTGGAGCGAACGTATTCCCCGCGAGACCCTCGAGGGCCTTCGCCTGCGCCATCCCGGCGTCGAGGTGACCATGGAGCAGTCGAGCGGCCGGCCCGCGGACATCCTGGTCAAGGCAGCAGAGGACGCCGAACTGCTCGCCCTCGGCTCCCGCGGCCTCAGCGGCATCGGCGGGTTCATGGTCGGCTCCGTCGGCCTCGCCGTCGTGGCCCATGCCGAGCGCCCCGTGGTCCTGGTCCGCGCCGGTGAGCAGGCCGCGGACGAACATCAGGCGGACCCGGTGGGCATCCCGTCGGCCGCCACCCCGTACCGGCCCGTCGTACTCGGCCTTGACCCCGCCGGCCCGGACGACTCGGTGATCGAGTTCGCGTTCGACGCGGCCGCCCGGCGCTCCGCCGTCCTGCGGGCCGTCCACGGCTGGAACCTGCCCCCGTACTACGCCTACGGCCTGTCCGCCGACCCGGAGCTGTACGACGAGATCGCCCGGGAGCAGTCCGCCGCCCTCGCCGCGGCCCTGCGCCCCTGGCGCCGGAAGTACCCGGACGTCGAGGTCCTGGAGGAGTCCCGCGCCGGAAGCGGCGCCGACCGCCTGGTCTACGCCTCGCACGAGGCCTCGCTGGTCGTCGTCGGCCGCCGCATCCGCCACAGCCCGCTCGGCGCCCACATCGGTCCCGTCACCCACGCCGTCCTGCACCACGCCACCGCCCCCGTCGCGGTCGTCGCCCACAACTGACGCCCATCCCTGAGGAGTTGAACCCATGAAGGCAGCGGTCGTACGAGCTTTCGGTGAGCCCCTGGTCATCGAGGAGCGCCCCGATCCCGAGCCCGGTCCCGGTCAGGTGAGGATCCGCCTGGAGGCCTCCGGTCTGTGCCACACCGACATCCACGCCGCCCACGGCGACTGGCCCGTCAAGCCGAATCCGCCGTTCGTGCCCGGCCACGAGGGCGTCGGCCTCGTCGAGAAGCTCGGCGACGGTGTCACCCACCTGAGTGTGGGAGACCGGGTCGCCGTGCCGTGGCTCGGCCGGGCCTGCGGGCGGTGCGAGCACTGCCTGTCCGGCTGGGAGACGCTGTGCGAGCAGCAGATCAACACCGGTTACGGCTGCGACGGCGGGTACGCCGAGAAGATGCTGGCCTGGGCCGACTTCGCCCAGCCGGTGCCCGAGGGCGTCAGCGCCGTCGACGCCGCTCCGCTGACCTGCGCCGGCGTCACCACGTACAAGGCGCTCAAGGTCGCGGACGTCAGGCCGGCCCAGCTCGTCGCGATTTCCGGCATCGGCGGGCTCGGTCATCTGGCGGTGCAGTACGCCAAGATCGCCGGAGCCACCGTCGCGGCGATCGACGTCACCGACGAGAAGCTCGAACTCGCCGCGGAACTCGGCGCCGACATCGTCATCGACGCCCGCAAGCAGGACGTCGGCGAGGTGCTCAAGGAGCACGGCGGCGCCCACGCCGCCATCGCCCTGGCAGTGAACGAGGCCGCCTTCTCCGCGGTCAACTCCGGGTTGCGGCGCGGCGGCAAGCTCGTCATGGTGGCCCTGCCGGCACACGGCACCATCCAGGTGCCCATCTTCGACACCGTGCTGAACGGCACTTCGGTGATCGGCTCCATCGTCGGCACCCGGCAGGACCTCGCCGAGGTCTTCCAACTGCACGCGGCGGGCCGCACCAAGGTCATCCACGAGACCCGTCCGCTCACCGCCGTCAACGAGTCCATCGACGAGGTGCTGCGCGGCGAGGTCAAGGCCCGCATCGTGTTCGAGTTCGGTCAGGAGGGATGACGACGATGGAACAGCCCCTGGTCGTGGGCACGGACGGCTCCGAGCCGAGCCTGCGGGCCGTCGACTGGGCGGCCGACGAGGCCGCCCTGCGCGGGGTTCCGCTGCGGGTGGTGTTCGCCTCCCTGTGGGAGCGCTACGAGGGCACCGCGCTCGCCACGGACATCGGGAAGCCGTCCGAGGAGGTGCTGGCCGACGACATCGTCGCCGGCGCCGCCGGGCGGGCGCGTCGGCGGCATCCGGAGCTGAAGATCACCGCCGAGGTGCTGGCGGAGGAGCCCGAGTACGCGCTGGTGCGGGAGGGGCGCCTCGCCTCCGCACTGGTGGTGGGCTCCCGCGGCCGCAGTGGCCTGGCCGAACTGTTTCTCGGCTCCGTGAGCCTGTCGGTGGCCGCCTACGCCGAGTGCCCGGTGATAGTGCTGCGCGGCAGCCACGACAACCGTGCCACGCCCGGTACCCGCGGCCGCGTCGTCGTGGGCGTCGGCGAGGACGCCAAGGACTCCGCGGCCGTGCGCTTCGCGGCCGAGGAGGCCAGGCGCCGCGGGGTGCCTCTGGAAGCCGTACGGGCCTGGCGGTGCCCGGCGCACGAGAGCACCGACCATCCCCTGATGGCCGGGGAACCCGCCCGGCTGCACCACGAGCGGGCGGTCGAGGCGCTGGAGGAGGCACTGCAGGACCTTCCGGCCGACGTCGAGGTCCAGCGCGGCACCGTCGAGGGCCACGCCCGCCGGGTGCTGGTGGACGCCTCGCACCGGGCCGACCTGCTGGTCGTCGGAGCCAAGCGGCGTGACGGGCACTTCGGGCTTCAGCTCGGCCGTGTCGCCCACGCGGTGCTGCACCACTCCGCCTGCCCGGTGGCCGTCGTACCGCAGAAGGCGTGAGCGCCGTGACCGGCTTACAAGCTCGCCGCGTGATCGGGGACGTAGGTCTGCAGATCGCGCGGCGGGCGCTCGTAGCCGGTCGACGGCGGCCGCGGCGGCAGGTCCAGCACCGGCGGTGCCACCTCACGGTAGGGAAGGGTGCTCAGCAGGTGGGCGATCATGTTCAGCCGGGCCCGGCGCTTGTCGTCGCTCTCGACGACGTACCAGGGCGCCTCCCGGATGTCCGTGTGCACCAGCATCTCGTCCTTGGCCCGGGAGTACGCCTCCCAGCGGGAGATCGACTCAAGGTCCATCGGCGACAGCTTCCAGCGCCGCACCGGATCCTCCAGCCGGCGCCGGAAGCGCTCCTGCTGCTCGGTGTCGCTCACCGAGAACCAGTACTTGCGCAGCAGGATCCCGTCCTCCACCAGCATCCGCTCGAAGATCGGGCATTGCCGCAGGAAGAGCTGGTACTCCTCCTTGGTGCAGAAGCCCATCACATGCTCGACCCCGGCCCGGTTGTACCAGGACCGGTCGAACAGCACGATCTCCCCGGCGGCCGGCAGATGCTCCACATACCGCTGGAAGTACCACTGCGTGCGCTGGCGCTCGGTCGGCTTGGGCAGTGCCGCGATCCGCGCCACGCGCGGGTTGAGATGCTCCGCGGCCCGCTTGATGGTGCCGCCCTTGCCCGCCGCGTCCCGCCCCTCGAAGACGACGACCAGCCGGGCACCCTCGGCGCGCACCCATTCCTGCAGCTTCACCAACTCCGTCTGCAGGCGCAGCAGTTCCTTCTCGTACGTCTTGCGCGGCAGTGTCGCCGCCTTCTTGCCGGCCATGCCGCCTCCACCGCCCGATGACCCACGTCGATGACTTCCGGAGTCACTCATGCCCAAGGTCGAACACCTGGACGCCACCGTACTTTCCGACCAGGAGCTGCGCACCCTGGACGCCCACTGGCGGGCCGCCAACTACCTGGCCGCCGGGCAGATCTACCTGATGTCCAACCCGCTGCTGCGCGAGCCCCTCAGGCCCGAGCACATCAAGCCGCGGCTGCTCGGTCACTGGGGCACCTCGCCCGGCCTGAACCTCGTGTACACCCACCTCAACCGCGTCATCAAGGCCCGCGGCCTGGACGCCCTGTGCATCTGGGGGCCCGGCCACGGCGGCCCCTCCGTGCTGGCCAACTCCTGGCTGGAGGGCACCTACAGCGAGACGTACCCGAACGTCGCCCGGGATGCGGCGGGCATGGAGCGGCTGTTCCGGCAGTTCTCCTTCCCCGGCGGCGTGCCCAGCCATGTCGCGCCGGAGACGCCGGGCTCGATCCACGAGGGCGGCGAACTGGGCTACTCCTTGTCGCACGCCTACGGCGCGGCCCTCGACAACCCGAACCTGCTCGTCGCCTGCGTGATCGGCGACGGCGAGGCGGAGACCGGACCGCTGGCCGCCTCCTGGCACTCCAACAAGTTCCTCGACCCGGTGCACGACGGAGCCGTCCTGCCGATCCTCCACCTCAACGGCTACAAGATCGCCAACCCGACCGTGCTCTCCCGCCTGCCCGAGCACGAACTCGACGATCTGCTGCGCGGATACGGTCATGTGCCGATCCACGTCACCGGCGACGCCCCGGCCACCGTCCACCGGGCGATGGCACGCGCGATGGACGACGCGCTGGAACGCATCGCCGCGCTGCAGCAGTCTGCCCGCGAGGACGGCGTCGCCGAGCGCTCGCACTGGCCCGTCATCGTCCTGCGCACCCCCAAGGGCTGGACCGGACCCGCCGAGGTCGACGGTGTCCCGGTCGAGGGCACCTGGCGCGCCCACCAGGTCCCGCTGGCCGCCGTACGCGAAAACCCGGAGCATCTGCGGCAGTTGGAGGCGTGGCTGCGCTCGTACCGCCCCGAGGAGCTGTTCGACGCGGACGGCCGACCCGTCGCCGACGTGCTCGCCTGCGTGCCCGACGGGGCCGTACGCCTGGGGGCCACCCCGCACGCCAACGGCGGCCTGCTCCTGCGCGCCCTGCCGATCCCCTCCCTCGACCGGTTCGCCGTGCCGGTGGACAAGCCGGGCACCACCCTCCACGAGCCCACCCGGGTCCTCGGCGACCTCCTCGAACAGGTCATGGAGGACACCGCGGCCCGCCGCGACTTCCGGGTCGTGGGTCCCGACGAGACCGCCTCCAACCGGCTGCAGGCCGTCTTCGACGCCAGCGGCAAGGCCTGGCAGGCCCAGCACCTTCCGGTGGACGAACACCTCGACCGGCACGGCCGGGTGATGGAGATCCTCTCCGAACACACCTGCCAGGGCTGGCTGGAGGGCTATCTGCTGACCGGCCGGCACGGGCTGTTCTCCTGCTACGAGGCCTTCGTACACATCGTCGACTCCATGGTCAACCAGCACATCAAGTGGCTGAAGACGTCGAGGGAGTTGCCGTGGCGCGCCCCCATCGCATCCCTCAACTACCTGCTCACCTCGCACGTGTGGCGCCAGGACCACAATGGTTTCTCCCACCAGGACCCCGGCTTCGTCGACCACGTCCTCAACAAGAGCCCCGAGGTCGTACGGGTCTATCTGCCGCCGGACGCCAACACCCTGCTGTCGGTCGCGGACCATGCGCTGCGCAGCCGCGACTACGTGAACGTGATCGTCGCCGGCAAGCAGCCATGCTTCGACTGGCTGTCCATGGACCAGGCCCGCGCCCACTGCGCGCGCGGAGCAGGCATCTGGGAGTGGGCGGGCACCGAGAACGGCGGCGAACCGGACGTCGTGCTGGCCTGCGCCGGCGACGTGCCCACCCAGGAGGTCCTGGCCGCAGCCCAGTTGCTCCGCCGCCACCTGCCCGACCTCGCGGTCCGCGTGGTCAACGTCGTCGACATGGCTCGCCTGATGCCGCGCGAGGAACACCCGCACGGGATGAGCGACTTCGAGTACGACGGCCTGTTCACCACCGACAAGCCGGTGATCTTCGCCTACCACGGCTACCCGTGGCTGATCCACCGCCTCGCATACCGGCGCACCGGCCACCCCAACCTGCATGTGCGCGGCTACAAGGAGTCCGGCACCACGACCACCCCGTTCGACATGGTCGTCCGCAACGACCTCGACCGCTACCGGCTGGTCATGGACGTCATCGACCGCGTCCCGGGCCTCGCGGTGCGCGCCGCGGCCGTACGTCAGACGATGGCGGACGCCCGCACCCGCCACGAGGCCTGGATCCGCGAGTACGGCACGGATCTGCCCGAGGTCGCGGACTGGACGTGGAACTCCTGAGACCCGGCCCGCGCCGGGGGCCGACCGGCCCACCTTCGGCCCCCGGACAGCCCATGTGAGAGCTGCCCGTTCCGTTGGACGCTCGAAGTGTCGAGAGACCTGGAGGGGATTCCGTCATGACGGACGACGCGCTCACCCGGCCCATGGCCCACGCCCTGCTCGCGGACGGCACGACCGTGTGCATCCGGCCCGTGAGCAAGAGCGACCACGATCAGGTGCAGGGGCTCTACGAGGAGATGTCCGTCGAGAACCTGCGGCTGCGGTTCTTCTCGGCGAGTCGGTGCTCCGCCGTCCTGGCCGCCGACCGGGCCAGCGCATCGCCGCACCCCGGGTACCGGGCCCTGCTGGCCGAGACGGCGAGCGGGCTGATCGGCCTCGCCGAGTACGACACCGGCGGGACCGGCAGCACAGCCGAGGTCTCCATCGCGGTCGCCGACGGACTGCACCACCGAGGGGTCGGCACGCTTCTCGTCGAGCACCTGGTCTCCGCGGCCCGCGCCGAGGGCGTCACGGCCTTCACCGCCGACGCGCTCAGCGAGAACCGCGAGGTGCTGCGGCTCTTCGCCGACCTCGGCCTGCGCACAGCCCGCCACTTCGAAGGCCCGGAAGTGCGCTGCACCATCGCCCTGGACGAGAGCGACACCTACCTCACGGCCGTGGAGGAACGCGGCCGGGCCGCCGACGTGGCCAGCCTCGAGCCGCTGCTGCGGCCGAAGGCGGTGGCCGTCGTCGGAGCCGGACGCAAACCGGGCTCGGTGGGCCGGGCGATCCTGCACCATCTGCACTCGGGCGGGTTCAATCGGCGTCTGTTCGCGGTGAACCCGGCAGCGACCGCGATCCTCGGCGTGCCGTGCTACCCGTCGGTCGCCGCCCTGCCCATGGCGCCAGACCTCGCCGTCCTCGCCGTACCCGCAGCCTCGGTCCCGGAGACCGCCGAGGAGTGCGGCAAGGCGGGCGTACGAGCGCTCCTGGTCGTCACCGCGGGCCTCGACGCCGACCAGGGCCGGTCGCTGATGGAGACATGCCGCGCCTACGGCATGCGGCTCGTCGGCCCCAACTGTCTCGGCATCTCCAACACCGACCCGACGCTGCGCCTCGACGCCACCTTCGCCGCCGGCCATCCGCGCCCCGGCACCGCGGGCGTCGCCGTCCAGTCCGGGGGTGTCGGCATCGCCCTGCTCGACGGGCTGTCCCGGCTCGGCATCGGCGTCTCCTCGTTCGTGTCCCTGGGGGACAAGTACGACGTCAGCGGCAACGACATGCTCCAGTGGTGGGAGAGCGACGGCCGCACTGATCTCGCCCTGCTGCACCTGGAGTCCTTCGGCAACCCACGGGCCTTCTCCCGCACCGCGCGCCGCGTGACCCGACGCATGCCCGTGCTGACCGTCGACGCCGGACGCACCGACGCCGGCCGGCGCGCCGCAGCATCGCACACGGCGGCCGCCGCCACCCGCACCATGACCCGCGGCGCCCTGTTCACCCAGGCCGGCATCACCGCCACCCGCTCGGTCGGTGAACTCCTGGAAACGGCCGCCCTGTTGCACTCCCAGCCGCTGCCCGCAGGCACCCGTGTCGCGATCGTCACCAACGCGGGCGGGGCGGGTGTGCTCGCCGCCGATGCCTGCGCCGAGGCAGGCCTGACCCTGCCGCCGCCCACCCCTGAGCTGATCGACGACCTGCTCGCCGTCCTGCCCGAGGGTGCCGCCGTCGGCAACCCAGTCGACGCCACGGCCGCCGTCTCGGAGGAACAGCTCACGGACTGCGTGGACCGGATCCTGCGCTACGGCGGCGTCGACGCCGTCCTGGTGGCCCTGATCCCCACGGCGGTCGCCGAGGCAACCGGCGACGACCTCGTCCGCGCCCTCACCAGCGCGCCGTCCCGAGGCGCCAAGCCGCTCGCCGCGGTACGGCTCGAACAGGCCCTGCCCGTCGAACTGCTGCCCGCCGAGGGCGGCACCGTCCCGTCGTACGCCGAACCCCAGGCGGCAGCACGGGCGTTGGCCCACGCGGCCCGTCGCGCGGCCTGGCTGGCCCGGCCCGCCGGGACAGTCCCCGACCTCGCCGAGGTCGACACGACGCGCGCCCGCGCCGTCGTGGACACGTACCTCGAGGCTCACCCCGACGGCGGCTGGCTCGACCCGCGGACCTGTGCCGAACTGCTCGACTGCTACCGCATCCCCCAGTCGCCGTGGGCCTGGGCCGAGACCGAGGACGACGCCGTCCTCGCCGCCGACCGGCTGCGCGGTGCCGACGGCCGGGTGGTCATGAAGGGCCACTGGCCGGGCCTGCTGCACAAGACCGTCGAGCACGCCGTCCATCTCGACCTGCGCGGCGACTCCCAAGTGCGCGCCGCCTTCCGGGACTTGGAGACCCGGTTCGCAGGCCTGCTGACCGGCGTGGTGGTGCAGCCGCTCGCCGACCGCGGCACCGAACTGTTCGCCGGCGTCGTCCAGGACCAGGTCTTCGGACCGCTCGTCCTCTTCGGCCTCGGCGGCACCGCGACCGAGGTGCTCGCCGACCACGCCGCCCGGCTCGCCCCGCTCACCGACCACGACGTGCACGACCTGATCACGTCCCTGCGCTGCGCCCCGCTGCTGTTCGGCGCGAACGGCGTGCGCCCCGTCGACCTCGAAGCCCTCGAACAACTGCTGCTGCGGCTGTCCCGGATGGCGAGCGACCTGCCGCAGCTGGCCGAGGCCGACTTCAACCCCGTACTCGCGACACCGGGCGGAGTCAGTGTGCTCGATGCGCGGGTGCGCCTGCTGCCCCGCGGGCCGCAGGATCCGTATCTGCGCCGGCTCCGCTGAGGAGGAAACAGCCATGAAGCACAACAAGGTCGGCTCCGTGATGACCACGGAGGTCGTCCGTGCCGAGTACGGCACCCCGTTCAAGGAGGTGGCACGACTGCTCGGTGAGCACCGCATCAGCGGACTTCCGGTGGTCGACGACGACGAGAAGGTCATCGGGGTCATCTCCGAGACGGATCTCATGATCCGCCAGGCCGAGGCGCCCGACCCGTACGAGCCGAAGAAGCATCACCGCCTCGCCGCCCTCACCCACGAAGGCAGGACGCGGGCTGTGAAGACCCGGGCCCGCACCGCGGGCCAGCTGATGACCGAGCCGCCCGTCACGGTGCATGCCGACAACAGCATCGTCGAGGCCGCCCGGACCATGGCGCAGCACCGCGTCGAGCGACTGCCCGTCCTCGACGAGGAGAATCGGCTCGTCGGCATCGTCACCCGCCGCGACCTGCTCCAGGTCTTCCTGCGGCCGGACGCCGAGATCCGCAAGGAGGTCGTCGACGAGGTGATCGTCCACGCGCTGTGGCTGGCACCGCGCAGCGTCGACGTCTCCGTGGTGGAGGGCGTGGTCACGCTCTCCGGTCACATGGAACGCAAGAGCGAGACGGAGATCGCCGTCTCCATGGCCCGTCAGATCGACGGGGTCGTAGCGGTCGTCGACAAGCTCACCCACCGGCTGGACGACTCGCACGTCCGGCCCGACGAGCAGGCACTGCACGGTGTCGCCGACGACTGGCTGGGCAAGCTGTGAGCTGAAAGGAGGCGGACCGCCATGCCCATCAGCGTGCTGGTCGCCTACGGAACGACCAATGGATCGACCGCGCAGATCGCCGAGGCCGTGGCCGAGGTCCTGCGCAAGGAGGGCCTCGCGGCTGACACTGCGCCGGCCGGTACCGTCAAGGACGTGACACGGTACGACGCCGTCGTGGTCGGCGGCGGACTCTACGCCGGACGCTGGCACAAGGACGCCCGCCGGTTCGTGCGCCGCAACCGCAGCGCACTGGCCGCACGCCCGCTGTGGCTCTTCAGCAGCGGACCCCTCGACGCCACGGCGTCGGAGCGGGACATCCCGCCCGTGCCCGGTGTGCGCCGCGCCATGACCCGGCTCGACGCCCGGGGGCACGTCACCTTCGGAGGCTGCCTGGAAGAGGGCGCCAAGGGCCGCATCGCAGGCATGATCCTGCGCAGCGGAAAGGGCGGGGACTTCCGGAACTTCCCCGAGATCGAGGCGTGGGCGGCACGGGTCGCCGGCGAACTGGCGAAGGAGAGGCAAACGACGTGAAGGGCCCGCCCGCCCTGCCCTTTCGCTGCCGTGCTCGTCCCACCGTGTCGGTACGGGACGCCGAACAAACGCTGTCCGATCATGGCCGGACGGGCATGCTCCATCCGGATCGGTAAGCAATTGTCGGAAAACTGGCCAAGCGCAGGCTGCTGCTCTCCGGCCCTCGATGAGGCGAGGGCGCGGTGAGCGGCAGCGCGTGGGCGGGGGCGGCCGTGGCCGCCGTCACCGCGGGATATGCACTGTTCTCCCGGCGGCTGTCGACCACACCTGTGTCGGCGCCCATGGTGTTCACCGCCTTCGGGGTCGCCATCGGACCGCTCGGGCTCGGCCTCCTCGACCTGGAGCACGACGCGGGACCGGTGCTCACCCTGGTCGAAGCCACCCTGACGCTGGTTCTGTTCACCGACGCGATGTCCGTCAGGCGCCGGGACCTGGGCGTCGGTGGGTTCCTTCCCGGACGGCTGCTGGGGATCGGTCTGCCGCTGACCATCGGGGCGGGCTGGCTCCTGGCGTGGCCACTGCTGCCCGGGCTGACCGTCTGGGAGCTGGCGCTGGTCGGGACGATCCTGGCCCCGACGGACGCGGCCCTGGGTAAGACCGCGGTCTCCAGTCCGAAGGTCCCCCCACTGGTGCGCAGCGGCCTCAACGTCGAGAGCGGCCTCAACGACGGCATGGCGCTGCCGTTCTTCGTGCTCTTCCTCGCGGCTCTGCCCGGCACCGTGACCTCGGAGGAGGGGGCCGGCGGAGTCTTCTGGCGCGCGCTGGTGCTCAGCACCGCGCTGGGCCTTGCCGTCGGCGGTATCGGCGGATGGCTGCTGCGCCGCTCGCGCGAGAGGGACTGGGTCAGCCGGGACTGGCGGCAGGTGTTCGTCCTGGCCGCGGCCGTGGGGTCGTACACCCTGGCGGTCGTCGTCGACGGGAGTGGCTTCATCGCGGCCTGGGTGGCCGGTTTCGCCTTCGGCGTCTCTTACCGGCAGGACAGGGGTTCTCGTCGGCAGGACACGGTTTCCCGTCGCCAGGACATGGAAGCGGATGCCCCGGACGGCGATGACGACACCGCCCACCTGGCCGAACACCTCGCCGAGCTGCTCGCGTCCGTGAGCTTCCTGGTCTTCGGCGCCGTCCTGCTCGGTCCGACACTGGAGGATGTCGACTGGCGGATCATCGTCTACGCCGTGCTGAGCCTCACCGCGGTCCGGATGCTGCCGGTCGCGCTCTCCCTGACCGGCAGCGGCCTGGCCCTCCCCACGGTCGCCTACATCGGCTGGTTCGGGCCTCGCGGGCTCGCCTCGGTCGTCTTCGGGCTGCTCGTGGTGGAGGAACACGTCCACGGGGTCCAGCTCATCGGGCGGGTGGTTGCCCTCACTGTCGCCTTGAGCATCCTGCTGCACGGCATGTCGGCCGTGTTCCTGGCGGAGCGGTACGGCGCCTGGCACAAGAAGGCCGCCTCCCGCAGCCCTCGACTGCGGGAGGGCGCGCCGGACTCACCGGACGGCCGCCCCGACGACTGGCCAGGTTCGGCTCCGGCTAGCCGCTGACGTCGTCCCTCCTGACCACGCACAATCCCCAGATGACGAAGCCGTACAGGGCGATCAGCGTGAGCGACCAGAACGGGTAGTAGGGGATGGACAGGAAGTTCGCGATGATCAGCAGCCCCGCGATACCCACTCCGGCAACCCGCGCCCAGGTGGCCGCCGAGAACAGTCCGACGCTCACGACCATGGCGATGACACCGAGTGCCAGCTGGATCCAGCCCCAGCTCGTCAGGTCGAACTTGAAGACGTAGTTCGGGGTGTTGACGAAGACGTCGTCGTCGGCGATCGCCATGATGCCCCTGAAGAGGTCGAGGGTACCGGCGATGAACAGCATCACGGCGGCGAAGACCGTCAGCCCTGAGGCGGCCGCTTCGGCGCGTGCAGAGCGCCGGTGCGGGGTAGTGGTGGTGGCCATGGCTGGATCTCCCTTCCTTGTGCGGCCGCGGCCGGCAGCCGCTCACGACCCAGCCTTCATCCCGTCGATCAGTCCGTCGTCACCCCGGGAGGGTGATGATGCCCGGTCAAGCCTCGACCACCGGCATGCTGCCTCACCTCGCTGATCAGCAGATACGGGGAAGCAGCTCACCCAGCGGCATGTCCACGATGCGCCGCGCACCCACCAGGGTGCGCACAGTTACCCGACCGGCCGGTTCCGGCGGCAGCACCTCGCCGATCCGCACCGCCTGCGCGCCCTCGGGCACCGACCGCAGCGCGGCCAGCGCCGCTTCGGCCGCCCCGGGGTCGACGAAGGCGACCATGCAGCCCTCGTTGGCGACGACCAGCGGATCCAGGCCGAGCAGGTCGCAGGCGGAGGCGACCGCCGCGGGCACCGGGATCGCGCTCTCCTCGATCTCGACGGCGACCGACGAGTCGCGGGCGATCTCGTTGAGGGCCGCGGCGAGCCCGCCCCGGGTCGGGTCGCGCAGCGCGTGGACGGCGGCGCCCAGCGGGGCCAGGGTGCCCACCAGCCGGTGCAGGGGCCGGCTGTCCGAGCAGATGTCGCTCTCGAAGCCGAGGCCCTCACGGGTGCTCAGGACGGTCGTGCCGTGCAGCCCGATCGGCGCGGACAGCAGGACAGCATCGCCGGGGCGGGCCAGCGCGGCGGACGGGTGCAGCGGGCCGCGTCGCTGTCCGACGCCGGTGGTGTTGATGAACAGCCGGTCGGCGGCGCCACGCCCCACGACCTTGGTGTCGCCGGTGACCACCGGCACCCCGACGTCCTGCGCCGCCTTGCCCAGCGACTCCAGAACCGCCCGGAGCTCGGCCAGCGGCAGCCCCTCCTCGACGATCAGGGAGACGGACAGCGCGAGCGGCCAGGCACCCCGCATGGCGAGGTCGTTGACCGTGCCGTGGACGGCGAGGGAACCGATGTCCCCGCCCGGGAAGAAGAGCGGACTGACCACGAAGCTGTCGGTGCTGATCACCAGCTCCCGGTGTCCGGGCAGCAGCGCAGCGTCCTCCATCGGGCCCGCCGCGCCGCCGAAGGCGGGCAGGACCAGCCGGTCGAGCAGCTCGGCGGTGAGCCGGCCACCGGCGCCGTGACCCAGCAGGACGACCTCGTCCTCGTTGTGGGGAGTGGGACATTCGATGCTCATGCCGTGCTCCTGGTGGGAGTGCGTCCAGCCGCGTGGAAGGCGGCACAGGTGCCCTCGGACGACACCATCGGCGCGCCGAGCGGATGACGCGGCGTGCAACGGGTGCCGTACGCGGTGCAGTCGGTGGGCAGCCTGGCCCCGGTGAGGATGGCGCCCGCGATGCACTCCGGGTCCTCGACGGGGCACAGCCCGCCCACGTCGAAGCGGCGGGCCGCGTCGAACTCCCGGTACTCCTCGGCGAGTTCGAGGCCGCTGTCGGGCAGCGCCCCGATGCCGCGCCAGGCCCGGTCGGTGACCCGGAAGACCTTGCGGACCGCGTCCTGGGCGTCGGTGTTGCCCGAGCGGCGCACGGCCCGCACATACTGGTTCTCCACCTCGCAGCGGCCCGACTCCAGCTGCCGTACGGCCATCAGGATGCCCTCCAGCAGGTCCAGCGGCTCGAAACCGGTGACCACTATGGGCACTCGGTGGTGGGCGGCGATGGGCTCGTACTCGGTCCAGCCCATCACCGCGCACACGTGCCCCGCCGCCAGGAAGGCCTGCACCTCGCAGTCGGGGTCGTCGAGCAGCGCCGTCATGGCGGGCGGTACGAGGACATGGCTGACCAGCATCGAGAAGTTCCGCAGCCCGAGGCGGGCCGCGTGCAGCACCGCCATCGCGTTGGCCGGGGCGGTCGTCTCGAAGCCGACGGCCAGGAACACCACCTCGCGGTCGGGGTGGCCGGCGGCCAGGCGCACGGCGTCCATCGGGGCGTACACCACTCGTACGTCCGCTCCCCGCGCCCGCAACGACAGCAGATCGGTGTCCGTGCCGGGCACGCGCAGCATGTCGCCGAAGCTGGTGAGGATCACACCCGGCGCGGCCGCGATGGCCATCGCCCGGTCCAGGGTCTCGAGCGGGGTCACGCACACCGGGCAGCCCGGGCCGTGGATCATCCGCATCCCGGCGGGCAGCAGCTCGTCGATGCCCTGGCGGACCAGGGTGTGGGTCTGACCGCCGCACACCTCCATGATCCGCCACGGTCGCGTGGCGGTGCGCCGCAGCTCGTCCAGCAGCCGCCGGGCGAGCACCGGATCGCGGTATTCGTCGAGGTACTTCATCGGTGCGTGAGATCGAGCCGGATGTCCACGACCCCCTCCACCGCCCGCACCGCACGGGCCACCACGGGCACGAGCATCCGGTCGGGCAGGGCACCACCGATAGTGACCACGCCCTCGGTCACGCTCACGGTCAGGGGGGTGGTGACCGGGAGCTGCCCCAGGACGCTGCGCCGGATCTCCTGGGCGATCTCCTCGTCGTCCCGGAGGAAGACCTTGAGCAGATCACTGCGGCTGACCACGCCCTGCAGCAGGCCCACCCCGTCCACCACGGGCAGCCGCTTGACGTGCCGACGGGCCATGATGCGGGCAGCCTCGGCCAGCGTGGCGTCCGCGTGCACGGTTACGGCCGGGGCGCTCATCAGCTCGCCCGCGCTCACCGCGCCCGCCTTCCTCCGATCGGCCGGATCGCCCTCCTCCGTGTCCCGGAACTCCTCCTTGGCCATCAGATCCGCCTCGGAGACCACCCCCACGACCCGCCCCTCGCCCGCCAGGACGGGCAGGGCACTGACCTTCCACTGATCGAGCAGTTCGACGATCTCCTTGAAGGGCGCCTCACTGCCGACAGCGACGACGGTCTGCGTCATCACATCGCTGACGGTGTACGGAGATTCAGGCATCGCAGCCTCCCGTGGTTTGTTCCGAGGTACGGACGACCGTCAGGTCGAGGAAGTGGGTGGAGCACGAGATGCACGGGTCGTGGTTGCGGATAGCCCGCTCGCACAGGGCCGTCAACTCGCCGTCGTCCGGGTCGTGTTCGCCGATGGCGCGCTGGGCCAGGCGCCGTAGATCGTCCTCGATGGCGCCCTGGTTCTGCGCGGTGGGCGGCACCAGCTGGGCGTCGGTCACGATGCCGTCGGCGTCGAGTTCGTAGCGGTGGTACAGCACTCCCCGCGGCGCCTCGGTGGCGCCGTGCCCGACGCCCGCGACCGGAGGCACGTCGACGTAAGGGCGGGCGGGCGGCTCGTACGCCGCGATGATCCGCAGCGCTTCGCCGACGGCGTACACCGCCTCCACCGCCCGCACCAGGATGGAACGGAACGGGTTGCGGCACACTGCGCCCGTGCGCGGATCGCCCAACCCCGCCTCGACGGCCGCCTGGAGTGCCACCGGCGACAGCTGCGCGCCACCGATCGCGAACCGGGCGAGCGAACCGGTCAGGTGCAGCCGCCCGTCGAGCCGTGAATGCAGCGCGGTGGAGTGCGGCACGTGGGTCTCGGTGACGTGCTCGGTGAAGTCCCGCACGGGGAAGGACGTCCTGGTCCCGTCGGCGCGCAGCACGGTCGGTGTGCCGCCCTCGATGGCGTACGTCCGAGGGTCGGCCAGCGCGAGCAGGTCGGCGTCGGTGTGCGCGTCCGGGAACTCGAAGCCCGCGACCCAGCGCACGGTCTCCCACGCGTCGTCGAGGGCCCGCTTCAACTCCTCCTCCAGCGGCCGGAGTTCGGCGCGTGTCGGTGCCCGGTGGAAGCCGCCCAGGCGTACGTTCACCGGGTGCACGGCCCGCCCGCCCAGCAGCTCCATCAGGGAGTTGCCGGCCTTCTTCAGCCTGAGCCCCCGCTCGACCTCGGCCCGGTGCGTGCGGGCCAGTTCGATCGCGCTCGCACGGCCCAGGAAGTCCGGCGCGTGCAGCAGATAGATGTGCAGGACCTGGCTCTCGATCCACTCGCCGCAGTACAGCAACCTGCGCAGATCCCGGATCACCGGATCGACGCTCACCCCGCACGCGTCCTCGATCGCCGCGCATGCGCTCATCTGGTACGCCACCGGGCAGATCCCGCACACCCGGGCCGTGATGTCCGGCGGCTCCGTGTAGGTACGCCCGCGCAGGAACGCCTCGAAGAACCGCGGCGGTTCGTAGATCTCCAGCCGTGCCTCGGTGACCGTGCCGTCGTGCACATGCAGACGCAGGGCGCCCTCGCCCTCGACCCGGGAGAGCGAGCCGACGTGCAGGACACGGGATCCGCGGTGCGTCACGAGTTCAACTCCTTGTCGAAGGCGGCGGTGTTGAAGGTGTGCAGGAAGCGCATGACGGCGTCCTCGTCCATGCCGTCGCGGCGCAGCAACGGGATCAGCGCCGGCAGGTTCACCGACCCGGCCGGGCCGAAGCAGCCGAAGCAGCCGCGTTGGTACGCCGGGCACAGCGCCCCGCACCCGGCGTGCGTGACCGGACCCAGGCAGGGCGTGCCGTGGGCGACGGTGACGCAGACCGTGCCGCGCCGCTTGCACTCGAAGCACACGCTGTGGTTCGAGATGTCCGGCTTGCGTCCGGCGAGGAAAGCGGTGATCACCTCGATGAGCTGCCGCCGGTCGATGGGGCAGCCGCGCAGCTCGAAGTCGACGTCGACATGGTCCGACACGGGGGTGGAGGTGGCCAGCGTGGAGATGTACTCGGGGTGCGCGTAGACCGTGCGCCGGTACTCGTCGACGTCCGCGAAGTTTCTGAGGGCCTGGATGCCGCCGGCGGTCGCGCACGCCCCGATGGTCACCAGATGGCGCGAAGCGGCCCGGATCGCGCGGATCCGCTCGGCGTCCTCGGCCGTGGTGACCGAGCCCTCGACGAGGGACAGGTCGTAGGGACCCGGCTCGACCGCGCTGGACGCCTCCAGGAAGTGAGCGATCTTGACCCCGCCCGTCAGCGCCAGGAGTTCGTCCTCGCAGTCCAGCAGGGTGAGCTGGCAGCCGTCGCAGGAGGCCAGCTTGAACACCGCGAGCGTGGGAGCGGTCGTCGTGGACATCTCACAACTCCCTTACCGACAGCAGCGGTTCGGCCTGGTCCCAGCCGACCACCGGACCCGCTTGGCACAGCAGCACCGGACCGAGCTGGCAGTGCCCGCAGTGCCCGGTGGCGCAGCGCATGTTGCGTTCCAGTGAGACCCGGATCCGTTCGCGGGGCATGCCGCGGTGTGCGAGGTCGCGGGCGGTGGCCCGGATCATCGGCTCTGGTCCGCAGACGAACGCGCAGGCCGTCGCCGCCTCGAAGTCGGCCCGGTCCAGCAGCTGGGTGACCAGGCCGACGTCCCCGCGCCACTCGTCGTCGGGCCGGTCGACGGTCACGCCGGTATAGGCGGTGCTCCAGCGCGCCGCCTCCTCGGGGCCGATCAGGTCGCCCGGGGTGCGCGCACCGATCAGCACATTGACCCTGCCGTACCGGGCGGGTTCGGCCAGTGCGCGCAGGATCAGCGGGCGCAGCGGCGCGAGCCCGATGCCGCCCGCGACCACCACCACGTCACGCCCGCGCGCCCGCTCCAGCTCCCAGCCGACGCCGTACGGCCCCCGCAGCCCCGGGACGTCCCCGGCCTGTGCCTCGCACAGCCCCGCCGAGACGGCGCCCACCGCCCGGATCGTGTGCGCGAGACCGCCGGTCGTCTGCACCGAACTGACCGAGACGGGGATCTCGCCCCGCCCGAAGCAGTGCACCATCGCGAACTGCCCCGGCTCGAAGTCACCGAGCGTTTCGGCAAGCGGCTCCAGACACAGGGTGACCGTGTCGGCGGTGTCCGGCCGCCGGGCGACCACGCGGTGGGGCACGGGGACGTCCGTCATCGGGAATCGCCGCCGCCGTATGGCCCGTACAGATCGAGCAGCCGGGTCCGTGCCGCGTGCAGCCGGTGGGCCAGCACCCGGCCGACCCAGTGCTCGACGGCCCGCCCGAACTCGGCGTCGTCCAGGCACATCAGCCGGACGGCGACGGCGTCGAACTCGTAGGCCCGCAGCGGGGTCACGGTCGCGGCGCCCAGCTGCCACGCGAACGGCTCGAACAGCCAGGACCAGCCGATGAGATCACCGACGCCGAGCGTCTCCACCACGGGCGCGCGGCGCCCGGGCACATGCATGTCGAGGGCGGCCGTCCCGGCCCGGACGATCCAGAAGCGGTCCGCGTGCCCGCCCTCCTCGAACAGCCGGGTACCCGCCGGAAAGGAGACCTCGCGGGCGACGCGCAGCAGCCGTTCGCGGTGCTCGGCGGGCAGGGCGTGGTTCATGCGCAGGGCGATCGAGGGGGCCATCAGTCCGTCTCCGTTTCGAGTTCGGCCTCCAGCGCGGCGACTTCCTCCGTGATGTCGATGCCGGCCGGACACCAGGCGATACAGCGCCCGCAGCCGACGCATCCGGTCGTGCCGAACTGGTCGTGCCAGGTGGCGAGTTTGTGGGTGAGCCACTGCCGGTAGCGGCTGCGCGCCGAGGCGCGGACCGGGCCGCCGTGCAGATACGAGAAGTCCAGGTCGAAGCAGGAGTCCCAGCGCTGCCACCGCTCGGCGTGGTCACCGGTCAGGTCGGTGACCTCCTCCGTGGTGGTGCAGAAGCAGGTCGGGCAGACCATCGTGCAGTTCCCGCAGGTCAGGCAGCGCTCGGCGACATCGTTCCAGCGCACGGCGTCCAGGCTCGCGCCCATCAGGGCCCGCAGGTCCACCGGCGGCAGCGAGCGGCCCATCCGGTCGCGGGCGGCGTCCACCGAGGCGCGGGCGGTTGCCTCGGTGGCCAAGTCGGCGCTGCGGTACGGCACTTGCTCCAGCAGCTTGGCGCCCTCCTCGCTGCCGACACGCACGAGGAACCGGTGCCCGTCCTCGTCGACCACCTCGGTGAGCGCGAGGTCGTAACCGGGGTCGGCGGCCGGCCCACCGCCCGTGGACACGCAGAAGCACGTCGCGCCCGGCTCGGTGCACTCGGCGGCGATCAGCAGCGCACCCCTGCGCCGGCGCCCATAGCCGGTGTCCTCGTGCCGTCCGCCGGTCAGGACGCGGTCCTGGATCGCGATCGCCCTCAGGTCGCAGGGGCGGACGCCGAGAAAGGCGTACGACGGAGCCTCCGGCTCGTGCGACGTGAAGGAGATATCGCCCTCCGGGGTCCGGTCGGCGCTCCACAGCTGCTCGCGCTGCGGGTGCAGGTAGGCCTTCCAGGACTGCGGTCCCGCGCTGTGCGCGAAGGCGGCATCGTCCGCACGCCGCACCAGCCGGTACCGTCCGGCGTCGAGTTCGACACCCCAGCCGTACGGCAGCGTGTCCGCCGAGGTCGTCTCCGCCAGCACGATCGCGCCGTCGCGGACGGTCGGTCCGACGACGGTCCGTCCCTGCGCCACCAGAGCCGCGACCAGTGCGTTCAGACCGTCCCGGTCCAGCACGGCCGGGGCTCGGGTAGCGGTCATGGCGGTCCTCCTTGTCCGAGGCGGCTCCGTGCTCCCTCCACAGCCAGGTTCGGCCCCGGCACACCGTCCGCGGCAGGGGCTGACCGTCCCTGTCGGGCGGGCCGACCGGATCCCAAAGGGCCGATGGACCCCTTCCGACGGGCTCCTTCCGGCAGGCCGCTTACGGAGGACCGCTCACGGAAGCGGCTCGCCCAGCTCGCCCTCCACCGCACCCGCCATCGCCCGCAGCACGTCGAGGGTGCGGTGCGCCTCCGCCTCGTCGACCTGGGTGATCGCGAAACCGACATGCACGATGACGTACGACCCGACGTCCGCATCCGGCGTGCAGCTCAGGCAGACCTCGCGCCGGATCCCGCCGAAGTCGACGGTGGCCATGCGCAGTCCGGCGTCGTCGTGGATCTCCAGAACCCGGCCCGGGATGCCGAGGCACATGGGCGCTCACCCCTCCCCGGCCAGCCGCGCGGCTGCCACCGCGGCCTGGCCGTAACTGATGCCGCCGTCCCCGACGGGGACCTGACCACCGACCAGCACCCGCAGCCCCTCCGCGCGCAGCCGGCGCTTCACCTCCGTCAGCAGGAGGCGATTGACGAAGCAGCCGCCGCCGAGACACACCGTGCGCGGCGCGCCCTCGGCCACGGCCCGTGCGACGAGTTCCGCGGTGACGATCGCGAGCGTCAGATGGAAGGCCGCGGCCAGCCGGGCCACCGGCTCACCGTCGAGCTGCCGTCCCAGCAGGTCGGTCAGCGTCGGCGCGGAGTCGTACACCCACAGGCCCTGCGCCCGCACCACACGATGGGCCAGCGGCACGGCGTGCTCGGCACCCGCCGCCGCCTCGAGCAGGACGGCGGCCTCACCCTCGTAACCCACCCGGTCGCACAGACCCAGCAATGCGGCGACCGTGTCGAAGAGCCGTCCGGCACTCGACGCCCGCGGACAGTTGACGTCCTTGGCGACCATGGCGCGCACGGCGGCGACCTCGGCCGGATCGAGCCGCTGCGTGAAGGGACGGGTGAGCCAGGGGTACGGGTGCGGTGAGCCCAGCGTCTCGCCGCCGAGCAGGTGCCCGAGGGCCGTACGGGAGGGATGGCGTACCGCCGCGTCGCCGCCGGGCAGGGGCGCGGTCGCGAACCTGCCCACGCGGCGGTAGCCGCTCAGATCGGCGACGAGGATCTCGCCGCCCCACAGGGTGCCGTCGTCACCCAGCCCGAGCCCGTCGTAGGCGACGCCGAGGAACCGCCCCCGCACCCCGTGCTCGGCCGCACAGGCCGCCACGTGCGCGTGATGGTGCTGCACCGGAATCCGCCGCACCGGCTGCGCCTCGGCCCACTGCGTGGACAGATAGCCGGGGTGCAGGTCGTGGGCGAGGGCGACAGGTTCGATGCCGGTGAGCCGCTTGAGATGGTCGTACGACGCCAGGAACGCGTCGTGGGTTGCGAGATCGGCCAGGTCGCCGGTGTGCGGACCGAGGTGGGCCCGGCCGTCCGCGGCCAGCGTGAACGTGTGCTTGAGCTGGGCTCCTGCCCCGGCGACGGGCTCCCGCACACCCAGGGGCAGCGGGGCGGGGGCCAGCCCGCGGGCACGGCGGACCGTGATCCGGGTCCGGCCGGTGAACTGCACCACCGAGTCGTCGTAGCGGGAGCGGATCGGCCGGTCGTGGGTGAGGAAACCGTCCGCGATGTCGGCCAGGGCGTGGCGGGCCTCGGTGTCGTCGACGGCGATGGGTTCGTCGCTGAGGTTGCCGCTGGTGACCACCAGGGGCCGGTCCAGGTCGTCGAGGAGGAGGTGGTGCAGTCCGGTGGTGGGCAGGAACAGGCCGATGTGGGGCAGACCCGGGTGGACTTCCGGAGCGATCCCTCTCCTCCCGCGCCGGGCGAGCAGCACCACGGGACGGCCGGGGGACGTCAGCTCCCGTTGTTCCGTGGCGCCGATCCGCGCCAGCCGGGCGGCCGTGGCGAGGTCGCGGACCATGACGGCGAACGATTTCGCCGGACGGCGCTTGCGGCGCCGCAGTTCCGCCACGGCCACCGGATCGCCCGCGTCGCACACCAGTTGGTAGCCGCCGAGGCCCTTCAGCGCGACGATCCCACCGGCGCCGACGGTCCCGACCGCCGCGCGCAGGGCCTCCTCGCCGCGCAGGTCCTCCCAGGCCAGCCTTGGTCCGCACACGGGACACGCGACGGGTTCGGCGTGGAAGCGCCGGTCGGCCGGGTCGGCGTACTCGGCCGCGCACTGCGCGCACAGCGGGAATCGGCGCATGGTTGTGCGGACGCGGTCGTAGGGCAGGTCCTCGATGATCGTGGCGCGGGGCCCGCAGTCGGTGCAGTTGATGAACGGATAGCGATGCCGGCGGTCGCGCGGGTCTCGCAACTCGTGCAGGCAGGCGTCGCAGATCGCGGCGTCGGGCGGGATCTCGCGCGCAGCCGTGTCCGTGACGCCGGGCGCGCTGGGGCGAACGCGAAACCCCCGCTCGTACGCCGACCGACGTATGCCGTTGGTGAGTCGGACCCGGCGGACGTGGGCGAGCGCGGGCGCGTCGGCCCGCAGGCGTGCCGCGAACTCCTCGATGGCCCGGGGCGGCCCGGCGACCTCACCTTCCACGTGCCCGTTGACGTTGGCCACCCAGCCGTCCAGGCCGAGTTCGGCCGCGGTGCGGTACACGAACGGCCGGAAGCCGACGCCCTGGACGATGCCTTCCACGTGGAAGCGGCGCACGGTCATGCCCGCCCCCTTGTCGCAGGCTCCCGGTGCCGGGCGACCTCCAACTCGACAGAGTGGACGAGGGGTTCGACGGCGGCCGCGACGGCGGGGGAGAGGCCGGTGCCCAGCGCGGTGTCGGCGCCCTCGACGGCGTAGACGACGAGCCGGCCCGGCAACACGCCCAGAGCCCGGGCGAGTTCGACGGCCTCGCCCAGGCCCAGCCCGTGCGAGCTGGGCCTGGGCGGCTGCGCGAGGTGTCCGGCGTCGAGTTCGAGGCGGTGCACACGGCCGGGCGTGCCCGGGTGCGCATGGGCCGCGTCCACGACCACGGCGAGGTCGGTGCCCTCCCACAGGCCGATCAGCCGGGCGGGGTCCCCGTCGCAGGTGGCGAGCACGGTCCCGGGCGGTAGCGGCCGTTCCCCGGCACGCTCGCGCAGTTCGGCGAGCACCGCCCAGCCCACGCCGTCGTCGCGCCGGAAGTCGTTCCCGACGCCGATGACGGCGATCCGTGCACACGGGGTCATGCTTCTCACGGTGCGTCGCCGTCATAGGGCCGCCACAGAGGCCGAACGACCCAACCGCCGGGGCCGATCCTCCCCACCGGAACTACGACGGCACGACGGCGACGGGGCACCGGCAGTGCTCCAGCAGCTCCCGGACCGTGGAGGCCGAGCCGGAAGGCCGTCCGACCACCACCAGTTCGGCGCCTTCCGAGGCGTGGGCGAGGGCTTCCACCGGGGTGAACAGCACGACGTCCTCCAGGACGTCGACGTCCGGGTACTTCGCGCGCCACGGGCGCAGCGCGTCGGACAGCAGCTGCACCTCGTGGTCCTCCCAGGTGGCCCGGTCCTCCTCCAGGACCGGCCAGGGCGAGGTGGCGGCGCGCGGGGGCAGCTTCCAGGCGTACACCGCGTGCAGCCGTACGCCGCGCAGCCGTGCTGCCTCGAAGGCGAAGCCGAGCGCTCCGGACGCCGGGGCCCGGACATCGACGCCGACGCTCACGCCGGTGGAGGGGCGCGCGGGACCCTCGCCGGTGCGTCTGCCGGGGACCAGGACCACCGGCCCGGCGGCGCCCTCGGCCAGGGCCGCCGCGGTCGAGCCCACACTGACCCCGGCGTCGGCGTCGCCGTCCTCGCCGCGCAGGCCGAGCACGAGCAGCTCGGCGCGCTCGCCGGCGCTGCGCAGCAGTGCAACCGGCGGCCCGTCGAGGCTCGTGGCCCGGATCTTCAACGCAGGGTGCCTCTCGACGAGTTCGGCCACCACATGGTCCGCCAGCGCATCCGGCGCGTCCGCCGGCACCACGTGCACCACCCGCACGGGCAGCGCGCGCAACAGCGCCTCGCGCGTTGCCCAGTCGGCCGCGGCACGGCTGCCCGCCGACCCGTCCACCCCGGCGATGATCACTCGTTGCATGGTCCGCTGCCTCCCGACCCGTGGGTCTTCCACCCTGGCCGCCGACCCGCGGCCCGTGCAGGGGCCGAACGGGCCCGGCCTGAGCCCTGGCGGCCCATACCCGGCGGTAGGGGCCGGGACGAGGCTGGTGGCGAGGAGCAGACCGAGCGCAGGAGGTGCGCATCATGCTTCCGCCCGTCATCGCCGGAGTCGACGGATCGGACGAGAGTCTGGCCGCTGCGGAGTGGGCCGCCCGCGAGGCGGTGCGCCGCGACCGGCCGCTGCGGCTCGTGCACGTCTGGAACTGGCATCCGCGCCAGGAGGACGGCGAGATCGCCACGGCCGCGCAACGGCATCTGGCCCGCCGCGCCCTGCACCAGGCGGAGGACCGCATCCGCCGTACCTGCCCCGCCGCCCGCATCGAGGACGAACAGGTCCAGGGCCCCGCGACCGCCGCCCTGCTGAAGACGGCCGAGCAGGCCGACGTGTTGGTGCTGGGCTCGCGCGGCCTCAGCGGTTTCACCGGCTTCCTGGTCGGATCGGTCGCACTGGGCGTGGTGGCACGCGCCACTCGGCCCGTCGTCCTGGTCCGGGCCGGCGAAGAGGGCGCCGACGAGCATCTCCCGGACGGCCGGGGCAACGGCTCCACCCGGACCCGATACCGGGACGTGGTGTTGGGCATCGACCTCGCCCACCCCTGCGACGAGGTGATCGAGTTCGCCTTCGAGGAGGCCCGGCTGCGCGGAGCGCGCCTGAAGGTCGTGCACGCCTGGCAACAGCCCTCCCCGATCGGGCTCGGCCCCGGCGACCTCGGCCTCGTGGGCAGCCCCGAGCGGGCCGAGGAGTGGCACGGCTTCCTGACCGCCGTCCTGCAGGTGTGGCGCGACAAGTACCCCGGCGTCGAGGTCGCCGAGACCGTCACCGAGGGCCGGCCCCAGTCCGCGCTGTTGCGTGCCGCGTCCGGAGCGGGCCTGCTCGTCGTCGGCCGCCGCATCACCGACCGGCCCGCCGGCCCGCGCATCGGGCCCGTCGCCCACGCCGCCATCCACCACGTCGGCTGCCCCGTGGCCGTCGTACCCCACGCCTGAGAGGCCCTGATGACCATGCCGACGAAGTACGTGTACGAGTTCGCCGAGGGCGGCCGGGACATGGCCGCCCTGCTCGGCGGCAAGGGAGCCGGACTCGCCGAGATGACGAGGATCGGCCTGCCCGTCCCGCCCGGCTTCACCGTCACCACCGACGCCTGCAAGGTCTACCTGGAGACCGGCGAGGAGCCGCCCGAACTCGGCGTCGAGGCGGCCCACGCACTGGCCGGACTGGAGCGGTCCATGGGCCGCACGCTCGGCGCAGCCGACGACCCCCTGCTGGTGTCGGTGCGCTCGGGCGCCCGCTTCTCCATGCCCGGGATGATGGAGACCATCCTCGACATCGGTCTCAACGACCGGTCGGTCACCGGTCTCGCCAAGGCTTCCGGGCAGGAGCGGTTCGCCTGGGACTCCTACCGCAGGCTGATCCAGATGTTCGGACACACCGTGATGGGCGTGGACGCCGACCTGTTCGAGCAGGCCATCGCCGCACACAAGACACACGACCATGACCTCGACACCGGCGAACTCGCCCGGCTCACCGAGGAGTTCAAGGACATCATCCGCAAGGAGACCGGCGAGGACTTCCCCCAGGACCCCGCCGACCAGCTCTCCCGCGCCATCCGCGCCGTCTTCGACTCCTGGAACACCGAGCGCGCCCGCGTCTACCGCCACCGCGAACACATCCCCGAGGACCTCGGCACCGCAGTCAACGTCCAGGCGATGGTCTTCGGCAACCTCGGCAACGACTCCGGTACCGGCGTCGCCTTCACCCGCGACCCCGCCACCGGCGCACGCGGCATGTACGGCGACTACCTGCCCGACGCGCAGGGCGAGGACGTCGTCGCCGGCGTGCGCGACGCGCTGCCCTTGAGCGAGCTCAAGTCGCTCGACCCCCGCGCCTACGTCGAACTCGGCGACCACATGCGGACCTTGGAGAACCACTACCGCGACCTGTGCGACGTCGAGTTCACCGTCGAGCGCGGCAAGCTGTGGATCCTGCAGACCCGGGTCGGCAAGCGCACCGCCGAGGCAGCCTTCCGCATCGCCCACGACCTGCGCGAGGAACGCGCGATCACCGCCGACGAGGCGCTGGTCCGGGTCGACGGAACCGAACTGAACCGGCTGATGTTCCCCCGCTTCGAGGTACGGCCCACCGACGTGCCCCTCGCCCACGGAGTGCCCGCCTCGCCGGGCGCCGCGGTGGGCGCCGCCGTCTTCGACTCCGCCGAGGCCGTACGGCGTGCCGCGGCGGGCGAGCAGGTGATCCTCGTCCGCCGCGAGACCACCCCCGACGACCTGCCCGGCATGATCGCCGCACAGGCGGTGCTCACCAGCCGGGGCGGCAAGACCAGCCACGCGGCGGTCGTCGCACGTGGCATGGGCAAGGTATGCGTGTGCGGCGCGGAGGCACTCGGCGTCGACCCGGTCGCCCGCGCGTTCACCACCGAGTCAGGCGTGGTCGTCCACGAGGGTGACACCGTCTCCGTCGACGGCACCGCCGGCACCGTCCACCTCGGCGCCCTCCCGCTCACCGCGTCCGACGTCGGCCGCGCGCTGGAGACCGGCACCGCTGCGGGCCCGCTCACCGAAGCGGTCCTCGGCGCTCTCGCCCACGCGGACTCCGTACGGCGCCTCGAGGTGCGGGCAAACGCCGACACCCCCGAGGACGCCGCCCGCGCCCGCAGCCTCGGCGCGCAGGGCATCGGGCTGTGCCGCACCGAGCACATGTTCCTCGGTGAGCGCAGGGCACTGGTCGAGGCGATGATCCTCGCCCGCGACGACACCACCCGCGAACAGGCCCTCGCCGCCCTGCTGCCGCTGCAGCGCGAGGACTTCACCGGAATCCTCGCGGCGATGGACGGGCTGCCGGTGACGATCCGGCTGCTGGACCCGCCGCTGCACGAGTTCCTGCCCGACCGAACGGAACTCGCCGTCCGCCTGGCCGAAGCCACCGACCCGGACCCGCGCGACCGCGAACTCCTGGCCGCCGTCGAGCGCATGCACGAGCAGAACCCGATGCTCGGCCTGCGCGGAGTGCGCCTCTGCCTGGCCGTGCCCGGCCTGATGGCCATGCAGGTACGCGCCGTCGCCGAAGCGGTCACCGCCCGCCTGCGCGCCGGCGGCGACCCGCGCGCCGAGATCATGATCCCGCTGGTCGGCACGGTCGAGGAACTGCGCCTGGCCCGCGCCGAGACCGAACGCGTCCTCGCCGAGGTCGCGGCCGAGACCGGTACCGAACTGGACTGCCCGATCGGCACGATGATCGAACTGCCGCGCGCTGCCCTGACCGCCGCCCGGATCGCCGGGGCCGCCGACTTCTTCTCCTTCGGCACCAACGACCTCACCCAGACCACCTGGGGCCTGTCCCGCGACGACGCGGAGGCCTCCTTCTTCCCGCTGTACCTGGACAAGGGCGTCTTCCAGGTGTCGCCGTTCGACTCGATCGACCAGGAGGGCGTCGGACGGCTGGTGGAGATCGCCGTCGAGGCCGGGCGCTCCGTCAACCCCCGCCTGGAGACGGGCGTCTGCGGCGAACACGGCGGCGACCCGGACTCCATCCACTTCTTCCACCGGGCGGGCCTGGACTACGTCTCCTGCTCACCGTTCCGCATCCCGGCGGCCCGACTGGAGGCGGGACGCGCGACCCTGATGGACACCACCGGGACCAGCGACAGCCGATGAGGAGATGAGCGGATCACGGCCTAGGCCCTTTGGTCCGCGGCCATACGGGATCACCCGCTTTGGCCGCCAACCGGTCGATCTCCGTGGCGGGTCGAGGGGCGATCACCATGGCCGCTGAGACGATGCGCGCATGGCACCCCGGGAAGGCAGCACTGAGCGTTCGGCAGCCGCACGACTCGTCCTCCTGACGCTCGCGTCCGGCCAGTTCCTGATGGCCCTGGACAGCTCGGTCATGAACGTCTCGATCGCAACGGTGGCCGACGACGTCGGCACGACGGTCACCGGGGTCCAGGGCGCGATCACCGCCTACACCCTTGTGATGGCGATGTTCATGATCCCCGGCGGCAAGGTCGGCACGCTGATCGGTCACAAACGCGCATTCATGATCGGCTGCGCCGTCTACGGATGCGGATCCCTGACCACGGCGCTGGCCCCGAACCTGCCGGTGCTGCTGGTCGGCTGGTCGCTCCTGGAGGGCCTCGGGGCGGCGCTCATCCTGCCCGCGATCGTGGCGCTCGTCGCCGCCAACTTCGGCGTCGAACGCCGACCCGCCGCCTACGGGCTCGTCACGGCCGCAGGAGCCGTGGCGATCGCCCTCGGGCCGCTGGTCGGAGGTGTCGCGACCACATACTTCTCCTGGCGCTGGGTGTTCGCCGGTGAAGTCGTGATCGTGCTCGCCATCCTGGCCCTCGGCCGCCGTATCGCCGACGCACCGGCCGATAACCCCTCCCGCATCGATCTCGTCGGCACGGCGCTGTCCGCCGCCGGGCTGGGGGTCTTCGTCTACGGCGTACTCCGCTCGGACGAATGGGGCTGGTTCCAGCCGAAGCCCGACGCGCCCTCCTGGCTCGGGATCTCACTGGTCGTCTGGCTCATGCTGGCGGGACTGCTCCTGATCTGGCTGTTCCTCCGCTGGGAGGCACGCCTCGTGGAGCGGCACAGGGAACCACTCGTGGACCCGGCCCTCCTGCAGAACCGGCAACTCACCGGCGGGCTGACGATGTTCTTCTTCCAGTACCTCGTGCAAATGGGAGTGTTCTTCGTCGTACCCCTCTACCTGTCCGTGGCCCTCGGCCTGTCCGCGCTCAAGACCGGCGCCCGCATCCTGCCGCTCTCGCTGACCCTGCTGGCCGCCGCGATCCTCATCCCGCGGTTCCTCCCGGATGTCTCGCCGCGGCGGGTGGTCCAGCTCGGGATCCTCTCGCTGTTCGCGGGAGCAGTGGTCCTGATGGCCGCGCTCGACGCCGACGCGGGTGCGGAAGTCGTCACCATTCCCCTCCTGCTGATCGGGCTGGGCATGGGCGCGCTGGCGTCGCAGCTCGGCTCGGTCACCGTGTCCGCGGTGCCGGACGAGCGGAGCGCGGAAGTGGGCGGCGTCCAGAACGCGGTCACCAACCTCGGTTCCTCGATCGGTACCGCACTGGCCGGGTCGGTCCTGATCGCCGCGCTGACCAGTTCGTTTCTTGCCAACATCGAGCAGAACCCGGAGATCCCGGCCCAGGTCAAGAGCAAGGCGAGCGTCGAACTCCAAAGTGGCGTGCCCTTCCTGTCGGACGCTCAGCTCAAGGCCGCCCTCGACGAGGAGGGCACGAGCACGAACGTGACGCAGGCCGCGCTCGACGCGAATGCCGACGCACGGCTCGACGGCCTTCGGGCCGCACTGGCGATCCTTGCCCTCACTTCGCTCCTCGCGATGTTCTTCACCCACCGAATCCCGACGACTCAGCCCCGCTCGACGTAGGCCTCAGCGGGCGGTGCTCTACGGGCGTTCGTACAGCTGCAGGACGCCGCCGACGGAGAAGCACAGGGCGCCGGTGAGGGTGCCCCAGTTGGCGATGTCGATGTTGACCGGGCTGCCGGTGGCCGGGCGGGTGTACGCGGCGATCGCCGAGACCATGAACAGGACGGACCCGAGTTGGTTCACCGCGACGATCCACCATCCGAGGCTGCGCAGGAGCAGGCGGGGCCGGCCGTGGCAGACCTCGACCAGGGCGAGATGGCCGGAGGCCAGGAACAGCACGCAGCCCACCACGTCGGGTACCCAGATCAGACGGTTGGTCTGGTGGACGTTCAGCCCTTGGAGGAAGGAATCCAGCAGGTTCACGCCGAAGACCAGGGTGCCGGTGAACAGGAGGAAGACGCTCAGCCAGTCCACCCGCGTGGGCTCGTAGCTCCACCAGCGCCAGCGGCGGGTGACCAGCGCCTTGCCGCCGATCACGTGACGGGGCGCGTTGATCACCTGCAGCAACGAGACGTACCCGCCGATGTTGAAGAACAGTCCGCCGGCGAAGTAGATCGAGGCGCATTCGGTGGCGTCGCCGGAGCCGAACTGGGCCACGGCGGCGCCGGCCGCGAACAGGGCCCCGCCGATGACGAAGGCGGTCGCGGCGACGGCGTTGAGCCTGCGCAGACGGCGGATCGAGACGTCGTCGGCACGGGCCTGCCGACCGTCGTCTGCGCTCGGTGTGCGGACGGCGAGCACTCCGCGCCGTCGTGCGAGCCGTGACTCCCAGACCACCTCGGCGTCACCGGGCAGGCGCCAGGTGACTCGGGTGGTGAACGGTCCCGCGCCCTCGGTGCGCTGCTCGAGCTGTTCCACGGCCCGAGCCTAGATCGCTGACCTGGCCATTCCCCGGGCGAAACGCCAGTCCGGTCCCGCGTCCAGAGGCACCTGAAGCCTCGCGTGGCCGTCGGCCGACTCGCCCCGTCCTGGCCCTCAGTGGTGGAAGCCGGCGCGCTCCGCGTCGCGTGGGTGGCCTTCGTTGAGGTGCTTGATCGCTCTGCGCATGTCGTCGGCGAGGAGTTCGACCTCGTCGCGGTCGACGCCGTGCCGGACCAGGACGCGCTGGATGACCGTCTCCTGACGGTTCGGCGGCAGCGGGTAGGAGGGCACCTGCCAGCCGCGCATCCGCAGCAGGTCGGAGAGGTCGTAGAGGCTCCAGCTCGTCGACGCCGGGTCGGTCAGCGTGTAGGAGACGGCCGGCAGCGCGTCTGCGCCGTCGTAGAGGAGGGTGAAGGGGCCCATCTCGCTGATCTGGCGGGCCAGATGCTGCGCGGTGTCGGCGCAGGACTGGTACACCCGCCGGTACCCCTCGCGGCCGAGGCGCAGGAACATGAAGTACTGGCTTACGACCTGCCCTCCGGGGCGGGAGAAGTTCAGCGCCAGGGTCGGCATGTCGCCACCCAGGTAGTCGACATGGAAGACGAGGTCCTCCGGCAGGGCGGACTTGTCGCGCCACAGTGCCCAGCCCACGCCGAGCGGTGCCATGCCGTACTTGTGGCCGGAGGCATTGATGGAGGCGACTCGGGGCAGCCGGAAGTCCCAGACCAGATCGGGGTGGAGGAACGGCGCGATGAATCCGCCGGAGGCCGCGTCGACGTGCAGCGGGATGTCGAGGCCCGTCTCCGTCTGCAGGCGGTCGAGCTCGGCCGCGATCTCCGCGATCGGTTCGTAGGTGCAGGTGTAGGTGACGCCGAGGATCGCGACGACGCCGATGGTGTTCTCGTCGACGTACTCGCGCAGTTGGTGCGGCTGCAGGCCGGTCGCTCCGGGCTCCACCGGGACCTGGCGCAGCTCCACGTCGAAGTACCGGGCGAGCTTCTCCCAGCACACCTGCACCGGCCCGCACACCAGGTTCGGGCGGTCGGTGGACAGGCCGGCGGCGCGGCGTCGGTCGCGCCAGCGCCACTTCAGGGCGAGGCCGCAGAGCATGGCGGCCTCGCTGGAGCCGGTGGTCGAGCAGCCCACGGCATTGGCGTCGCCGTCCGTGCCGGCCGGGGCGTGCCAGAGGTCGGCGAGGATGTTGACGCAGCGCGACTCGATCTCCGCGGTCTGCGGGTATTCGTCCTTGTCGACGATGTTCTTGTCCAGGCACAGGTCCATCAGGCGGCGGACCTCGTCGTTCGTCCAGGTGGTGCAGAAGGTGGCCAGGTTCTGTGCGGCGTTGCCGTCCAGGAGCAGCTCGTTGCGCAGCAGCTGGAAGACCACGGACGGTGGCGCGGGGAACTCCGGCATCGATCGCTTGGGCAGGGGCCGCTCACTCAGCGGCGAGGCGAAGATGTCGACGGTCGGATCGGCCGCCGGTTCCTGAGCGTTGTGCAGAGCCACCAGTCACCTCACATATCGGTCTCAGATCCGCATCAGACGCTACGGATGGGCCACGGGTTCGGCATGAGGACGTAGGCCATCCGGGCGCGACTCAGCGAGCCTCGACCCTGGATGCCGGGCACGGGCCAGGCTTCGACGCCCTGCCGCGGAGGATTTGTCTGCCGGCTCGGCAGCGTGGCGACGGGCAATGGAAGGCCGACTGGATAGCATCGTCCTGTTATGGGTTGAATCACCTGTCGTGTCCTGACCTCAGGAGGACCCCATCGCCGGGACGAAAACGGCAGCGGCCGGGCCCGCGCCGGGGAATCAGCCCCAAGAGGCCGACCAGCTGCAGACCATGCTGCGCCGCCCCGAATACCGCAAGGCGCTGGTGTTCTGCGGGCTGATCGGTGTTCCGGTGGCGCTGGTCGCCTTCTGGTTCCTTGTGGCGCTCCACCAACTGGAGCAGCTGATCTGGACGGACTGGCCCAAGGACCTGGGCTGGAAGCAGGCTCCCTGGTGGTGGGCGCTGCCCCTGATGGCGGTGGCCGGGTTGGTCGTAGGTCTGGTGGTCGCCCGGCTTCCCGGGCGGGGCGGGCACATCCCGGCGGGCGGTCTGCATTCCGGCGGGGTCACCAAGGAAGCACTGCCCGGTGTCCTCGTCGCCGCGCTGGTCGGCCTGCCGCTCGGGGTCGTACTGGGTCCCGAGGCGCCGCTGATCGCCCTGGGCGGCGGTCTGGCGCTGCTCTTTGCGAGCCTGGTCCGGGCACCCCAGACCGAGGCGAGCACGGCGTTGCTCGGAGCGGCCGGGGCCGCGGCGGCCATCTCGGCGCTGTTCGGGAACCCGGTGGTGGGAGCCGTACTCCTGATGGAGGTGGCCGGGATAGGCGGGCCGCAGCTGTTCGCGGTGATGCTGCCGGCCCTGCTGGCCAGCGGAGTCGGGGACCTGATCTTCACCGGGTTCGTGCACTGGACCGGCCTGGAGACCGGGAGCCTGGACATCGGGCTGCCGAAGCCACCGCCGCTCGACTGGGCGGACGTCCTGTGGGTCCTGGTGATCGCGCCGGCCCTCGCCTTCCTCATCCACTGGGTGTTCGTGGGCGGCAGGTTCGTGGCCGGCTTCGTGACGACCCGGACTGTACGGAAGACCATTCTGTGCGCGCTGGGGGCGGCGGGCTTCATCACCCTCTACGCGGTCGCCACCGGCCGTTCGCCGGCCGACGCCGCCATGTCGGGGGAGGACGCCCTGGCCGGCCTGGCGCAGGACCCGCACGCCTGGTCGGTGGGCGCGCTCGTCGCGGTGCTGGTGTTCAAGGGGCTCGCGTACACGGTCTGTCTGGGCAGCCTGCGCGGTGGCCCTGTCTTCCCCGCCCTGTTCCTGGGCGGGGCGACCGGCGTCCTGCTGGCGCCGCTGCCCGGTCTGGGGCTGGTGCCCGCGATGGCGGTCGGGATGGCGGCGTCGGTGACCGCGGCCCTGCGGGTGCCCGTGAGCAGTGTGGTCCTGGTCGTGCTCCTGCTGGGCAATGTGGACACGGTCGCGCTGGTGGTGCTGTCCGCCGTGGTGTCCTTCGTCGTGGTCCAACTGCTGCCGCAGGGGCCGCGGATCCCCGCGTTCAGCGAACCGCCGGCCGGTCGGGCGCGTCGTCCAGGGTCGTCGCCGTCATGATGAGCGAGAGGTGGGTGAAGACCTGCGGGAAATTGCCCAGTTGCTCCCTGCTGTGACCTATCTCTTCAGCGAACAGTCCGACGTGGTTCGCACGGGATCCGGCAGGGGCTCGCCGCCCTGATCGTCGGGTT
Organism: Streptomyces sp. NPDC001663; assembly: GCF_042893105.1. Lineage (NCBI taxonomy): Bacteria > Bacillati > Actinomycetota > Actinomycetes > Kitasatosporales > Streptomycetaceae > Streptomyces > Streptomyces sp. NPDC001663. The sequence goes on along the minus strand of NZ_JBIAUR010000009.1, from coordinate 122,421 downwards.
CCTGCTCGCCGTCACCGCCACGTTCCTCTTCTCGGTGAGGGTTGTCGTGCCGGCCGGAATCGTGGGGATCGTGTCCCGGAGCAACTGCTGTTGCTGGGACGCGCGGCACACCGGACACCGCCGGGCTGACGGGGTGTCACGCGGGCGCGGTGTCCAGGAACTCGCGGATCGCGAAGGCCACCAACACGATCACCGCCGTCCAGATCACGACCATCATGGTCGGGTAGCTCCAGGTGAACAGGACGATCGCGGCCACCGCCAGGATCGCGGCCCCGATCCAAGCCTTGAAGCGGTGCACGAACCGCCCCACCGCGCCCAGGCGCAGCCCCGCCGAGACGGCCACGTCCCGCCCGGCGCCGATGCCCCTGGTGCAGAAGTGGCGGGTGAGCACGGCAACTCGTGACGGTCCGATGAAGAAGGCCCCAAGGGCTGTGACCAGGGCCAGCGCCCCCACGGCCCGCACGCTGGAGCGCAGGAACCTCACCAGCGAGTCGTAGACGGCTCCCGCGGCGTCCGAGTTCGTCCCCGGCGGCAGATGGTCCAGATACACCGTTCGGAAGACGGTGAGGCACACACCCAGTAGCACCATGGCGAGGAACACCCCGATCGCGGCCCCGATCAGCGCCCGCCGGCGATGGGACGCCAGGAACACGCCCGCGGCGGCGATCAGCACCGCGATGACGGGCAGCCAGTTGCCGATGATCTGCAGCACTCTCAGATACGACTTGATCTTGCCGACGTCCTTGCCCTCGACCACGACGAATTCCGTGTGGACGTCCGGGATCTTCGCTGCCAGCGCGAAGCCCGAACTGACCAGTCGGTCCTTCACCTGGGCCACGATGGGCCCGACATCGATGGCGACCTGATTGTCCTTCAGCGAGATCGCAGAGTCGGCCGACCCGGTCAGCGCCTTGTCCACGGCGGTGTGGGCCCGGCGGTTGGCATTGGTCCAGGCCGTCTCGAAGGCGCTGCTGGAGACCACCCGCAACACGGTGCTGTGCACCAGCTCCTTGAGACCGCTCTCGATGGGACCGCTCAGGTTGCCGATGAGGCTCGCGGCCTTGGGCGGAACCCCCTTCTCCGACGCCGCGTCACTCAGCTGTGCGACCAGTGCATCCACGTCGATCTGTTTCAGTACGACGTTGGTGACCCGGGTGGTCACTGCCTGCTGGATGTCGGGGTTGGACGCCAGCGGTGCCACGGTTGCGACGTAGCGGTCGGTGTCGCGGATGATGCTGTTCGCCCAGACCGCGACCACGGCGAGCAGCGCCAGCACCGACGCCAGGATGATCAGCAGGACCGAGCCCAGGGCCCGGAGCCGGTGCTTCGGCTCGTGCCTGGCACTCTCCAGTTCACTCACCCGGCGGCGCAACTCGTCCAGTTCGTGGGCCTTCTGTGGCGAGAGCTCCTGGTCCTCGGCAGGAGTCTCACGGGGGCGCTCCGGCTCTGGTGGGGGCGCGTCGGTACCTGTCATGTCTTCGAGGAGATCCCGGCGAGGGCCGCCTGGCGAGCCGATAGGGGCCGGCGGGGTGACGGCCGTACCGGGTGCGACGGCCGATGTCCGGTGACGCAACGGCATCAAGGGGCCCACGAGCACCAGAGGTGACGTTGTGAGCGAGACCGATCGACTATGAGGTGTCGGCTGCGGGCTCAGCTGGTGTCGTGTAGACGATGGGGCCCATGGCGGAGTCCCCGTCTGTGCGGGAAGCCTGCGCGCGCTTCGGCCACGCTGCCGTGACCACCGGTCTGCGTCATCTGATGCGCGACCAGGTGCTCATGGGCCTCGGCCTGATCCTCGTCCTGGCGGTCGGATCGGCTCCCAGGCGCCGGTAATCCGGCTCCGGACTCCTCCCTTCTCCAGGTGATGGAGGGGGCGGGCCCGGCGTCAGCGGGCGCCCGGGCCGCCGCTGCCGAACGACCCGCTGCTGCCCTAGCTCCAGCGCCGCCGCGGCTTGGACGGACCGGTCCGGGTCGGTGAGTTGCCGTGCCCGGGCAGTTCGTGCGGGGTCAGTCGGCGATCGCTGCGCGGCACCTCGTCGGGTTCACGGTTCTCCAGCACCTCGCGGACCGGGCCCTCGTCCGGCAGTCGCGGCTGCTCCTCCGGGCTCGGCGGGCCCGGCTCGCGGCGCCGGATGCGGGCGCCCAGCCAGAACGCGCCGATCAGCAGTGCCACGACCACCAGGCCCGCCACGGCCAGGCCGATCCCCAGTGCGCCGCGGCCTGCGGCGATGTCCATCCATGCGGTACTCATGGGCCCGCGGGTACCCGGGGCGTCCGCCATGAACCTGCCCACCCCGGCCCCACCGCCGTAACCATGGCGAACACCGGGTTTGGCGCGATCGGCAGCGGCTACCCGCAGAGTGTGACATCGACGACCCAGCAGGAGCTCTTCCAGTTCCTGGAGGACCGCTTCGCCTGCGCGCTGGCATGCACCGAGTGCGCACGCGCGTGTGCGCTGCGCGCCGGCCTCGTGGATCCGGACGGCACGGAGGAGCAGGAACTCGTACGACGCAAGGGCATCATGTGCGCGGAGGTGTGCGACGCGACGTGCCGGGTGCTGTCCGAGCAGAACCGCCTGGACGAGGCCGGTATGCGTATCCAGGTGGAGTGGTGCCGCACGGTGTGCCTGGAGTGCGCGCACGTCTTCGACCGGCAGCCGGGTGCCGAGGACGGCGCGAAGGCCTGCCGGGAGTGCGCCCAGGCGTGCACGGACTTCCTCGACACGCTGAACTGACGCCCACTGACGTTCCTGGAGACGGTGCATCGACGCCCACGGTGGGGCGCGGATCCGCCCGGCGCCGCAGTGAACCGGCGCTCACTCCGCGGTGCCGAGCGGCCGGCCGAGCCGTACGTTCCACCGCCCCGCCCTGCCGCTGAGCTCCACGGCGGCCAGCGGCGGGACGTCGGCGCGCCAGAACGACGACTCCGGCGCGCCGAGCGCCCGTACCACCGCGGCCCGTACGACCTCGGGCTCGACCACGGCCACGCTCGCACCCGCCGACTGCCCGGCCGTCTCCAGCCAGCCCGCCACCCGGTCGCACAGCGCCCGCACCGACTCACCGCCGTGCGGCGCCGAACCGGGATCCGACAGCCACCGGGCCAGTCCCTCGGGATCCCGCTCACCGACCTCCGCCAGCGTCGCCCCGCGCCAGCGCCCCGCGTCCAGCCCCGCCAACTCCGGTGCGTCCAGGGCGTCCAGCCCGAGCGCACCGGCCGTCTCACGGCAGCGCACGGTGGGGGAGGACCAGGCCCGCTCGACCGCGGGGACCGTACCGGCGGCGGCCTGCGCCTGCCGCAGTCCGGCCGCGTCCAGGGAGCAGCCGTCGTCGAAGCGGGCCTGTCTCAGCGCCGCGGTGATCGCGGGTGAGATCAAGATCACTCGGCTCGTCATGCGCCCACTCCCGCGCTCAACACCCTTGTCCAGCCCCTCGATTCGGCGGCGAAAGCGGTTCCCAGGGCGCTCGCCGCACTTCCGTGCGCTCTTGGCCGCGCCTCCGCTTCGCGGTACCGTCTCGTCGATATTGACGACGGCACAGCGGAAGCCGGTGGGAATCCGGCACGGTCGCGCCACTGTAATGCCCTGCACGCACCCTGGGTGCGCGCCGGGCGAGTCAGACCCGCCCGTCGTCCTGTGCACCACCGAGACGGGACGCGAGTTCCCCAGGAGGGCCTGCCATGGCGCAGTCTGTCGCTCAGCCGACCACCACCCCCACCGCCGTACCGGCGAAGCTGCCGATCGGTGCGATCGTCCCCTGGGCGGTCTTCTTCGGCATCCTGATGCTGGTCCTGCTCTACTTCGTCGGCGCCGAGCAGGGCGCCACCTCCGTGATGAGTGGAGAGAACGTCCACGAGTGGGTGCACGACGCCCGCCACCTGCTCGGTTTCCCCTGCCACTGACGGCCGGGGAGAACGCACAGCCCATGAACTCGGCAACCGTCCGCAACCTCCTGGTGCGTGGCATGCTCGCGGGACTCGCCGCGGGCCTGCTCGCCCTCGTCGTCGCCTACTTCCTCGGTGAACCGCGCGTCGACGCGGCCATCGCCTACGAGGAGGCGCACTCCCACGAGCACGGCGTCGAAGCCGTCAGCCGCACGATGCAGTCCACCGCGGGTCTGTCCACCGGTGTCCTCGTCTACGGCATCGCGTTCGGCGGCATCGCCGCGCTCGCGTACTGCTTCGCGCTGGGCCGGATCGGCCGCTTCGGGCCGCGCGCGAGCGCGCTGCTCCTGGCGGCCGCCGGCCTGATCGCCGTGTACGTCGTGCCGTTCCTGAAGTACCCGGCCAACCCGCCGTCCGTCGGCGACCCCGACACCATCGGCAAGCGCACCACGCTGTACTTCCTGATGATGGCGCTCAGCGTGCTGCTCGCCGTCGCCACCGTGATCCTGGGCAAACGCCTCGCGCCGCGCCTGGGCAACTGGAACGCCACGCTCGTCGCAGGAGCCTTCTTCCTTCTCGTCGTCGGGCTGGCGTACGCGTTCCTGCCCGCGATCAACGAGGTCCCGAAGGACTTCTCGGCCACCCTGCTGTGGCAGTTCCGCCTGGCGGCCCTGGCCGTCCAGGCGACTCTGTGGACCTCCTTCGGGCTGGTCTTCGGATTGCTGGCGGAGCGTCTGCTGGCCCCGAAAGGGGCCGAGTCGTCGGTAACCCGGGCCGAGGCCCGGGCAACTCCTGTCGCGCACTGAGCACTTCAGCCGCGCACTGAACAGTTCAACGAAAGGGGTCCCCGGACGACGGCCGGGGGCCCTTTTCCGTATGCCGCGCCAATCCCCGATGCACCGGGCCATTCCCAATTTCTGAAACACGTTCTACGGTGTGCGCCGTCAGGACCGGTCCCGGGAGCCTGGAGGCGCCGTGCACCTCGAATACACGCCCGAGCAGCAGCGGCTGCGCACCGAACTGCGCGCGTACTTCGCCGAGTTGGTGCCCGACAACTCCTATGCCCGGCACGGCGACCCGGCGGCCCAGAAGCGCTTCTACCGCGAGACCATCCGGCGCCTGGGCACGGACGGCTGGCTCGGCGTGGGCTGGCCCGAGGAGTACGGCGGGCGTGGGCTCACGGCGATGGAACAGTTCATCTTCTTCGACGAGGCCGCCCAGGCCGGCGTCCCGCTGCCGCTGATGGCGCTCAACACGGTCGGGCCGACGATCATGCAGTTCGGCACCGACGAGCAGAAGGCCTACTTCCTGCCGAAGGTCCTCTCCGGCGAGATCGACTTCGCGATCGGCTACAGCGAACCCGACGCGGGCACCGACCTCGCATCCCTCAAGACGCGCGCGGTGCGCGACGGCGACGAGTACGTCGTCAACGGCCAGAAGATCTGGACGACCAACGGCGACACCGCGGACTGGGTGTGGCTGGCGACCCGCACCGACCCGGACGCCCCGCCGCACAAGGGCATCACCATGCTGCTCGTCCCGACCACCGACCCCGGCTACTCCTGCACTCTCATCAACACCCTCGCCTCCCACGACACCACGGCCAGCTACTACGAGAACATCCGCGTCCCCGTCTCCCGCCGGGTCGGCGCCGAGAACCAGGGCTGGCGGCTGATCACCAACCAGCTCAACCACGAGCGCGTCACCCTCGCCGCCCACGGCACGATGGCCATCCGCGCCCTGCAGGACGTGCAGCGCTGGGCCACCGAGACCAAGCTCGCCGACGGCCGCCGCGTGCTCGACCTGCCCTGGGTGCGTCGCCGCCTCGCCCAGACCCACACCAAACTCGACGCGATGAAACTCCTCAACTGGCAGATGGTGAACGCCGCCCAGAACGGCACCCTCACCCCTCAGGACGCCTCCGCGGTCAAGGTCTACGGCTCCGAGGCCCGACGGGATGCCTACGCCTGGCTCATGGAGATCGTCGCCGCGGCGGGAGCCCTCAAGGAGGGCTCGACGGGCGCGGTCCTCCACGGCGAACTGGAACGCGGCTACCGCTCGGCGGTCATCTTCACCTTCGGCGGCGGCAACAACGAGATCCAGCGGGAGATCATCTCGTGGATCGGTCTGGGGATGCCGAGGGTACGGCGATAGCCTGCAGAGGTGACGGACATCCAGGCAGGAGACCCCGGGCTGTTCGGACCGTCCTCGGTGACCTGGCAGATGCACGGCGACCCCATGATGTGGGTCGCCGGCGTCCGCGCGCTCTACCTCCAGGCGCTGCACCCCCGGGCGGTGCGCGGCGTGATGCAGAACTCCGACTTCCGGCGTGACGCCTGGGGCCGGCTGATGCGCACCGCCAACTTCGTCGGCACCACGACGTACGGCACCAGCGAGGCCGCCGAGCGGGCCGGCGCCCGCGTCCGGAAGATCCACAGCATGCTGTCGGCGACCGATCCCGGCACGGGGGAGCAGTACGGCGTCGACGAACCGGAACTGCTGCTGTGGGTGCACTGCGCCGAGATCGACTCCTACCTCCAGGTCGCCCGCCGCTCCGGCTTCCGTCTCACCGACGCCGAGGCCGACCGCTACATCGGCGAACACCGCGTCAGCGCCCGCCTGGTGGGCCTCGACCCCGACGCCGTACCCGCCGACCAGCAGGAGATGGCCGCCTACTTCGACAAGGTCCGACCCGAACTCGCCGTCGGACCCGAGGCACGCGAAGTGGACGACTTCCTCCTCCGCCCCCCGACGCACTTCCTCCTCGTCCCGGCGCGCGAGGTGCTGTGGCGGCGCGTGGCACAGCTGGCGTACGCCGCCCTGCCGCCGTACGCCCACGAGCTGTACGGCAGACCGGCCCCGAAACCCGACACGGTCACCCTGCAACTGCGTGCCACGGGCAACCTACTTCGCTGCATTCCCGCACGTGTGCGCTGGCAACTCCCGCCCAAACACATCCTCCGCGCCATGTCACGGCTCGGCCCCGGCTCCCGCCCGGCACCGTACAAACTCGGACGATAGCTCGCCATACTGGACGAGCCAGGGGTGGGCGGGGCGAACAGTTACGGGGGCGATCGCAGAAGATGGGGGACAGCAGGCTGATCCAGGGCCGGTACCGGCTGCTCGATCTGATCGGGCGGGGCGGTATGGGCGAGGTGTGGCGGGCCCGCGACGAGTCCCTCGGCCGGCATGTCGCCGTGAAGTGCCTCAAGCCCCTCGGCCCGCACCACGACCAGTCCTTCACCCGCGTCCTGCGCGAGCGCTTCCGCCGCGAGGCCCGCGTGGCCGCAGCCCTGTCGCACCGCGGGGTGACCGTCGTCCACGACTTCGGCGAGTCCGACGGCATCCTCTACCTGGTGATGGAGCTGCTGGAGGGCCGCAACCTCTCCCAGCTCATGGAGGACAACAAGCACCACCCGCTGCCCGTCGGGGACGTTGTGGAGATCGCCGACCAGGTCGCCTCCGCCCTCGCCTACACCCACCAGCAGGGCATCGTGCACCGCGACCTGAAACCCGCCAACATCATGCGGCTGACCGACGGCACGGTGAAGATCTGCGACTTCGGCATCGCCCGTCTCGGCCACGACATCGGCTTCACCTCCCGGCTGACCGGCACCGGCATCGCGATGGGCACCCCGCACTACATGTCGCCCGAGCAGATCGGCGGCAGCGAGGTCGACCAGCGCAGCGACCTGTATTCGCTGGGGTGTGTCCTGTACGAGATCGCCACGGGCGCCCCGCCGTTCGACCTCGACGACGCCTGGGCGATCCTGGTCGGCCACCGCGACACGCCGCCCCGGCCGCCGCGCACCCAGCGCGCCGAACTGCCCGAGTACCTCGAGAAGATCATCCTGGACCTGCTGGCCAAGCGGCCCGAGCAACGTCCGCACGACGCCCGGGAGCTGGGGCGCAGAATCAGCCTGGGCCGTACGACGCCGACGTACGTGCCGACGGTGGTGACCCCGCAGCCGGTGCTCCGGCCGCCCGAGCAGCCCGCCTCCCGCGAGGCGCGCCTGCCGTCCTGGACCCGCGGCATGACCACCGGCCACAAGGCCACCGGCGCCGGCCTCAGCACCACACCCCCGGACGCCGGGGCCGGCCTGACCGGCGAGTGGATCCCGCGCCCCCCGAACGGGCGGACCGAGGAGCCCGCGCCCGAGCAGCCGTCCGCCCCCTCCGCGGAAACCCTCACCGCCCTGGCCGGACGCCACAACGCCGGGCTCAGCCTCGGCCGCCTGGGCCGCTGGGCGGAGGCCGGCGAGGTGCACCGCGCGGTCGCCGCGGAACGCGCCCACCTCCTCGGCCCCGACCACCCCGACACCCTCGCCAGCCGTTACGAGGTCGCCTTCACCCTCAGCCGTACCGGCCGCGCCACCGACGCGCTGCAGGAGTACAAGTTCGTGGCCGCGGCCAGAACCCGCGCCCTGGGTGCCGACCATCCCGACACGCTCGCCGCCCGACAGGAAATGGCGTACGTGCTGGGGCAGTTGGGCCGTCACTTCGACGCCCACCAGGTGTACACGTCCGTGCTCGCCGCCCGGGAGCGCGGCATGGGCCCCGATCACCCGGACACCCTGCGCTGCCGCCACAACCTCGCCTTCAACCTCAGCCGCCTCGGCCGCCTGGAGGACTCGTACCGGATGGCCTGCGACGTGGCCGCCGCCCGCACCCGCGTGCTCGGCGCGGACCACCCCGACACCCTGGTCACCCGCTACGAAGTCGCCTACGCGCTCGGCCAGTTGGGGCGCTGGCCCGAGGCCCTGCAGACCTACCACGAGGTCGCCGAGGCCCGCGCCCAGGCCCTCGGCCCCGACCACGCCGACACCCTCGCCGCCCGCTACGAGGTCGGCATCAGCCTCGGCCGACTCGGCCGCAGCGCCGAAGCCCTCACCCTCTACCGCGACCTCATCGACGACCGCACCCGCGTCCAGGGCCCCACCCACCCCGAGACCCTGCGCGCCCGCCACGGCCTCGGCGTCAACCTCGGCCGCCTGGGCCGCTGGGAGGAGGCCCTCGCCGAGTCCCGCGACGTCTGCGCCATCCGCGAGCGCGTCCTGGGCCCCGAGCACCCCGACACCCTCGTCAGCCGCCGCGAGGTCGCCGTCGGCCTCGGCTGGCTCGGCCGCTGGCCCGACGCCCTCACCGAGTACCGCCGCGTCGCCGCCGCCCGCGAGCGCGTCCTGGGCCCCGACCACCCCGACACCCTGGCCAGCCGCAACGACGAGGCCCACTGCCTGGAACAACTCGGCCGCGGCGCCGAGGCCGTCGAGCTCTACCGCCGGGTGGCGGTGCTCCGCCAGCAGCGGGCGTCCGGCGGGCGATGACGTCGGGGGCTACCGGGATTCATTCGCAGTGCTCCGGCCTTCAGGCCGCAGGTGAACCGACTCTCGTGGCGGGGACGCGGAGCGTCGCGGTGGCGTTCCGGCGGAGCCGGACCCTGCTCGTGACGGTGACGGGTCGCTCGTCTGTTCCCGGTGACGACGTGGGTTCGATGTGCCTAGTGTGATCGTCATGCAGCTCCGGTACGCCTTCAGGCTGTACCCCGACGCCGCTCAGCGGGCCGCGCTGGCCAGGGCGTTCGGGTGCGCCCGCGTCGTGTTCAACGACGCGGTGCGGGCCCGCGAGGACGCCCGCAGGGCCGAGCTGCCGTTCCCGACAGCCGGTCAGCTGTCCACGCGCCTGATCACCCAGGCCAAGCGGACGGCGGAGCGGTCCTGGCTGGGCGAGGTCTCCGCCGTCGTACTCCAGCAGTCCCTGCGGGATGCCGAGGCCGCCTACAAGAACTTCTTCGCCTCCTTCAAAGGCACCCGCAAGGGCCCGAAGCTCGGCGCACCGCGCTTGAAGTCCCGTAAGGACGCCCGGCAGTCGATCCGGTTCACCGCCAACGCCCGCTGGCACCTCACCGGCAGCGGCCGGCTGAGCCTGCCGAAGATCGGCGCGGTGAAGGTGAAATGGTCCCGCACCCTGCCCGCCACACCGTCCTCGGTCACGGTGATCAAGGACGCGGCCGGCCGGTACTTCGCGTCCTTCGTCATCGACACCGACCCCGCCGCTGATGCGGCACGGATGCCCGACACCGACCAGAGCATCGGCATCGATCTCGGCCTGAGTCACTTCGCGGTCCTGTCCACCGGCGAGAAGATCGACTCCCCGCGGTTCCTGCGCCGCGCAGAGAAGAAACTGAAGAAGGCCCAGCGAGAGCTGTCCCGCAAACAGAAGGGATCGAAGAACCGCGACAAGGCCCGCCGCAAGGTTGCCCGCGCCCACGCCCAGGTCGCCGACGCGCGCCGGGAGTTCCACCATCAGCTTTCCACGAGGCTGATCTCCGAGAACCAAGGGATCGCCGTAGAGGACCTGTCGGTGAAGGCTCTGGCCCGCACCAGGCTGGCCAAGTCCGTGCACGACGCCGGATGGGCACAGTTCATCAACATGCTCCAGTACAAGGCGCAGCGCTACGGCCGCACCCTGGTGAAGATCGGCCGGTTCGAGCCGACCTCCCAGACCTGCTCCACCTGCGGCGCCGTGGACGGACCCAAACCCCTCAGCGTCCGGGAATGGACCTGTACCGCCTGCGGCACCGTCCACGACCGGGACCACAACGCCGCACTCAACGTGAAGACGGCCGCCGGACTGGCGGTATCGGCCTGCGGAGCGCCGGTAAGACCGGGAGTAATCCCGGCACAGCGCGAAGAAACAGGAAGCCAGGGACTCCCGACCGGAAACCGTGCCGCCTAGCGGCACAGCGCCCAGCCAGGGAAGGCCAAAATCCTCGCCCTTCAGGGCGAGGAGCATGTCAAGGCTTTCCGTCCTCCACCGAGGGCGCGGGAAGACCGGGACCGCGGACGGCGTCCAGCACCGCCTGCCCCTGGTTGTCGACGGACTTCGTGAACAGCTGCTGGGAGTAACCGAAGACGACGGCCCAGGCGATGATCTGAGCCGTCGAGTCGAGCGCACTGAGCCCCGGGATGAACCCACCGCGCATCAGCAGCAGTCCGAGCACCGCGGTGAGCGCACCGGTCGGCAGCTTCAGCAGCGCGAGCACCACCGGCACGTTGTACGGCAGCGAAGTTCCCCTGATCCGCCGCAGTGCCGCCGCGGACGCGATCCCCGCGGACACGACACCGACGATCTCGACGACGAGGTAGTCACCTTCACGGGCGGTATTGGCGATCGACGTTGTCGTGGGTTTGGTCGCGCTGACGGCGCTCGCCTGCGTCGGGCAGACGACCTGGAACTTGCCGTGAACCTCCGGTGTGAAGCACAGCGGGACCATGTCCTTCCACGCATAGGCGGCGATGGCGAGGCCCACCGCCGCGAGCGTCAGACCGATCGTCACCACCACGACGATCCGTACGAAGCTCCGCACCCGCAGCGTCTCCTTGCGCAGCAGCCGCCGGGCCAGGCTGACCGTCTCGGCGAGGAAGGCACGGTCGCTGGGCGCGAGCTTGGAGTTGTTCGGATCGTTGAGCTTGCCGGCGATCTCAGTGATGCGCTCGTGGCGCGGATCGGTGGGTGTGAAGTGCTCCTCGACGAGGGCCACCATCTGCGGAAGGAGCGCCTTGACGTCGTCCAGCGACGCCAGCCACACCATGAGGTTCAGCGCGGCGTCGACGTGCGACTGGGCGACGCCCGTGTGCGCCGCTCCCCTCATCATGGGATGGTCTTCATGCTCGAGGGTCTTCGTGGCCGCATCGAGTTCCGCGCGTGCCTTCTCCGCGTAGTACGGGGCCAGGGCGCTGCGTTCACTGTCCTCGAGCGCTCGCGTTTCGAGGGCATGGAGGACGGCGTCCAGTTCGGCGATCCTCGCGAGCAGGAGTTCCTTCTGTTCCCAGTGCCCGCGCTCCTTGCGAGAGGCCCAGAACGGCATCTTCCGTCCGAGACTGCCCGCCCATGATCCCGTCCTCTTCCCGTTCATTCCGCGTCTCCTCGCCCACACGTGCCACCGACCAGGCATGCAGAGATGAGGTTCGGCGTGCGCACGGGACGACTTGACGGTGCCTCGCCCAAGTGGAGGGAGGAACTCACTGCAGAAGCGTTCTCTCGCCAAGGTGGATCACCCCGTGTTACGAAGAACCATGCCTGCACACGAGGGACTCGCGACGCACCGCACCTACGACGCCGTGATCGTCGGCGGCGGACACAACGGCCTGGTCGCCGCCGCCTACCTGGCCCGGGCCGGACGCTCCGTACTGGTGCTGGAGCGGCTGGACCACACCGGGGGCGCCGCCGTCTCCACCCGGCCGTTCGCCGGTGTCGACGCGCGGCTGTCGCGCTACTCGTACCTGGTCAGCCTGCTGCCGAAGAAGATCGTGCGGGACCTCGGCCTCGACTTCCGCATCCGCACCCGCACCATCTCCTCGTACACCCCCGTGGAACGGGAAGGCCGGCCCACCGGACTCCTCGTGGGCGGCGGCCAGGCGCGCACCCGGGAGGCCTTCGCCCGGCTCACCGGCTCCGACCGCGAGTACGAGGCCTGGCAGCGCCTCTACGGCATGACCGGCCGCGTCGCCGAGCGGGTCTTCCCGACCCTCACCGAGCCGCTGCCGGAGCGCGAGGAACTGCGCCGCCGCATCGACGACGAGGAGGCCTGGCGCACCCTGTTCGAGGACCCGATCGGCGTCGCGATCGAGGAGCGCTTCACCGACGACCTCGTCCGGGGCGTCGTCCTCACCGACGCCCTCATCGGCACCTTCGCCGACGCCCACGACCCCTCGCTGCGCCAGAACCGCTGCTTCCTCTACCACGTGATCGGCGGCGGCACCGGCGCCTGGGACGTCCCCGTCGGCGGCATGGGCGCCCTCACCGACGCCCTGGCCACCGCCGCCCGGGACGCGGGCGCCGTCATCGCCACCGGCCACGAGGCCGTGCGCATCGACACGGACGGCCGAACCGCCGAGATCACCTACCGGACCCCCGACGGCGAGGGCGTCGCCGCCGCCCGGCACGTCCTCGTGGGCGCCTCCCCGCAGGCACTCGCCGAGCTGACCGGCGACGCAGCCCCGGCTCCCGCCGAGGGCGCCCAGCTCAAGGTGAACATGCTCCTCAAACGGCTGCCGATGCTGCGCGACAGCTCCGTCGACCCACGCGAGGCGTTCTCCGGCACCTTCCACATCGCCGAGGGCTACGACCAACTCGCCGCCGCCCACGCCCAGGCCACCGCCGGCGAACTCCCGGCAGCACCGCCCTCCGAGATCTACTGCCACTCCCTCACCGACCCGACGATCCTCGGCCCGGACCTGGTCGAACAGGGCTACCAGACACTGACGTTGTTCGGCCTTCACACCCCCGCCCGGCTCTTCGAACGGGACAACGACGCCGTACGGGACGAGCTGTTGAAGACGACACTCGCCCAACTCGACGCCCACCTCGCCGAACCGATCGCCGACTGCCTGGCCGTCGATGCCGACGGCCGGCCCTGCATCGAGGCCAAGACCCCACTCGACCTGGAACGCGACCTGCGCCTGCCCGGCGGCAATATCTTCCACCGCGAACTCGCCTGGCCCTACGCCCAGGACGACACCGGCCGTTGGGGCGTGGAGACCCGGCACGCGAACGTGCTGCTGTGCGGGGCGGGCGCCGTGCGCGGCGGGGGAGTGAGCGGCGTACCGGGGCACAACGCGGCGATGGCGGTACTGGAGGCGACGGGCGAGTGACCGACTCGGCGCGGGACTTCTACGACTCGCTCGCCGCCGACTACCACCGCATCTTCCCGGACTGGGAAGCGAGCATGACCCGCCAGGCCGCGGCACTGGACGGCCTCGTCCGCCGCCAACTCGGCGCCGGGCCACACAAGTTGCTCGACTGCGCCTGCGGAATCGGCACCCAGGCGATCGGGCTCGCCCGCGCCGGACACCGGGTCGTCGGCAGCGACCTGAGCCCCGTCGCCGCCGCCCGGGCCACCGCAGAAGCCGATGCCCGCGGGATCGGCCTTCCGGTCGTGGCGGCGGACATGCGCCAACTGCCCTTCCGGTCAGGCGAGTTCGACGTCGTTGTCTGCGCCGACAACTCGCTCGCACACCTGCTGACCGGGCAGGACGTGGCGGCCGCCCTCCGCGCCATGCGGCGCGTACTCAGGGACGATGGGCTGCTCCTGCTCACCCTCCGGGACTACGACGAACTCCGCCGGACCCGCCCGGCCGCCGCGCCTCCCCAGGTGTCGCACGGCGCCGACGGCCGCTCGATCACCTTCCAGCTCTGGCACTGGCACGACGACGGCGAACACTACGACCAGGAGTACTTCCAGCTCCTGCCCGACGGGGAGGACTGGGAGGTGCGGGTGCGCCGTACGACGTCCTGGGCGCTGACCCGGAGCGAGGTGACCGACGCGGCGGCCGCGGCCGGCTTCGCCGACCTCGCCTGGCACACGCCGGACACCAGAGGCTTCTACCAGCCTGTACTGGCAGCGAGAGCGGGCTAGGGGCGCAGCCGGGGGAGCCTCGTCCTCGACGCACTGTCGATCATCCGGTGTGAGTCACATCTCGTTGTACACAAACGGCCGATCTGCCTAGCCTGCGGGGGTCCGTCCCGGGTGGCCTCCGCCGCCGGAACGCCCAGACCTGCGGAGACGGGGACTGCGGTCCGTTCAGAACAGCTCCCCTCGCAGGCTCCGTCGAGGAAGCCCCCACTATGCACCTTTCCATGTCTCCTGCCCGCCTGGGCGTGGCCGGCGCAGCCGCGGCGGCGCTGCTCCTGCCGCTCGCCGGCCAGGCCTCCGCCGCCCCGTCCGTCACTCAGGACAGCCTGACCCCGACCACGATGACCGCGGGCGTCGCGACCTCGGCCAAGCTGACCGTGCACTCGTCCAGCTGCTTCACGGCCAAGACGCTCGGCGTCGGCGTGCGGGACGCGGCCGGCAAGAACCTGGACTTCCCGGGCAACGCCTCGAATGTCCGAATATGCCCGAGCGGTGTGAAGTTCACCAGCGGCTCACGCACGCTGCCCGCCGGCACGTACACGATCTTCGGCTTCTGGCAGGAGTCCGGCGGGGCCTGGCACAACCTGCCGTCGAAGAAGCTGACCGTCGGCGCGGCCTCGGCCACCGCGAGCCCGACGCCGACCGGTGGCAGCGGCTCGCCGATCTCCGGCCAGTCCCTGACCTGGTCGGACGACTTCTCCAGCAGCATCGCCTGGGGCTCGAAGTGGGTCGGCGACACGAGCTCGTCCTACCGCTACGGCGACCACAACCCGGACGACAACAAGCTCGACTGGCTGGACCAGGGCAAGGTCACGACCTCGGGCGGCATCGCCACCTTCACCGCCCAGCCCTCCTCGCACACCCTGGAGAACGGCAAGCAGGCGTGGGCCACCGGCCTGCTCACCACCGAGGGCTCCAGCGGCGGCTTCCAGGTGAAGACCGGCGACTACGCCGAGACCCGGGTCAAGCTGCCCTCCGGCAGCGGCGCCTGGCCGGCCCTGTGGACCTGGAAGGACGGCAACGGCGAGATCGACTCCTTCGAGTACCACCCGGACAACCCGAACCTGCTGGAGCTGACCAGCCACGTCACCTCAGGTTCCGACTACTACACCGACTCCGGCGCGATAGCCCCCGGTCAGTGGGTCACCATAGGCACCCACTACGGTGCCGACTCGGTGGACTGGTACGTCAACGGCAAGAAGGTCTACTCCGACGGCCACGGCGTGGGCAGCAACTTCTCCGCGTACCTGATCCTCAACCTGTCGGTCTGCGCCGGCCAGTACCACCCCGCGCCCAGTGGTTCGACGCCGCTCACCATGCAGGCGGACTACGTGAAGGTGTACCGCTGATCAGCTGACGGACAGCGTGAACGGCGTGCGGTCGTTCCCCGGAGCGCAGTCGTCGTCGCTGACCACCTGGACGTGCCCCTCGGCCTTGGCGCCGGGGGGCACGTCGGCGTCCACCCGGACCGGAACCAGCGCGGTGGCCGTCCGCAGCCGCGCCAGCCCGGCCCCGAAGGTGCACCGCACCACGCGGCCGGCCGCGTCGGCCCGGCAGTCCTCCGGGAAGTACGGCCCCTCGGCGGTGAATCCCTGGGGCAGGTCCACGACCACGGTGAACGGCGAGGCGGTCCGGTCCGGCCCCTGGTTGGACACGAAGGCGTGCACCACGGTACGGCCGCCGGGCGGCGCGGGGTCCGGGTCGAGCCGGACCACCTGCAGGTCCGAGTCCGAGGGCGCGGCCGCCAGGCCGGTCGCACACACCACCGCCACGCCCACCGCGAGCGCGGTCGCCACCCTTCTGGCCATCCGACGCCTCCCACTCTCCGTGCATCGATCGCTGCTCACGGTAGTGGGGTGGTGGGGGATTCGCAGGTCAGCACCCGTCGACGGCGGGGCCCGATCGGCTGAAGGCGGCGGCTAATCGGCCGACGGCACCCACCCCGCCGCCACGATCCGCGCCGAGTCGGCCGGTCGCGCCTCGTCGAACAGGACGTCGTCGTCCGTCGTCTCGACGCGGAGCCCGTCGACGTATGCGCCCCGGCCGACGTACAGCTTGTCGGTCGTGTACCGCCAGCGCAGAGCCAGTCCCGCGTGTGCCGGGAGCGCCGCCGTCACTCGGTGCCAGGCCCGGCCCGACCAGCCGGTGACCGAGCCCGAGGGGTGCTCCTGCGGATCCTCGCCCCGGCGCACCGTCGTGAACGGCACCGGCTGCCAGGTCGTGCCGCCGTCCGTCGTGGCCTCCAGGATCAGGACGTCCGACTGGGGTTCGGTGTCCCACCACAGGGCGGCGCACAGTCGTACGTCTTCGGACGTCGTGTCGAGCGCAGGGAGCGTGAGCGTGGCGCTCGCCGCGCTCGCCATGCCGGAGAACCATGCCGTACGGCCGTGGGCGGGACGGACGGGCGCGGCGCGCGCGAGGTTGTTGCCCGCGGCGACCCGCGGAGCGGAACCGGACCGCCAACTGCGCACGGGATGTACCGAGTTGCCGAGCACGACGAGGAAGGAGTCGGTTGTCGGATCCAGGACGAGTGAGGTCCCGGTGAAGCCGGTGTGCCCCGCGGTGCGCGGGGTGGCCATCGCACCCATGTACCAGTGCTGGTAAAGCTCGAAGCCCAGGCCGTGCTCGTCGCCGGGAAACGCCGTGTTGAAGTCGGTGAACATCAACTCGACCGACTCCGGCCGCAGGATGCGCGCCCGGCCGTAGCGGCCGCCGTTGAGCAGCGTCCGGCCGAGCACCGCCAGGTCCCACGCGCAGGAGAACACCCCGGCGTGCCCGGCGACTCCGCCGAGACTGTAGGCGTTCTCGTCGTGCACCTCACCCCACACAAGGCCCCGGTCCAGGCCGGACCAGGGCTTGCGGGCGTCCTCCGTGGCCGCGATCTTCGGCTTCCAGGAGGCGGGCGGGTTGTAGCGGGTGCGATCGAGGTCGAGCGGTGCGGTGATCTCGTCGCGGAGGAGGACGTCCAGCGGGCGGCCGGTGATCCTTTCCAGCACCAACTGGAGGGAGATCAGGTTCAGGTCGGAGTAGAGGTATTTGGTGCCGGGCGGGTTGATCGGTGCCTCGTCGAAGACGAGTTGGATCTTCTCGTCGTGCGTCGGTGCGTTGTACAGCGGGATCCAGGCGCGGAACCCCGAGGTGTGGGTGAGGAGCTGACGGATCGTGATGTCCTGCTTGCCCGCCTTCCCGAACTCCGGGACGTACGAGGCGACCGTGCCCTCCAGCTCGAGCGCGCCTCGCTCCATCTGTTGCACGGCCAGCAGCGAGGTGAACAGCTTGGACACCGAGGCCAGGTCGAAGACGGTGTCCTCGGCCATGGCGATCTGCTGGTCGGCCGGGAACTCGACGCCGGTGTCGGTCTTCTCGTCGTACGCCTGATAGCGCACCGCCATGCCGATGGGCCGGTGCAGTGCGACGGTGCCGCCGCGTCCGGCGAGCAGCACGGCGCCCGCGTACCAGGGGTGCCTGGGGGAGGGGCCGAGGAACGCCTCGGCGTCCGTGACCAGTTGACGCAGGTGGGCCGGGAGCAGGCCGGCGCGTTCCGGGGAGCCGTGGTGCAGGGTGGGGTGCCCGGAGCCGGACGCTGCCTGCGCCGCCGGGCCGGCCGGGAACGGGGCGATGGCCAGGGCGCCGCCCAAGGCCATGGCTCTTCGGGCCAGTTGGCGTCGGGAGAGTCCGAGCCCGCCTGCTGCGTCATCGGTCACCCGAGAAACACTCGTGTCGGCAGTGAGGCATGTCAACAAGGCATCCCGCCCAATAAATCTGACGGTGTATCAGAAAAGCTCTTCCGTCGACCGGAGGACTGCGGCATTCTGCGCCCATGCAGACGGAGCTGAGCAAGAAACTGGGAGTCGAGCACGCCATTTTCGGCTTCACGCCGTTCCCCGCCGTCGCAGCGGCCATCAGCCGGGCCGGCGGCTTCGGAGTGCTCGGCGCGGTCCGCTACACCGCCCCCGACGACCTCAAACGCGACCTCGACTGGGTCGAGGCGCACGTCGACGGGAAGCCGTACGGCCTCGATGTGGTCATGCCCGCGAAGAAGGTCGAGGGCGTCTCCGAAGCCGACGTCGAGGCGATGATCCCGGAGGGGCACCGGCAGTTCGTGCAGGACACCCTCGCCAAGTACGGGGTGCCGGAGCTGGCCGAGGGCGAGGTGTCCGGCTGGCGCATCACTGGGTGGATGGAGCAGGTCGCCCGCAACCAGCTCGACGTCGCCTTCGACTATCCGATCCGGCTCCTCGCCAACGCCCTCGGCTCGCCGCCGGCCGACGTGGTGGCCCGTGCCCACGAGCAGGACGTGCTGGTCGCCGCGCTCGCGGGCAGCGCCCGGCACGCCGTCAAGCACAAGGAGGGCGGCATCGACATCGTCGTCGCCCAGGGTTACGAGGCCGGCGGGCACACCGGCGAGATCGCCTCCATGGTGCTCACCCCCGAGGTCGTGGACGCCGTCGACCCGCTGCCCGTGCTCGCCGCCGGCGGCATCGGCAGTGGGCAGCAGGTGGCCGCGGCGCTCGCCCTCGGCGCGCAGGGTGTGTGGCTGGGCTCCCTGTGGCTGACCACCACCGAGGCCGAACTGCCCTCGCCCAGGCTCATCGAGAAGCTGCTCGCGGCCGGTTCCGGCGACACCGTCCGCTCCCGCGCCCTGAGCGGGAAACCCGCACGCCAGCTCCGTACCGAATGGACCGACGCCTGGGACGACCCGGCGGGACCCGGCACCCTGCCCATGCCCCTGCAGGGCCTGCTCGTCGCCGAAGCCGTCTCGCGCATCCAGAAGTACGAGGTCGAACCCCTGCTCGGCACACCCGTCGGCCAGATCGTCGGCCGGATGACCAGCGAACGCAGCGTCCAGGCCGCCTTCGACGACCTCACCCGCGGCTTCGAGCAGGCCGTCGACCGCATCAACCGCATCGCCGGAAGGAGCGGCAAGTGACGAGCACGCCCCCCGCCGGATTCTGGGCCCAGGCCGGCACCGACCCCGACCGCACGGTGCTGATCGCCCCCGACGGCGAGCAGTGGAGCGCCGGACGCCTGCACGCCGCCGCCAACCGCCTCGTGCACGGACTGCGCGCCGCGGGCATGAAGCGCGGCGACGCCTTTGCGGTCGTCCTGCCCAACGGCATCGAGTTCTTCACCGCCTATCTGGCCGCCAGCCAGGCCGGGTTCTACCTGGTCCCGGTCAACCACCACTTCGTCGGCCCGGAGATCGGCTGGATCGTCGCCGACTCGGGCTCGAAGGTGCTCATCGCCCATGAGCGGTTCGCCGCGCCCGCCCGCCACGCCGCCGACGAGGCGGGCCTCCCGGCCACCCACCGGTACGCGGTCGGCGAGGTCGAGGGCTTCCGGCCGTACGCCGAACTCCTCGACGGACAACCGGAGTCGGCGCCCGCGGACCGCGAGCTCGGCTGGGTCATGAACTACACCTCGGGCACCACCGGCCGCCCGCGCGGCATCCGCCGCCCGCTGCCCGGCAAGCGGCCCGAGGAGGCCTACCTCGGCGGCTTCCTCGGCATCTTCGGCATCAGGCCGTACGGCGACAACGTCCACCTGGTCTGCTCGCCGCTGTACCACACGGCCGTGCTCCAGTTCGCGGGCGCGTCGCTGCACATCGGCCACCGCCTGGTCCTGATGGACAAGTGGACACCGGAGGAGATGCTCCGGCTGATCGACCGTGAGAAGTGCACCCACACCCACATGGTCCCGACCCAGTTCCACCGGCTGCTCGCACTGCCCGAGGACGTCCGGCGCTCCTACGACGTCACGTCCATGCGGCACGCCATCCACGGCGCCGCCCCCTGCCCCGACCACGTCAAGCGGGCGATGATCGACTGGTGGGGCGAGAGCGTGGAGGAGTACTACGCGGCCAGCGAGGGCGGCGGGGCCTTCGCGACGGCCGAGGACTGGCTCAAGAAGCCCGGCACCGTCGGCAAGGCCTGGCCGATCAGCGAACTCGCGGTCTTCGACGACGACGGCAACCGGCTGCCCGCCGGTGAACTCGGCACCGTCTACATGAAGATGAACACCGGCGGCTTCGCCTATCACAAGGACGAGGCCAAGACGAAGAAGAACCGCATCGGCGACTTCTTCACCGTCGGCGACCTCGGCTACCTCGACGAGGACGGCTACCTCTTCCTCCGCGACCGCAAGATCGACATGATCATCTCGGGCGGCGTCAACATCTACCCCGCCGAGATCGAGTCGGCCCTGCTCGCCCACCCCGCCGTCGCCGACGCCGCCGTCTTCGGCATCCCGCACGACGACTGGGGCGAGGAGGTCAAGGCGGTCGTCGAAGCGGCCCCCGGCCACGAACCGGGCCCAGCCCTCGCGACCGCGATCCTCGACCACTGCGCCGAGCAACTCGCCGGCTACAAGCGGCCCAAGAGCGTCGACTTCATCGCCGAGATGCCGCGCGATCCCAACGGGAAGCTGTACAAGCGGCGGCTGCGGGATCCGTACTGGGAGGGGCGTACGCGGCCGGTGTGACTGGGGCACGTCGCATCACGATGCGGCAACAGGGCCCAGTGGACGGTGGCCGAAACGAACCTGGCCCAGGGCCGGTGCGTCACAGGAACGGCACCACGTTCGCCGTATCCGTCGGCCCTTGGGGGACCCCATGCGCAGGCACACCGCTCGCGTAATCAAAGTGCTGGTCGCACTCGCCCTGTGCACCGCCGGAAGCGGAGTCGCCGCCGGCTGCGGCAGTGAGAAGGCCGGCAGCCGCGGCGACGACTCGGTGCGGAACTCGCAGGGCCGCGCCCGTGAGGTCGCCGACGCCTGGCACGGCTCCGAGGCCGCACGGGTGTGGGCGAAGGGCTACTACCCCATGGGGGAGGTGCTCGAGCTGCCCGAGGGCGCCTTCCACACCGACGCCGACAAACGCGCCTACACCACACAGAACTTCGTCCTCCGCGGCACCCTCCCCACCACCCCGAAGAAGAACGGCCAGGTGAAGTGGGAGAGCGGCGGATCGCTCAGTCTGCCGTTGATGACCGCACGCGAGGCCTACGACACCGTGGCCCGCGGCGGCAACGACGGACCGCACCTCACCGTCACCGACGCGAAGCTCGGCGAGACGACGCTGGCCACGAGCCGCGGCCCGGCGACGGTCCCGGCCTGGCTGTTCACGCTCGAGGGCTACGACACCCCGCTCAAGCGGGTCGCCCTGAGCCCGTCACGGCCGCCCAAGGCGCCGATCGACCCGGCGGCGGAGGTGCCCAGTGACGAACTGTGGCCGGTCGAACGGCTGGTGGAGGTGACCGACGGCGGCAGGTCCGTCACCGTGATCGCCTCGCACGGCGCCTGCGACGACGGCCCCGCCGTGGACGTCCTGGAGACGGACGACAGCGTCGTACTGTCCGCCTCGATCGTCGGTACCAAGGACGGTGCCTGCACCAGCCAACTGCTCGGCGAGAGGACGCCGGTGAAACTGGACCGGCCGCTGGGCGACCGTATCCTCCTGGACGCGTTCACGGGCCGCCCGGTACCGGTCGAGCAGGACGGGCGGCGTTGAAGCCGGACACTGAACGGTCCCCGTCCCGCGCACCCTGCGCAGGACGGGGCCGTAGGCCGGTCAGCGGTGCTCGCCGACCTGGATGATCCTCAGCGCCGGCGAGGACAGGATGTCCTTCTCGCAGAACCGGGCCGTCACCCACTTCTCACCGGAGAACAGCGGGGTCTGGTCGCTGTAGTGCGGCGAGTTCGGGTTCTCGGACTGGGAGTACGTCAGCAGGGTGCGGGCCACCGGGCAGTGGCTGCCGTCCCAGCCCACCGCCTGGATGTGGCTGGAGCCGAACGACACCTCCGTGTAGCCGCCCTGAGCCGCGTCCCAAATCGGCTCGATCTTGTTCCACACGCCCAGCTCCTCCGTGCCGCCCGGGACGGGCATGCGCTCGCCGTTCCGCACGACGTACTGGTGCTCCCCGAGCCGGGAGTCCAGCGGGATGCCGGCCGACCGCAGCTCGGCGACCGCGTCCGCGAGGGCCGTGGCGAAGCCGGGCGCGCCGGTGTTGAGCGTGTTCGGGGTGCGGACCGGGTCCGCCGCCGAGAACGGCACCTTCCACCGCCGGGCGGGCGGCACCGCGGCCATCAGCTTGCGCCAGAAGCGGTCGAAGAGCAGGGCGCCACGGCTGTCGGTGTCCATGGTCCGGTCCCAGGCCGCAAGCACCGGGCAGGCTTCGCGCACGTCAACCGCCGTGCCGTCACCGGCAGTTGCCGTGCCCCCGGGCAGCGCGGCACACGCCTTCGCCGCGTCGGCCGCGGCCAGCTCGCCCACGGGCACCCGGTTCGCGAACTCCTGCCGCTGCAGGTCCCCTACGGTCAGGCCACCCCGTTGCGCCATCGCCGCCACGTCCTCGATCGCGCCCCGCGTTCGCAGCGAGCGCTGCGTCCCGACGGTGCCGAAGATCCGCTCGTACCCCGTGAGCGGACGGTCGAGGTTGGTCAGCCACGCACTGTCGTTGGAGTTCTCCGCATACGGCGCGTCCCTGAGCGTGGGCATGCGGGCGGGCCCGAAGATGCCGGGCTGTACGGCGTCGGTGTCACTGCCGATCGCGCAGTCGCCGCGGGAGCCGTCGAGGACCGCCAGGCCCGCCTGCGGGTAGGTGACCTTGCCCAGGTCCGTGGAGCAGCGCGCCGCGAGGTCGTTGGTGATCCGGGGCAGCACCTGCGACTGGGTGTAGAGGGAGTGCCCCGAGGAGTCCGCGGCGACGGTGTTCACCCAGGGCAGCCCTTGATGCCGGGCGAGGGAGGTGAGGACGTCCGCCGTGCTGCGCGCCTTGCCGAAGCCGAGCGAGGTGTCGGCGAACCGCAGGTTCGCGGCGTTGGGGTCGTTGAGCGCATACGCCGTCGTGGCCGTCCAGGGCAGCGGCGGATCGCCCTCGGCGTCGGCGACGACCGGGCCGTAACGCGTCCACCACTGGGTGCGAGTGACCGGGGCGCCGTCCTTGACCGCCACGGACACGGTCCGCTTCGTCATCCGCTCCCGCTTGCCGTCCACCAGATAGACGGTGGGATCGGCAGGGTCGAGGGCCAGCCGGGTCAGGTTGAACGGGACGCCGGTCGAGACGGTATGGCTCCACGCCACACGGGAGTTGTAGCCGATGGAGACGGTCGGCGTGCCCAGCAACGAGGCGCCGGCGACGTCGAGTTCGCCCGGAATGGTCTGCTGAACCTGCCAGAACCGGCGACCACCGTGCCACGGGTAGTGCGGGTTGCCCAGCAGCAGACCGCGGCCGTTCGCCGTGGTGGCGCCGCTGAAGGCGACCGCGTTCGACCCCATGTCCGCGTCGGTGGAACGGGCGCGGACGGCCTTGATCAGGGCCTGGGCGTCGGCGTCCGGAGCGTTGACCGTGGAGCCGGTGGGTGGCCGGGCCGAGGTGATCTCGTCCACGGAGCCGCCCTGGCCCCCGAGTACGGCGATGGCGTAGAAACGGGCGGCCACGTCCACGGAGGTGACCGGCCGCACCCAGGCGGCGCCCCGGCACGCGGGGTCGGTGATCGGGTTCTGCGCCAGCCAGGCGTTGTACCCGGCGGCGAAGCCCCGCATCAGGTCCTTGACGTCCCCGCTGGGGCCCCGGGGCGCCGGTTCGGCGAGCAGTTTCTGCACCGTTCCGGTCTCCCGCATGCCCCGGAAGTACAGGTCGCTGGAGAGATTGTCGGAGGCCGACGAGAGGGAGAAGTCGGTCGCCGCGTCGGGCCCGAAGAAACGCGAACGTTCGCCGCGGACGGTCACGAACCCGTCGGCCAGCGTGCACACCTGGTCGGCGGCCTGCGCCCAACCGGTGCCGAAGCCGAGGTCCGGGTAGTCCCCGGCCACGATGTGCGGAATGCCGTACTCGGTGTAGCGGATGACGGCGGACAGTCCGCCGTGCGAGGGATGTTCCTGGCGACCGTCCTGTTCGGCCGCGGCGGCCGGCAGCGCGGTCGCGGCCGTGAACAGGGCCAAGGCCGCTACGAGCAGTCGTCTCGGGCGGGTGCGCAATGGTGCCTCCCAACGTCATTGAGGGAAGGAGCGGTTGAGCGTGCCTACAGGCGTGACCCTCCCAGGTGCTTGACCCGCCCCGGCGGCGGACCGAGGATCATGAGTCATGACGCAGGGACACGGCAGCACGGTTGACGGGGTGCTGCGGCGCAGCGCCCGGCGCACCCCGGCGAGGGTCGCGGTGGAGTACGGCGACCGCAGGTGGACGTACGAGGAACTGGACGAGGCCGTCTCCCGCGCGGCGAGCGTCCTGCTCGACCAGGGTCTCGCCCCCGGAGACCGGGTCGGCGCCTACGGCCACAACTCGGACGCGTACCTCATCGGCTTCCTCGCGTGCGCCCGCGCGGGGCTCGTCCATGTGCCGGTCAACCAGAACCTCACCGGTGACGACCTCGCGTACATCGTCGGCCAGTCCGGCAGCTCAGTGGTCCTCGCCGATCCCGACCTGGCCGCTCAACTCTCCGACGACGTCCGTACGTTGCCCCTGCGCGACGCGGACGACTCACTGCTGGCCCGGCTGACGACCGCGCCCGCGTACGACGGCCCCGAGCCGCGCACCGAGGACCTGGTGCAGCTGCTGTACACGTCCGGTACGACGGCCCTGCCCAAGGGCGCGATGATGACCCACCGCGCCCTGGTGCACGAGTACCTGAGCGCGATCACCGCACTCGACCTCAGCGCGGGCGACCGGCCCGTGCACTCCCTCCCGCTGTACCACTCGGCGCAGATGCACGTGTTCCTGCTGCCCTACCTCGCGGTCGGCGCGACGAACATCATCCTCGACGCACCCGACGGCGACCGGCTCTTCGACCTGATCGAGGCCGGCCGCGTGGACAGCCTGTTCGCCCCGCCCACCGTCTGGATCGGCCTGTCCAACCGCCCCGACTTCGCCACCCGCGACCTCGGCGGACTACGCAAGGCGTACTACGGCGCCTCGATCATGCCGGTGCCGGTCCTGGAGCGACTGCGCGAGCGCCTGCCGAAGCTGGCGTTCTACAACTGCTTCGGCCAGAGCGAGATCGGCCCCCTCGCCACCGTCCTGGCGCCCGACGAGCACAAGGGCCGCATGGACTCCTGCGGCCGCCCCGTCCTGTTCGTCGACGCCCGCGTGGTCGACGAGGACGGCAAGGACGTCCCCGACGGCACACCCGGCGAAATCGTCTACAAGTCCCCGCAGTTGTGCGAGGGCTACTGGGACAAGCCCGAGGAGACCGCCGACGCCTTCCGCGACGGCTGGTTCCACTCGGGCGACCTCGCGGTGCGCGACGCCCACGGCTACTACACGATCGTCGACCGGGTGAAGGACGTCATCAACTCCGGTGGCGTACTGGTCGCTTCACGCCAGGTCGAGGACGCCCTGTACACGCACGAGTCGGTCGCCGAGGTCGCCGTGATCGGGCTCCCCGACGAGCGCTGGATCGAGGCGGTCACCGCGGTCGTCGTCCCGCGCGGCGAGGTCACCGAGGAGCAACTCATCGACCACGCCCGCGAGAAGCTCGCCCACTTCAAGGCACCCAAGCGGGTGGTGTTCGTGGACGAGCTGCCGCGCAACGCGAGCGGGAAGATCCTCAAGCGGGAGCTGCGGGACCGGTACTCGGACCTGCCCTCCGCCTCCTCGCCAGGCCCATCCGCGGATTCCTGAACCGCCCCGTCTGGTGGGCGAGTCGCTCAGCCGGAGAACAGTCCCAGGAGGGAGGCCAGGATGGCCATCGCCGACTGCGCGATGTCCGCCCCGGCACCGGTCATGAGAGCACGCAGCCGTTCGATGCGGCCACGGACGGCGGGGACGTCGGGCTCGGGCTGGGCCGCGGCACGGGCGAGGTCATGCACGGCGCCGGCCGCCTCTTCGCGCTGAGTGTCGTTCAAGTCCCGGCTGGAAAGCACCAGTTCGAGCAGCTGGGTGAGGTCGGCGGCTCCGGTGGCAGACCCGTAGGTGTTCTGGAAGTCCCGTACGACGGTGTCCTTCGGCCGGTTGATGAACGTCGTGTTCGTCCCCTGGAAGTAGAAGTTCTCCGACACCTTGGCTCCTGACATGACGACGACGCGGCTGTTGTTGATCACGATGCCCTGCTGTTCCGGTCCACGGGCGGGGACGAGCGCCGCCTTGATCGCGTCCTCGGCCTTGCGTACGCGGTCGAACGCGGCGGCATCGGCGGCGCGCGCGGGAGAGACCAGGCTTCGCAGGACGGTGGCGGGAGACCGGGGCGGCTCCGACCCCTGGTAGTCCCGGTACTCCCACTGCGCGTGCAACCGATCCCAGTCGGCTCCACCGCTTTCGTCCGGCACCCCGGAATCGACGCGCAGAGCTTGCTGGATGCCGCCGAAGAGCGCGCGGAAGTAGGCGGTGGAGGTGTCTTCGATACGGAACACGATCTTCTCGCCCTCTTGGGACGGGCCGTATCGAGCGTGGAAGAAGACCAGACACGGCAGCAGTTCGGGACCGAGTCCCAGCGCCGACGCGATCTTGTATGCCCCCTGCGGTTCGTACGGGGCCCATTGGAGCCATCGCATCACGGACAGGGCGCGGTACAGCTCGGGTTCCAGGTGTTCGCGCCAGTAGCGTTTCGAGGCCCGGGAGTCGACTCTGCGTTCGATGACGAACACGCGCGTGGAGGGACCCGACAAGGCGTTGAGATCGTCGAAGTGCGTCCGGACGTACGCGGCGAGCTCCGCGTCGGCGTCCGTGTAGAGCAGGATGCCCCACAGCCGGGGGCCGCCGTCCGGGGCGTCGGCGTTCTCGGTCAGCTGGAGAAGACGGATCAGTTCAGCGGTGTTCGGGATCGGGGCCATTTCGTAGGAGGCCTCGGCAGGATGCTCGATGCGGAGCTCGAGCAGGTCTCCGTCCGCGAGACCGGTCTCGTCCAGGCGCGAGCGCTCCGGCAGACATTCACCCGTGACGGGATCGATGAGTTGGACGGACAGGACGGTGTCCGCCCGGGATTCGAGAGGGTCCGACGTGGCTCGCGTCCCCGGCTCCGGGCGGGCGAGACCCAGTCGCCGTGCTTCGGTCAGGGCGTGGGCGGTGAAATCCGCCACGAGCAGGTCAACGGGCGCCGAGAACTCGAAGGACCGCTCGTGCATGCTCCGATCGAGGTCGGCCCAGCGCTGGAGACCGCCGTTGGCGCCGGCGGCGAACTCACCCGTGCGCAGGCGCTCGGTGAGAGCGCTCCAGTGCCCCCAGCCGTAGGGGCCGTAGCCGACCGTCCAGTCCCCTTCTCTGACGTCGATCGTGAAACGCATGCCCCCGCCTCCCCGTGTTTTCGGACTCCCCAAGTGTGAGGCACGAGGCGGCTCGGGCGCGGGTGTCTCCTGATGTCCTCCCGGTGATCCTCAAAGCGGACGGAGGTCCACGATCCGCCGGATCTTGCCCACCGACCGCTCCAGCGACTCCGGTTCGACGATCTCCACCGCCACCGAGACGCCGATGCCGTCCTTGACGGCCGCCGTGATCGCCCGCGCGGCGGCCTCTCGCACCTCGGGGCCGGCGTCGGGACGGGCCTCGGCCCGCACGGTGAGGGCGTCCAGGCGCCCCTCGCGGGTGAGCTGGAGCTGGAAGTGCGGCGCCACGCCGGGCGTGCGCAGCACGATCTCCTCGATCTGCGTGGGGAAGAGGTTGACGCCCCGCAGGATCACCATGTCGTCGCTGCGTCCGGTGACCTTCTCCATCCGCCGGAACACCCGCGCAGTGCCCGGGAGTAGGCGCGTCAGGTCCCGTGTCCGGTACCGGACGACCGGCATCGCCTCCTTGGTCAGCGACGTGAAGACGAGTTCGCCCTCCTCACCGTCCGGAAGCACCTCGCCCGTGATCGGATCCACGACCTCCGGGAAGAAATGGTCCTCCCAGATGTGCAACCCGTCCTTCGTCTCCACGCACTCCTGCGCCACCCCCGGGCCGATCACCTCCGACAGCCCGTATATGTCGACCGCGTCGATCGCGAACCGCTCCTCGATCTCCCGCCGCATCTGCTCGGTCCACGGCTCGGCACCGAACACACCCACCCGCAGCGACGTGCCGCGCGGGTCGACACCCTGCCGCTCGAACTCGTCGAGGATCGTGAGCATGTACGACGGCGTCACCATGATGATCTGCGGCTCGAGGTCCTGGATCAGCTGCACTTGACGGGCCGTCATGCCGCCGGACGCGGGGATGACCGTACAGCCGAGCCGCTCGGCACCGTAGTGCGCGCCGAGCCCGCCGGTGAACAGTCCGTATCCGTACGCCACATGAACCTTGTCGCCGGGCCGACCGCCCGCCGCACGGATCGATCGGGCCACCATGTCGGCCCACAGGGACAGGTCGTTGTCCGTGTAGCCGACCACCGTGGGGCGTCCGGTCGTGCCGCTGGAAGCGTGGATACGGCGGATACGGTCCTGGGGCACGGCGAACATCCCGTACGGGTAGTTCTCGCGCAGGTCCGCCTTTGTGGTGAACGGGAAACGGGCCAGATCGGCCAGGGACCGGCAGTCGTCCGGGCGGACACCGGCCTTGTCGAAGGACTCCCGGTAGAAGGGCACGTGCTCGTACGCGTGCCGTAGCGAGGCCCGCAGCCGCTCCAGCTGAAGCGCCCGCAGCGCCTTGGCGTCGAGCCGCTCCCCGGGGTCCAGCAGGTCCGTAGCATCCGCCATGGGGACTTCTCCCTAACCAACCGCATCAATCCGGGCGACCGATCATTCGGTCGACGTGTTCGGGATCAGTAATTCAGGCTGCCTTGGCGCAGGCAAGTGGTCTGCGCTCATTTTCTCACCGTGGAAGAGGGACTGCGTGAGCTCGGCCGGGAGACCGAGAGGATTGAGGAACTGCTGCGCAGCGGCGAGCAGGCGACGGCGGAGGCGGCGATCACCGGGTTTGATCGAGCCACTGGTCAGCTTGGAGGAGTTCGTGCGGGAAGCCGCGCGGCCGGCGAGTCCGCGCGTACCCGACATCACGCGCGAGGAGCTCGTCGAGATCGTGCGGAGGGTCCGCCTCCGGTCTGATCTACCACCCGCCGGCCGGATCGGCGGACGCCTCACCCGACCGGAGTCGACGCGGCCCTGGCCCATCGCCCGATCGCCCTGTGACACGTGGAACTCCATTGCGGTACCGGGCCGTTGGACAGGAGGATCGGCGCATGCCGATCTTCACCGCGTCCGACGGGACCGAGCTCGCCTACCACCTCCGGGGTGAGGGCGACCCGCTTGTCGTCCTGCCCGGTGGTCCCATGTGGGCCTCCTCCTACCTCGGCGACCTGGGCGGCCTCGCCGCGCACCGTCGGCTGGTCCTCCTCGACCTGCGCGGCACCGGCGACTCCGCGGTGCCGGCGGATCCGGCGACGTACCGCTGCGACCGCCTGGTGGACGACGTGGAGGCCTTGCGCGCCCACCTGGGCCTGGACCGCATGGACCTGCTCGCGCATTCGGCGGGCGGCAGTCTGGCGATGCTGTACGTCGCCCGGTATCCGCAGCGGGTGGCACGGCTGGCGCTGATCACCGCGATTCCCTGGGCGCTGGGGATGCCGGCCACCGCCGAGCACCGGCTGGCCGCGGCGCGGCTCAGGAGCGGCGAGCCGTGGTTCGCCGACGTCTTCCCGGCGTTCGAGGAGTGGCTGGCGGGCAAGGTCGACTTCGACCCGAAGATCGTGCCCTTCTTCTACGGTCGCTGGGACGACGCGGCCGCCGAGCACGACGCGCGTGCGGAGTTCAACGACGACGCGGCCGATATCTACGGCTCCGACGGCGCCTACGACCCACCGGCCACCCGCGCCGCACTCGCCCGGTTCACCGCGCCGGTCCTCGTCCTCGCAGGCGGGCTCGACGGCGGCCCCAGCCCCGAGCTGGCCCGCAGCGCCGCCGACATGTTCCCGAACGCGCAGTTCGCGGTGCAGCCCGGGGCCGGCCACTACCCCTGGGTGGACGACCCCGAGTGGTTCGCCGGCCGGGTCGCCGCGTTCCTGGACGGGGCGGGCGCCGCTCTGCCGTCGGCAGAGTAGGAGTCCGTAGCGCTGCCCGCTGGTTAGCGTGCCTGGCATGGACACCGCACCCCGCACCGTCAAGGCGAACGGCATCACCCTCGCGTACCGCACCTGGGGCCCCGAGGACGCACCGCCCGTCCTCCTGCTCCACAGCCGCGGCACCGACGGCGCGGACTGGACCCCGATCGCCGAACGCCTGGTATCGGGTGTGCGCCCACGCCGGGTGTACGCCCCTGATCTGCGGGGTCACGGGAGCAGCGACTGGCCGGGCGCGGGCCCGGACACGTACGCATACGCGACCATGCGCGACGACATCCGCGCCTTCCTCACCGCCCTGGGCATCGACCACGCGGACGTGGTGGGCCACTCCCTGGGCGGCGCCGTGGCCTACCTCCTCGCCCAGCAGACGCCGGATCTCGTACGACGCCTCGTGCTCGAGGACGTGCCCGCGCCGATCCCCCTCGACCCGCCCCGGCCGCCCGCCGAACGGCCCGACGGAGAGCTGCCGTTCGACTGGGCGATGATCCGCGCGACCGACGAACAGCGCAATGCGCCCGACCCCGTGTGGTGGGACCAGATGGGCCGCATCACGATGCCCACACTGCTGATCGGCGGCGGCTCCCGCAGCCTCATCCCACAGGACCAGATCGCCGTCCTGGCCGAACTGATCCCCGGCGCCCGGCTGGTGACCATCGACGCCGGCCACCTGGTGCACGAGACCCGCCCGGAGGAGTTCCTGGCGGTGGTGGAGGCGCTTCTGGCGGAGTGACGGCCGGCGGCCGCTGCCATTGAGGCCAGAGCAGCCCCGAAAAGAGATTCCTCCACACCTAAAGGCGCGGGTCCCCTCGCTAGTTCCCTGACCACATAGGTTCACCGGGTTGACGGTTCCGGCGGTTGGATCGGCCGCGAGGCGTTACCGTGCCTGCTGGTCGACAACGTCGTACGGCAGGGCCAGGTCGCCGACGCCCGCAGCACCTCGCCGGACGTGGTGGGCTGCCGGGCCGTGATCGAACTGATCGGCAGCCACGCGAGGTTGACCGGCACGACGCTGCAGACGGTGGGCAGCAAGGGCCACGACGGCTTCGCGCTGGCGCGCGTGCTGGCGTAGCCCCCGGCCGCTCAGGTCTTCGGGGTGAGGTCGAAGGCGGGGTAGGACGGCGTGGACAGCCCGAAGCCGGACGACGGGTAGCCGGACGGTGCGGGGGATGCCGTGGGGATGCCGTTGTCGTCGCAGAGCTGGGGCGCGGACGGCGCGAACACGTGGTAATCGACCACGCGCTTGGTCGGGAAGGTGACGTCGTCGCCGACGATCGTGTTGCCCGTGCTGATCTTGGTCGGCAGTTCGCGGTTCTTGAGCGGTGCGCCGACGTAGATCGCCTCCAGGAAGCCGTCGCAGGGGCTGGCCTTGGCCGAGGCGAAGCCCTTCGGCGGCTTCACGTCGTGGACCTTGCGGCCGTCGATGTGCAGTTCGGTGCGCTTGAGGGACCGCAGGGCGTAGTCGTAGTTCACCTCCCTTGAAAGCGGGTCGGCGGCCGAAGTGGCGCTGGACGGACGGTAGTTGACGCGCCAGTACTGGACCTGGACGGTCACCCGGTCGCACAGGGGCCCGTCGAAGCCGGGCATGGACTTGGGGAACCGGACCTCTCCCGGGCCCAGGGTGGGCGTGCCGACCTGCCCCCAGTGGACCCAGTCCACCGCCTTCGCCGTACTCCACTTCGCGTTCGGATGGCAGCCGGCCGCGTTCGTGGGGTAGATGTCCGACGGTTTGACCGCAGGGGTGGGCGAGGCCGTCGAAGGGGTGGCGGCCGGGGCCGCCGCGGTCGTCGTCGCGGAGGGGCTGGAAGCGGCGTCGTCACCGCCCCCGCCGGAACAGCCGGCGGCCGCCAGCACCGTCGCAACGATCATGACCGCACGAACCCGTCTGTGCGCAGTGGTCATCCCGCTTTCCCCCCGTCCACCCGATGGACAATCATGCTCCCAGGTGAAGTTGCCCGTCGGCCATGACGGAAAACTCACGTTTCGCGGGGTTCGAAGCGGGCGGCGGGCCATCAGGGCGATCATCGCAAGGTAGATCATGGCGGCAGAGCGGGCCGGGAGGGCTTCGTAGTCGCGGGCCAGGCGGCGGTGGTACACACCACCGCCGGCTCTCCGTAGAAGACGGCCAATGCACCCTGCACTGGTTCTGACACCCGGACGACGTGTCAGTTCCCACCGCGGGACCGTCGGGAGAGCGCCAGGGCCATACCACCAGCCAGCAGCAGCGCGCCGGCCGCCCAGGCGATCCAGCCGCCGCCGAATCCGGTGTCGGCCAGCGGTCCGGACCCTGCGGAAGGGCCGCCCGAAACGGAGCCGGACGCTCCGGCCGCGGAGCCGCCCTGCGCCAGCCGCAGGGTCAGCGCCGCGCTGTCGTTGGAGGCGTCGGGGTCGAGCCCCTTCATGACCTCCAGCGTGCGGACCTGGCCCGTGGAGACGGCCGGGGTACGGGGGCCGATGGCGACGGTGAACGACAGGACGTGTCTGTCCCCCGGGGCGGGGTCGTGGAAGGTGCACTGGTAGGAGGACCGGCCCATCCGGGGGCCGGGGTCCGACCCGTCGTCCGTGGGCGGCGGCTGGCAGTTGTCCGGGATCTTGGTGGCCTTCGTGCCCGGCGGCAGCTTGACGAGGACCGGGAGGAAGGCGTCTTCGTCGAGGAGGTCCTGCACCACCGCCGGCCCCCGGTCGATCACCGTGGCGTGCAGCGTGGCGTGACCGCCGCGCCGCCCGGTGGCGGTGTCTCCGGTGACGGCGAAGTCGGCGTGGTTGACGCTGTCGACGTAGGTGGTGAAGTACCGGTCGGTGTTCCCGTCGGACGGCATCGCACCCTTGGGGACCAGGGTCAGCGGGGTCCCGGGGCCGTTCGCCGGGGCGGCGCTGGTCAGCGGGGTGAACTGGTAGAAGATCTTGTCGCGCAGGGCCTCGTCGCCGACCTTGACGCGCAGCGGCGACGACAACGCGTACTGCCGGCCGGGCTCCACCGGGGTGGGGAAGTCGCACAGGGTCTCGTGCACGATGTGCCCCCCGCGGCCGCTCGCGGACACGTCGCGGCAGTTGGACCAGGAGCCCTGGAGGTGCAGCCCGGCGGTGGTGTCGATCAGCAGCTCCACCCCCTTGGCCGCAGGGAGTTGGCCGTTGTTCCACACGTCGAGCGGAAAGCTCAGCGTGTCGCCCGGCACCGCGTTCAGGTGCTCGGCGGACGCGCTCACCTTCAGCTGCGTCTTGCCGTTGGTCAGGGTGAGGTGGTCGCCGGTGACGGTGGCGTCCGACGCCGTGCCGGAGACGGTCACGGTGCCGCTGCTGCCGACGGCCGCACCGGGCTTCGGAACCAGCGTGATGACGTGGTAGTCCGAGGTGGCGGACGCCAGGTCCAGCGTGCAGAGGTTGCCGTTGCAGTGCTCCGACGGTTCCGGCTCGGCGAAGTCGGCCACTCCGGACAGGTCGACGGTCAGGTGGACGTGGTGTGCCGTGCCCCCGCCGGCAACCTTCCACCGGTAGACCATGTACACGCTCGCCGGCTCCGTCCCGATGAAGAGCTCGTGCTCGGTGAACCGGACCGTCATCTCTCGTGCGGCGTCCGCCGTGTCGGCGCGGGCCGGACCCGTGCTGAACGCCCCTGCCACCAGCGCCACCGCGCCCGCCGCCGCCGTCGCGACCGCGCGTACCCGTGATCGTCTTGCCATCCGACCGAAACCTTCCCCGCGCGCCGGGAGGGTCCCGGCCCGCCGTGCTTCACAGGTGTGACCCGCGAGGTGCGGAAATGGTTGCGGCCAGCCGGGCTCAGGTGTCCGCGCTGCCGGGCACGATGTGACGTGGTCCAGGAGGCCGGACACGGATGATCACATGACGGACCGGGAGTACCCCCGGCAGCGGGTCACTCGGGGTGAGCACGACTGGGTGATGGCCTGGACGTCCGAGAGGACCTTTCACATTGCGTGTGGGCCAGGCAACCTGACCGAGGCGCTCTCGATGTTCCGTACCTGGGCGTTTGAAGACGTCGCCCGCACATCCAACCGTCACGACCACCAACCCGGCGAACCTACGCGGTCACAGCACTGGCCGGCTGATGGGGATGGAGTCCCTTCGGGCCCGGTGAAGACGCTCACCGTCACTGCGACCCTAGGGACGCCGTCCCGCACGAGCGCGTCCTGCTAGGCCGTCCGATGACTTCGGACCGCGTCGGCCGAGATCACCCGGACTGCGGACCGTACGCCGTCATGAAGCGGTCCCGGAACTTGTTCATGGTCCACTCCGGGGCGTTGCCAGCCGGCTTGATCCCCTCGGTCCAGCCCCAGTCGGACACACGGTCCAGCACCTTCGGGTCGCGGGCGACGATCGTGACCGGCACGTCCCTGTTGGCGCTGCCCCCGGTGACCGTCGGGACGGGCTGGTGGTCGCCGAGGAAGACGAGGACGGTGTTGTCGTCGCCGTAGCGCTGCATCCACTGGGTCAGGCTGTCCAGGGAGTACTGGATGGCCTTGCGGTACTCGGTGCGCACGCGCTTCGCGCTCTTCCAGACCTGCGTGGGGTTCGTGCCCTCCTTCTTGATCTTGTAGAAGACCTTGCCGTCCCCGAGGTCCTTCCAGTCGATCATGTGGGCGATGGGGGACCAGGGGTTGTGGCTGGAGGCCAGGATGATCTCCGCCATGATCGGGTCGCGGTTCTTCTTGCTGTGCTCCAGCTTCTGGAAGGCCTCCAGGCTGAACTGGTCCGGCACCGGCGTCCAGCTGAAGTACGGACCCTGGTAGCCGAGGTGCGTCGAGTCGTAGATGTGGTCGAGGCCGAAGTACTTGCCCTCGG
The DNA here is from genome assembly GCF_042893105.1 of Streptomyces sp. NPDC001663. NCBI lineage: Bacteria > Bacillati > Actinomycetota > Actinomycetes > Kitasatosporales > Streptomycetaceae > Streptomyces > Streptomyces sp. NPDC001663. Next base: position 87,371 of record NZ_JBIAUR010000009.1, on the reverse strand, counting down.
GCCAGGCCTTGCGCACGCCCGGGACGATGCCGACCGTGCGCCAGGCGCCGGTCTTCTGGAAGTAGCTGGTGAGGGTCGCGCGGTCGCTGGTGGTGAGGGTCCGGTACCGCTGCTGGTTCTTGATCCACAGGCCGGACAGGAACGTCGAGTGGGCGAGCCAGCTGCCTGCGCCGGTGACGGGGGACTTGAGCCAGCCGCTGCGCGCCGCGAAGCCGGCCGACTTGAGCCTGGCGTTGCCTTCCTGGAGCGTCTTGTCGATCTCCGGTGCCATCGACGGATCGTCGATCGCCACCCGGCCGTAGCTCTCGATGAAGGTGAACATCACGTCCTTGCCGCGCAGTCCGGTCAGCAGCTGGTCGGACGGGGTCTTGGCGAAGGCGTCGACGGCCATCTGCTTCTTGAAGACGTCGGCGTCACCGAGGCCGTCGCGGACGTACTGCACACGGTTGGCCAGGTACTGGGCGTAGCCCTTGGTGGCGATCGTGACACCGCCGAACTGCACACCCATGGTGAAGCAGACGATCCACGCGGTGGCGAGGACCAGCGTGGTGCGTACGGCCATGGGGCGGTGCAGGGCCATCACGTCCGCCAGCCGCATCATCGCGAGCGCGCTGAGCACGAGCACGAGGATGAGCAGGACGATCGCCCCGACGATCGCGAGCACCTCGCCCGAGCGCCCGAACGAGTCCTTCACCCAGTCCGCCCCGTCGCTCAGCAGAACCCAGTCGAAGACCAGGTCGAACGGCCGGGCCAGGGTCTGGCGGAAGCCCATGTCGAGGCACTTCAGGACGGCCGACAGCCCGAGGAAGGCCCCCAGGGCGACGGCCGTGATCCGCCGTGCCTTGGACGGCAGTACGAGGAGGACCGCCGCGAGGAAGATCGCTTCCACGGGGAGGCGGAGGAAGGACCGGACAGTGATCCAGTCGAGGCGGTTGGGCACGAGGAGCACGACGAGCACCAGCGCACCGGCCAGCACACTCGTGCCCACCCGCACGGCACGGGCGGTGCGGGGGTAACGACGGCGCCAGCCGAACCAGCCGGGGCGGCTTGCGGCAGGTTCGGGTGCAGCCTCGGCGCTCGGAGGCGCCGACTCTTCGGAGATCTCGGAAGCCTCGGAAGCGCCGCCCGCCTCCGTAACCTCCTCAGCCTCAGCAGCCTCCGCATCCGCAGCCTCGGCCGCTCCGCCGTCGATCACCGGCTCCGCCGGTCCGCCCGGTTTTGCCGCCGTGTCCTTCCCCGGCCCGTCGGTATCAGGGTCGACGGCCGTGTCGGCGTCCGGCAGTTGACGATGGGGCGTGAGGTGCGACACCCGTAGGTCCTTCCGTGCGAAGCGCGCTGATGGCACGGCGAACCGGACCCGCCGGGCCGGGCCGCCAACCTCGCGTACGGCCCTACGTCACCCTCCGTTCAAACACCCGGGTCAACCGCGCGCAAAGAGTACGCCCGTCGCCCCCGGCGGGCCCACCTGCGAGTCGCTGCCTCCCGCCTACCGGTCCGCCGCGACGGCCACCTCCCGGGCCCACCGGTAGTCCGCCTTGCCGCTGGGCGACCGCCGTATCGTCTCCGCGATCACCAGCTGCCGGGGGATCTTGTAACCGGCGAGATGCGTACGGCAGTAGGACTGCACGTCCTCCAGCGAAGGCCGTGGCGCGCCCTCCCGCAGTTGTACGACCGCCGCCACATGGTTGCCCCACTTCGTGTCCGGCACCCCGGCCACCAGCGCGTCGTACACGTCCGGATGGGACTTCAGCGCCTGCTCGACCTCCTCCGGATACACCTTCTCCCCGCCCGTGTTGATGCACTGCGAGCCCCGGCCCAGGACCGTGACCACGCCCTCCTCGTCCACGGTCGCCATGTCGCCGAGCAGCACCCACCGCTCGCCGTCCTTCTCGAAGAAGGTCTCGGCGGTCTTCTTCGGGTCGTTGTAGTAGCCGAGCGGGACGTGACCGCACTGCGCGACCCGGCCCACCTCGCCCACGGCGACCGGTTCGTGGGTGGCCGGGTCGACCACCTGCGTACGGGAGTTGACGCGGATGCGGAAGCTCTGCCCGGCGCCGGAGTCGGCCGTCGCCGTGCCGTTGAAGCCGGACTCGGACGAGCCGTAGTTGTTGAGCAGCATCGCGTTCGGGACCAGCTCCTGGAACTGTCGGCGCACCGTCTCCGACAGCACTGCGCCGGACGAGGACACACTGAAGACGGACGAGCAGTCCGTGCCCTTCATGGGCCCGCCCAGCGCGTCGATCAGCGGCCGCAGCATCGCGTCGCCGACCAGCGAGATGCTGGTGACCTTCTCCTTCTCGATCGTCCGCAGCACCTCCTCGGGCACGAACTTGCGGTGGATCACGACCCGTTGCCCGAAGTTGAAGCCGATGAAGGAGGTGAGCGTCGAAGTGCCGTGCATCAGCGGGGGAGTGGGGAAGAAGGTGATCCCGGAGCCGCCGGCCGCGACCCGCTCGGCCAGCTCCTGCGGCTTCTTGACCGGCTCACCGGTCGGCGCGCCCCCGCCGAGCCCCGAGAAGAACAGGTCCTCCTGGCGCCACATCACGCCCTTGGGCATCCCGGTGGTGCCGCCGGTGTAGATGATGAACTGGTCGTCGCCCGACCGCGCCGGGAACCCGCGTTCCGGCGACCCGCCCGCCTCGGCCTGCGCGAACGGCACGGCGGCAACCCCGTCCTTTGCCCCGCCCACCCGCACCAGATGCCGCAGTTTCGGACACTGTGGCAGCGCCGCCGCCACCCGCCCGTCGAACTCCGCGTCGAAGACCAGCGCCACCAGATCGGCGTCCCGGTACAGGTACACCAACTCGTCTTCTACGTACCGGTAGTTGACGTTGACGGGGACGACCCGTGCCTTCAGGCACCCGAACACCGTCTGCAGGTACTCGATCCCGTTGTAGAGGTGCAGCCCGAGGTGTTCCCCGGGGCGTATCCCGGCGTCGATCAGATGGTGGGCGATGCGGTTCGCCGCCACGTCCAACTCCGCGTACGTCAGACGGCGTTCCGCGCCCGTGCCCGGGTGGTCGAGGTACACCAGGGCCTCGCGGTCCGGCACCACGTCGACGATCGACTCGAACAGATCGGCAAGGTTGTACTCCACCGCTCCTCCTGACCCCGGGCGTGCCTGGCAGTTGCCGGTTCGCCGGTCATCAGAGCAAAGGGGGCGACAACTGTGAAGGGTCCGCGCGAAGAAATCTGACTGACTGTCAGAAAACCCTTGAAGTGACTCCCCTCCTACTGCAACCTGTTCTCGTTCTTTCAGAGGGGAGATAGGTGATGGGTGGGACCGAACACCTCACCGTGCAGCGCGAAGGCGCCACACTGGTGCTCACGCTCAACAGGCCCGACGCCAAGAACGCGCTCTCGCTGTCCATGCTCGTCGGCCTGTACGACGGCTGGATCGAGGCCGACGAGGACGACGCGGTCCGCTCGATCGTGCTGACCGGTGCCGGCGGCGCATTCTGCGCCGGCATGGACCTCAAGGCCCTCGCCGGCAAGGGCATGGAGGGCGAGCACTACCGGGACCGCCTCAAGGCCGACCCGGACCTGCACTGGAAGGCGATGCTGCGCCACCACCGCCCCCGCAAACCGGTGATCGCCGCCGTCGAGGGGTACTGCGTGGCCGGCGGCACCGAGATCCTCCAAGGCACCGACATCCGCGTCGCGGCCGAGTCGGCGACCTTCGGCCTCTTCGAGGTCAAACGCGGACTGTTCCCCATCGGCGGCTCCACGGTCCGCCTGCAGCGCCAGATCCCACGCACCCACGCCCTGGAGATGCTGCTCACCGGCCGCCCCTACACCGCCCGCGAGGCCGCCGACATCGGCCTCGTCGGCCATGTCGTCCCCGACGGCACCGCGCTCGCCAAGGCCCTGGAGATCGCCGAACAGATCAACGCCTGCGGCCCGTTGGCGGTCGAGGCCGTTAAGGCATCCGTCTACGAGACCGCCGAGATGACGGAGACGGATGGCCTCGCCTCCGAACTCAAGCGCGGCTGGCCCGTCTTCGACACCGCCGACGCCAAGGAGGGCGCCCGCGCCTTCGCGGAGAAGCGACCGCCCGTCTACAAGCGCGCCTGAACCCCACAGGCTTGGCGTCCAAAGGAGATCGGCATGCCCGAAGTCCTCAAAGCCCCCCTCGCCGTCGAGTTCCCCTTCACCCGCTCCCTCGGCCCCGTCCAGAGCGCCTTCCTGACCGGGCTGCGCGAGCGCGTCGTCCTCGGGGTGAAGACCGTCGACGGCCGCACGCTCGTCCCACCCGTCGAGTACGACCCCGTCACCGCCGACGAGCTGCGCGACCTCGTCGAGGTCGCCCCCACCGGCACGGTCACCACCTGGGCCTGGAACCACGAACCCCGCCGCGGCCAGCCCCTCGACACCCCCTGCGCCTGGGTCCTGGTCCGCCTCGACGGCGCCGACACCGCCCTCCTGCACGCCCTCGACGCGCCCGGCCCCGACGCCGTGCACACCGGCATGCGCGTCCGAGTCCGCTGGGCACAGGAACGCAAGGGCGCCATCACCGACATCGCCTGCTTCGAGCCGTACGACGGCGAAGCAGCACAACTGACGGGCCACACCGGCGAGTTCGAAGACGCGATCACCGGCATCGTCGCCGCCGCCCGCCTCGACTACACCTACTCGCCGGGCCGCGCCCAGACCGCCTACATCCACGCCCTCTCCGACCGGCGCACCGTCGGCGAACGCTGCCCGTCCTGCCGCAAGGTGTACGTCCCGCCCAGGGGCGCCTGCCCCACATGTGGCGTCGCCACGTCGGAACAGGTCGAAGTGGGTCCGCGCGGCACGGTCACCACCTACTGCATCGTCAACATCAAGGCGAAGAACCTCGACATCGAAGTCCCGTACGTCTACGCCCACATAGCCCTCGACGGCGCCGACCTCGCGCTGCACGGCCGTATCGGCGGCATCCCCTACGACCAGGTGCGCATGGGACTGCGCGTGGAACCGGTGTGGACGGAAGGGGCCCGCTACCCCGACCACTACCGCCCCACCGGCGAACCCGACGCGGAGTACGACACCTACAAGGAGCTGCTGTGACGCGTGAGATCCGTGAGATCGCGGTCGTCGCCTTCGCCCAGACCGACCACCGTCGCACCAGCGCGGAGCTCTCCGAGGTGGAGCTGCTGATGCCGGTGCTGCACGACGTCCTCGCCCAAACCGGCCTCAAGACCGCCGACATCGGCTTCACCTGCTCCGGCTCCAGCGACTACCTCGCCGGCCGCGCCTTCTCCTTCACCCTCGCCCTCGACGGCGTCGGCGCCTGGCCGCCGATCTCCGAGTCGCACGTCGAGATGGACGGCGCCTGGGCCCTGTACGAGGCGTGGACCAAACTCCTCACCGGCGACGCGGACACCGCCCTCGTCTACTCCTACGGCAAGTCCTCACCGGGCTCCGTACGCGACGTCCTGACCCGCCAGCTCGACCCCTACTACGTGGCCCCCCTGTGGCCCGACTCCGTCGCCCTGGCCGCCCTCCAGGCACAGGCGCTCATCGACGCGGGCGACACCGACGAGCCCGCGCTCGCCGCCGTCGCCGCCCGCAGTCGCGCGGACGCCGCCGCCAACTCCCACGCCCAGCTGCGGGGTTCGGTACCGCAGGGCGACTATCTCGTACGGCCCCTGCGCACCGGCGACTGTCCGCCCATCGGCGACGGTGCCGCCGCCGTGGTCCTCGCGGCGGGGGAGCGGGCCCGGGAACTGTGCGGGCGGCCCGCCTGGATCCGCGGCATCGACCACCGCATCGAGGCCCACAGCCTGGGCGTCCGTGACCTCACCGACTCGCCCTCCACCCGTCAGGCCGCCGAACGGGCCGGAGCCTTCGAACAGCCCGTCGACACCGCCGAGTTGCACGCACCCTTCACCTCGCAGGAGGTCGTGCTGCGCAAGGCACTGCGGCTCGGCGACAGCGTTCGCGTCAATCCGTCCGGCGGGGCCCTCGCCGCCAACCCGATCATGGCCGCCGGGCTCATCCGCATCGGAGAGGCGGCCGCCGCCATCCACCGCGGCGAGTCCGACCGGGCGCTCGCCCACGCCACCTCCGGGCCCTGTCTGCAACAGAACCTGGTCGCCGTACTCGAAGGGGATCCCCGTTGACGTCTTCCCCCGCCTAGAGGCGGGGGATTCCAGCGGTCGCCCGCTGGGTTTCCTGCTTCACCGACGACCGCCCCGTCCGGGAGGACTCCCGTTGAGGTCTTACACCGTCTCCACAGGCAGACGCCGCCAGCCCGGCGGCCAGGATGTTGCGTGCCGCGTTCACGTCGCGGTCATGCACCGCGCCGCAGTCACACGTCCACTCGCGGACGTTCAGCGGCAGCTTCCCGCGCACCGTCCCGCAGGTTCCACACAGCTTCGAGCTGGGAAACCACCGGTCGATCACGACGAGTTCGCGCCCGTACCAGGCGCACTTGTACTCCAACATGGAGCGCAATTCCGTCCAGGCCGCATCCGAGATGGCGCGTGCGAGCTTGCCGTTGTTCAGCAGGTTGCGGACGCTCAGGTCCTCGATCACCACCACTTGGTTCTCGTGGACGATGCGCGAGGTCAGTTTGTGCAGGAAGTCGCGGCGCCGGTCGGCGATCCGCGCATGAATTTTGGCGACGCGACGCCGCGCTTTTTCCCGGTTCGCCGAGCCCTTCACCTTCCGCGACAGCTCACGCTGCGCGCGGGCCAGGCGGGCGCGGTCACCCCGCTCGTGCCGCGGGTTGGTGACCTTCTCCCCGGTGGACAAGGTCACCAGGGAGGTGACCCCGGCGTCGATGCCGACCGCGTTCGTGGTGGCGGGGGCTGGGGTGATGGTGTCCTCGACGAGCAGCGAGACGAACCAGCGGCCGGCCGCGTCGCGGGACACGGTCACCGTGGTCGGCTCCACACCTTCGGGCAGCGGACGCGACCAGCGGATGTCCAACGGCTCCGTCATCTTGGCCAGCGACAGGTGCCCATCGCGCCACGTGAAGGCGCTGCGGGTGTACTCGGCCGACGCGCTCGACTTCTTCCGGCTCTTGTAGCGCGGGTACCGCGCCCGCTTGGCGAAGAAGTTGGCGAACGCCGTCTGAAGGTGACGCAGCGCCTGTTGGAGCGGGACGGAGGACACCTCCGCCAGGAAGGCGAGTTCCTCGGTCTTCTTCCATTCCGTGAGTGCGGCGGACGACTGCACGTAGGAGATGCGGCGCTGCTCGCCGTACCAGGCCCGGGTGCGTTCCTCCAGCGCCTTGTTGTAGACGAGGCGGACGCAGCCGAACGTGCGCGACAGCTCAGCCGCCTGCTCGTTCGTGGGGTAAAAGCGGTACTTGAACGCCCGCTTGACCTGCCGCGACATGGCTCACATTCCATCAGCTCCCATGTGAGTAGAGGATGGTGGCCGATGGCCGGAGACCGCTGGTCCGCCTTGACGGCGAACCAGCTCTTCCTGCCCTTCTCCGCAGGAGCTTCGTTTCCTCCCCGGCCCGAAGGTCGGCGTATCCACGAAGGAAGGCCCCGATGAGCAAGGAGCCCGTGGCCGTCGTAGGGATCGGCCAGACCAAGCACGTGGCGGCCCGGCGGGACGTGTCGATCGCGGGGCTTGTGCGCGAGGCGGCCAGGCGGGCTCTTGAAGACGCCGAGTTGACATGGGCCGACATCGACGCCGTCGTCATCGGCAAGGCGCCCGACTTCTTCGAGGGCGTGATGATGCCCGAGCTGTATCTCGCCGACGCGCTCGGCGCGGTGGGCAAGCCGATGCTGCGCGTGCACACGGCCGGTTCGGTCGGCGGCTCGACTGCGCTCGTCGCTGCCAACCTGGTCGCGGCCCGCGTGCACGGCACCGTCCTGACGCTGGCCTTCGAGAAGCAGTCCGAGTCCAACGCCATGTGGGGCCTGTCCCTGCCGATCCCCTTCCAGCAGCCGCTGCTCGCCGGGGCGGGCGGCTTCTTCGCGCCGCACGTGCGCGCGTACATGCGACGCAGCGGCGCGCCCGACACCGTCGGCTCCCTGGTGGCGTACAAGGACCGGCGCAACGCGCTCAAGAACCCATACGCCCACCTCCACGAGCACGACATCACCCTGGAGAAGGTCCAGGCCTCGCCGATGCTGTGGGACCCGATCCGTTACTCGGAGACCTGCCCGTCCTCGGACGGTGCCTGCGCGATGGTGCTGACCGACCGGGCGGGCGCGGCCCGTGCGCCGCGGCCGCCGGCCTGGATGCTCGGCGGCGCGATGCGCAGCGAGCCCACCCTCTTCGCGGGAAAGGACGCCGTGTCGCCGCAGGCCGGGAAGGACTGTGCCGCGGACGTGTACCGGCAGGCCGGGATCGCCGACCCGCGCCGCGACATCGACGCGGTCGAGATGTACGTGCCGTTCTCCTGGTACGAGCCCATGTGGCTGGAGAACCTCGGCTTCGCCGACGAGGGCGAGGGGTGGAAACTCACCGAGGCCGGGGTCACCGAGCTGGACGGTGACCTGCCCGTCAACATGTCGGGCGGTGTCCTGTCGACCAATCCCATCGGCGCCTCCGGCATGATCCGCTTCGCGGAGGCGGCGCTGCAGGCGCGCGGGCAGGCCGGAGAGCACCAGGTGGAAGGGGCCAGGCGGGTCCTCGGGCACGCCTATGGCGGCGGATCGCAGTTCTTCTCCATGTGGCTCGTGGGGAGCGAACCCCCGGACTCTTGAAAGTCTCCGGAAAGGTCCCCCTCACGTGGCCTGTTGGCATCAGAAACCGATCGCTAGGCTGGCCGCGGACGACGAATCGGGAGGAGCACGGACGTGGCCGAGAGCACCATCCAGCAGCACCCGCTTGCGGGCTGGGACAAGCCTGAGCTGGACCTCAGCACCGCCGATTGGCACTCGAGCAGCCGTGGCCTGGGGGATGTCCAGATCGCCTTTGTCGAGGGATTCATCGCGATGCGCAACAGCGGCCGCCCGGAAAGCCCTTCCTTGATCTTCACGCCCGCGGAATGGGGCGCGTTCGTGTCGGGGGCGCGGGAAGGAGAGTTCGACCTGACCTGATCCGGCGGGCGATCCGGGGGGTTGTTCCACCCGTCTTTCCGGACACACGACCTTCAGCGCCCTTCCCGGGCCGATGGCTGAGCGAGGCTGGCCCCGGGAAGGGAAGGTCGTGTTCCGGAGATGAGGAAGCCCATGAGCAGCACCCTGCCGGTCCTCGCGGCGGTCGACGGTTCGGACGACAGCCTGCGCGCCCTGGACTGGGCCCTCGACGACGCCCGCAGACGCGGGGCGCCGCTGCGGGTGGTCCACGTACGGCAGTACGCCGCGTGGGCGCAGCCCGGCGTGCTGGTCGCCGGGCCGCCGGAGCCTGCTGCGGATCCGGTGCTCGAACAGGTGCGCGAGTATCTGGCGGGCCGTGCCGACCGGCGGGTCCTGGAGTACCTGGGCGCGGAGGGCACACCGGGCGCCGTGCTGCCCGAACTGGGCTCCACCGCACGGCTGTTGGTGCTCGGCTCCCGCGGCCGCGGCGGATTCGCGAGCCTGCTGCTCGGTTCCAACGGCCTGGCCGCCGCCCGTGACGCCGAGTGCCCCGTCGTCGTGGTGCCCCGGCCCGGACGGCAGGTGCACGGCGACGCACCGGTCGAGCCCGGCCCGCGCGTGGTCGTCGGACTGCAGGTGGACAGCCCCGACGAGGCGACCCTCGCCTTCGCGTTCACCGAGGCAGCACTGCGCGGAGCCCGCCTCCAGGCGATCGCCGCCTACACATGGCCGTTCCAGAGCTGGGCGGCCCCCGGCGAGCTCGTCCCGTCGATGGTCGACCAGCGCGCCGTGGAGAACGAGACCTGGGCCCTGGCGGAGGGCTTCCTCGCCCCGCACCGCAAGAACCACCCCGAGATCCGGGCCGACGCCTACGCGATGCCGGGCGACGCGGCCGGGCTGCTGGTCGCGGCCTCCAGGGACGCCGACCTGGTCGTGGTGGGCCGGCATCGGCGCCGTCTGCTGGCCCCCGCCCGCATGATGGGCTCGGTCACCCACGCGGTGCTGCTGCACGCGGCGGCACCGGTGGCGGTGATTCCGCCCGCGCCGGGGGAGGAGTAGGGCCTGGGGCGACCGCCGGATCAGAGGCCCGGGTGCCAGAGTCGCCGGGGCGGCGAGAGCCGCCCGGCGGGACAGCCGCAATGGCCCGCGGTCAGAACCGCAGCGGTGCCGGGTCCGGTGCCGTCGTTGAAGTCGCACCCGGTGGGGACGGTCGTAGCCGCGATGCGCGCGCCCGACCTCGTGACGGCCGCGGCAGCCGGGCCGGCTCACGGCCACAGCAGCTGCTTGTGCCAGCCCGCCTCCTCGCGCAGGTAGACGAGCCGCGTGTGCCGGCGCTCCTTGTCGCCCTGCCAGAACTCGACCGACTCGGGCCGTACGGAGTGCAGCGTCCAGCCGGGCGCGACCAGGCCGGGCTCGGCCTCCAGCCGGACCAGGGACTCCCTGACCGCCGCGTCCCGCTCGGCGAGGTCCGCGAGCGGCTGCGACTGGCGGCCGAGCAGCGACTCCGCGCGGGCACCGATGCCTCGCGCCAGGAAGTCGGCGGCGCTGTCCGCGGCGGGCGCCGCGACGACGGGACCCCGCACCCGGACCTGGCGCGCCAGCTGCGGCCAGTAGAAGGTGAGGGCGGCGAAGGGGTGCTCGGCGAGGTCACGGCCCTTGGTGCTGCCGCTGTCCGAGGCGAACTGCCAGCCGTCGGGCCCCACGCCCTTGAGGATCAGCGTGCGTGCCGTCGGATTCCCGTCCGCGCCCGCCGTGGAGAGCGTCATCGCGTGCGGCTCGCGCACACCTGCCTCGACCGCCACGATCAGCCACTCGGTGAACAACTCCACCGGAGTCCCCGGCGTGGCAAGCGGATCGAAGGCAGGCAGCTGCCCGGCGAAGACCTCGAGACCGCGCAGCAGCTCGCGCAGATCCTCCATGAACCCTCCCCCTCAGGCGCTAATGGATGAACTCGAACCTATCATTAGCTGCATGCCGGAACTGCTGACCAGGGACGCCCGCCTCGCCCTGGACCTCGCCCTCACCATCCGCCACGACGGACACGGCGGCGTCGCCGACGACCTGACCGACCCCGCCGGGCTCACCGCCTGGGTCCGCGCCCACCCCGAGGCCCTGCCGGACACCACCGGCTTCGTCGCCGACGACGCGCACCTGGCAGCCGTACGGGATCTGCGCGCCGCCGTCCGTGCCCTCTTCGCCCGCGCCGTACGCCCCGCCGCACCCAGCCCCGCCGACGCCGCCCGCCTCCTGCCCGCGTCCGAAGCCGTCGCCCGCCTCAACGCCGCGGCCGCCCGCACCCCGACCGTCCCCGTGCTGCACTGGGCCGACGACGCCGAACCCGTCGTACACAGAAAGGCAGTTGAAGGCGCGGACGAACTCTCCGCGGCCCTCGCACACGCTGCGATCGCCTTCCTCGCGAGCCCCGACCGGCAGCGGCTGCGCGCCTGCCACGCGCCGCGCTGTGTGCGCTACTTCCTCAAGGAGCACCCGCGCCAGGAGTGGTGCAAGCCCTCCTGCGGCAACCGCGCGCGCGTCGCCCGGCACCACGAACGGCACCGGAACATCGCCTGAATCGACTCCGGTCAGTAATGGTCGAACCGGGTCGCGCGACCCTCGCGAGGCGTACGCTGAGGTGCTTGTAGGTCACGGTGTGCGCCCGCTCCCCGCGCGGACGTGCCACCGCGGCAGGGGGTACGCCATGGGGCAGCGCGTGTGGAGCAGCCGAACCATCTTCGAACGGGAAAGCGAACTCGCCGCCGTCGACGAGGCGTTGGCAGAGCTCACCGGCCTGCGCAGGGACGGCGCCGAGTCTCCCGACCGCCCCCGCGGCGCACTCCTCGCCTTTGCCGGGCGCGCCGGTATCGGCAAGACCACCCTCCTCGCCGAGGTCCGCCGGCGCGCCGCCGCCAGGGGCTGCACCGTACTGTCCGCCCGCGGCGGCGACCAGGAACAGCGCGTCGCCTTCCACGTCGCCCGCCAGCTGCTGCAGCCCCAGTTCGCCGGGTCCGCGGAGACCGATCTGCGTACCTCGCTGGGCAGTTGGTACGACATCGTCGGACCGGCCCTCGGCCTGTGCGCCCCGAGTGGTGGCGCTCCGCCCGATCAACAGGGCCTGCGCGACGGCCTCGACTGGGTGCTCACCCATCTCGCCGCGCTGCGCGCGCCGATGGTGCTCGTCCTCGACGACGCCCACTGGGCCGACGCCGAATCCCTCAGCTGGCTCGCCGCGTTCGCACCCCGCGCCGAACAACTCCCGCTGCTCGTCGTCGTCGCCTACCGGCCCGACGAACTCCCGGACCACGCCGAGTCGTTCAAGGGACTGCCGGGACGTGCGGGCGGGCGTCCCCTCGACCTGGAACCGCTGAGCGCCGCCGCCGTCGGCCGCCTCGTGCGCGAGGCGCTCGGCGCACAGGCCGACGACGCGTTCTGCCGTGAGTGCTGGGCCGTCACCGCCGGAAACCCCTTCGAGACGGTCGAGTTGATCGCCAAGGTGCGCGACCGCGGCGTCACCCCGACCGAGACCGGCGCCCACCTGCTGCGCGACCTCGCCGCCGCCGTCAAGGGCAGCGGCCTCATTGCCCGGCTCGAACGGCTCGGCACCTCGACCGTGCGGTTCGCCTGGGCCTGCGCCGTCCTCGGCACCGAGATCCGCCCCTCCCTCGCCGCCGCCGTCGCCGGGCTCGGCCAGGAGGAGGCCGCCGACGCCGCCGACGCCCTGCGCGGTGCCCGCATCCTCACCGGCGCCGAGACCCTGGAGTTCGTCCACCCGCTGATCGCCACCGCCGTCTACCGGGCCATCCCGCCCGGCGTCAGGGTCGCGCTGCACGGCCAGGCCGCCTGGTGTGTGATCAACGACGGACAGGGCCCCTCCGCGGCCGCCCGCCACATCCTGGAGACCCACCCCGACGGCGACAACTGGGTCGTGCAGCAACTGCGCGCCGCCGCCGAGGAGACCCTCCGCGCCGGCGCACCCGACGCCGCCCGCAGCTACCTCGCCCGCGCCCTGCGCGAACCCCCGCCGTACGAGGACCGCGCCGCCGTCCTGTACGAACTGGGCTCCGCGTCCCTGCTCACCGAACCCGCCACCACCGTCAACCACCTGCGCGCCGCCCTCGAGGAACCCATCGCCCACCCCCGCCTGCGCCAGCACATCGTCTACCGGCTCTCCCAGGTCCTCGCCCACAGCGACCGCCTCGCCGAGGCCTCCGACACCCTGGCCCGCGAGATCCGTGTCACCGACGACGCCCGCGTCAAGCTGCGCATGGTCGCCGAGCAGTTCATGTGGGACGCCTTCCGCGCCGACGAACCCGACCACCCCTCCCGCTCCCGGCGCATGGCCAAACTCGCCGACCGTCTCAGCGGCCGCGACCTCACCGAGCGCTACATCATCGGCCTGCGCACCTGGGACGCGATCCTGCGCGGCGAGCCCTCCCACGTCGCTCTCCACCACGCCGAACGCGCCCTGGCCGGCGGCCTCGGCTGGGCCGAACCCGACCGCGGCTTCGAGGTGCCTGTCCTGGTCGCCCTCGCCTTCATGTACGCCGACCGCCCCGGCCGCACCGAAGAGCTCTTCACGACCGGCATCGCCGACTTCGAACGCCAGGGCTGGCGCGGCGCCCACCTCTCCTTCGCCTACACGCTCCTCGCCTACGTCCGCTACCGGCGCGGCCGCCTCGCGGAGGCGGAGGACTTCGTCCGCGCCGGCCTCAGGCTCGCCGAGCGCGTCGGCCCCGGCACCCCCGCCCACTGGTACGCCGTCGGCATCCTCATCGAGGTGCTGCTCGCCCGCGGCCGGGTCACCGAGGCCGCCGAGACCGGCGACCACTACTCCTTCTGCGCGCCGTTCCCGGCCGCCGTCGTCTTCCCCGACGCCCAGACCGTCCACGGCGAACTGCTGCTCGCCCGCGGCCTGACCAAGGAGGCGGCGGAGGAGCTCGCCGCGGCGGGCCGCCGCCTGGAACCGCGCGGCATGCGCAACCCCGCCTGGTGCCCCTGGCAGCTCCACCTCGCCCGCGCCGAGGCCCACGACACCCCCGAACGCGCCGTCGCCACCGCCCTCGAGGCGGTCGCCCGCGCCCGCCAGTTCGGTGCGCCCTCCGCCGTCGGCCAGGCCCTGCGCGTCGCCGCCGAGGTCTCCTCGGGATCGGCCCGCATCAAGTACCTCGAGGAGTCCGTCGCCCACCTCGAACGCTCCCCGGCCGCCTACGAACTCGCCTGCGCCCTGGTCGCCCTCGGCACGGAGCTCCGGCGTACCGGCCGTGCCAGGGAGGCCGCCGAGTACCTCTACCGGGGGCTGGACGCGGCCGTCCAGTGCTCGGCCGACGGGCTTGTCGAAGCCGCCCGCGACGAACTCGCCGCCGCCGGATTGCGCCCTCGCCGCCTGCACAGCACCGAGACGGACACCTTGACGTCCCGGGAACGTGTCGCGGCGAACATGGCGGCTCAGGGCTGCACCGAGGCAGAGATCGCCAGGGAGCTGAGCATCGACGAACCCGCGGTCGTACGCCTGCTCTCCGCGGTCTACCGAAAGATGGGCACCGAGATCACTGGGCTTACAGTGGCGCTGAAGCCGACCTGAGGGCAGACCTGCCCAGGGGCGCGGGGAACTGCACGATCAGCCCCCAAAACCCGCCCCCGAACGACAACCGCCCCCGGCCCACTGACCGGCGCTGTCCACGTACCATTGGCGACATGTCGTTCCTCCGCCGCCGCAGCGCGACCCCCGCCGGCCCCGACTTCGACGTCCTGGCCATGGACCCGGGCGACTGGCCCGGCAATCTCGGCGCCGGGCTGCTGCCCGCCCCGGACGGCAGCTGCCAGGGCGTCTTCCTGCGGTACGACCTGTTCGGCGGCCGCGGCCCCGCCATGATCATCGGCAACCTCCCCGAGGGCTCGCCGGCCCGCGAGGTCGCCGAGGGCGAGATCCCCTTCGAGGTGGCCCAGCTGCTGCTCGCGCTGGAGAACGAGGAGGAGGTGACCGTCGTCGGCGTCGAGGACATGCCGGTCATGCAGGGCGACAACCTTCTGATCGTGCGCCGCCTCAAGCTCTCCGAGAGCCGCATCTCCTGCGTCCAGTTCGACCGCAGCGACAACGTCCTGGTGACCATCGCCGCCTGGGACCGCCCCATCACCGACGACCTGTACGCCCTGCTGAAGCCGCTCCCGGCGGAGCTTTTCCAGCAGGGCTGATCCCGGCTAGGACACCGACGGCAGCACCTGCACGTCCGCGGCGCGCACGAACGCCACCCGGTGTCCGAACTGGATCTCGTAGTACAGGTCCTTGCCGACCACGACCCGATGCGAGTCGGTGGTGAAGGTGACCGCGTAGTAGTACTCGCCCGGCACCCTGTCACCGACGACGTACTTCTGCCCCTTCGGCAGGGTGTACGGCAGCGGGGACACCGCCTGGGCGGGCACTCCCGTCGGGTAGGCCGTGGCCTCCGGGTAGGCGCGCCCGTACACCGGGACGCTGTCCAGACCGTCCTTGGGCGTCACCACGAAGCCGGACGCGCTCACCGCGGTCGGGTGCTTCTTCGGGTTCTTGAACCAGGCCTTCTGGCCCAAGTACCAGATCGCCGTCCAGTCGCCGTACCGGTCGGCGACCGCGTACTGCTGCCCGGTCGAGACCCGTGAGCCCACGTCGTTGACGTCGATCGTCGAGTCGGCGCCCTTGTGCAGGCCGGCGTCCTTGATCAGGGCGGAGTTCTCGTCGTGGTCGGAGTACAGCCGCACCTCGCTGGAGCCGTGCGCCGCGCAGGGCTCGCCCGCGGTGACGCAGCCCGTGTACTGCGGCTGGTTGGTCGAGTAGTCGGGCCGGATCGTCACCAGCCCGCCGCTCTTGCCGGCGGTCCGCTTGAAGGGGTGGCCGAGCAGCTCGAAGTAGTGCCGCCAGTCCCAGTAGGGGCCGGGGTCGGTGTGCATGCCGGGGATGGTCGAGGTCGTCGGGCCCGGCACGTTGTCGTGGCCCAGGATGTGCTGCCGGTCCAGCGGGATGCCGTACTTGGCGGAGAGGTACTTCACCAGCCGCGCCGAGGACCGGTACATCGCCTCCGTGTACCAGGCGTCCGGGTTCGCCAGGAAGCCCTCGTGCTCGATGCCGACCGACTTGGCGTTGACGTACCAGTTGCCCGCGTGCCAGGCCACGTCCTTCGCCTTGACGTGCTGGGCGATGAGACCGTCCGTCGAGCGGATCGTGTAGTTCCACGACACATAGGTCGGGTCCTGGACCAGCTTCAGTACGCCGTCCCAGGCGCCCTCCGTGTCATGGATGACGATGTACTTGATGCTCTGCGACGCCGGGCGGTCGCCCAGGTCGTGGTTGCCGTAGTCGTTGTCCCCGAACTCCTCGTACGGGGCCGGGATCCACTCGCACGACACCGACTTCGGGCACTCCGTGCCGTCGTCGGAGACGGAGCGCAGACCGGTCTTCTTGATCTGCGCGGTCTCGGGGGCCAGGCCGGGCCGGGCGGCCAGCGCGACCTGCTGACCGGCGTCCGTGGTGCGCTGCTCGCCGGTGCGGATCACGTCGTACACGTCGTTGGCGTACGCCGCCGCCGTTGCCGTGTCGTCCGCGCCCGAGAAGCGGGCCACCGCCCCGTACCAGTCGGCCGGGTCCTCGCTCAGCGGCAGGCCGAGCTGCTTCTGGGCGGCGGCCAGCAGGGCCGCACCGCCCGCCACGTTCGCGGTCTCGTCGCTGCGAAGTCGCTCTGTCGGGATGCCGGTGAGCTGCGCCGCCTTCACCAACGTCTTGAGCCGGGCCGGGAGTTGGGAGTCCTGCGGCACCTTGGTGTCGGGATGCAGGGCCGCGCGGGCGGAGTCGCCGCGGGCGTCCTCCGTGCCCTCGCTGTGGTGGGAGGTCGCGGCGAGCGCGGTGCGGGCGTCGGTGAGGTGCATCGGGCCGTAGCCGCCGGTCACACTCGGCGTGCCGCCGTGTGCGTCCCAGCGGGACTGCAGATACGAGACGCCCAGCAGCACGCTCTGCGGGACGTGGTACGCGGCGGCCGCCGAGGCGAACGCCAGCTGCAGCCGCTCCGTGGCGGGCGGCGCA
Source organism: Streptomyces sp. NPDC001663 (assembly GCF_042893105.1). Taxonomy (NCBI): domain Bacteria; kingdom Bacillati; phylum Actinomycetota; class Actinomycetes; order Kitasatosporales; family Streptomycetaceae; genus Streptomyces; species Streptomyces sp. NPDC001663. Next base: position 70,355 of record NZ_JBIAUR010000009.1, on the reverse strand, counting down.
TCGGACGGGGCCATGCCCAGCAGAGGCAGCAGCAGAGCCGCGGAGGCGACGGCGCCGGCGGTTCTGCGGGCTCGTCTGTGGCCGGGTGCGGACGCGGTGTCGGTGGCGGATCCTCGCAATGCAGCCTCCTGGGACGGACGAGCGTGGCGGGGCGTGCAGGGCCGGTCGGTGGGTCTGTGTTACCGGCTGGCCGACGATCCGTCAATCATGCCCAGAGGCAGGGGATTTCCCATGTCAACACGAGCGTGCAGGAGTTTCGCGGCGGCGGTGCACGGGCCTGCGGAGCGTCAGTGGCGTACACCAGTGGCCGTGAGGAAGCAGGTCGGGACATACGAAGGTCCGCGGTGTGCCGCTGTCCCGGGCACACCGCGGACCTTCGTCCCCGTCAGCGAGTGCCGACCGCCGCGCGTACGGCCCGACGGGCCAGCTGGCAGTCGTCGTGCAGCCGCCTCAGCAGCAGCCGCTGTTCCTCGCCGGACGGCGCAGCACCCGGGTGGGCCGCTCCCGGTGCCGCCGGGGTCATCTCGTGCATCGAACGCTGCACGGCCATCTCGTAGGTACGGATCTCACGGGTCAGGACCAGCATCAGGTTCACCAGGAACGCGTCCCGCGAGGCCGGGCCCGCCGACTGCGCGATCTGGCTGATCTGACGGCGGGCCACCGGGGCGTCGCCGAGGACCGACCACAGCGTCGCCAGGTCGTAGCCCGGCAGGTACCAGCCCGCGTGCTCCCAGTCCACCAGCACTGGACCGGCCGGTGAGAGCAGGATGTTCGAGAGCAGTGCGTCGCCGTGGCAGAACTGGCCCATGCCCTGCCGGCCCGCCGAGTGCGCGATGCCGTGCAGCAGCTTCTGCAGGTCGCCCATGTCCCGGTCGGTGAGTAGCCCCAGCTCGTGGTACCGCGAGATGCGGGCCGCGTAGTCGAGCGGCGCGTCGAACGTGCCCGCCGGCGGCCGCCAGGCGTTCAGCCGGCAGATCGCGCCGAGTGCCGCCCTGATGTCCGCCCGCGGCGGGGCCTCCGCCGGGTGGCGCTGCAGTGCCGCCACCCGGCCTGGCATCCGCTCGATGACCAGTGTGCAGTTGTCCGGGTCCGCCGCGATCAGCCTCGGCACCCGCACCGGAGGGCGGTGCCGGACGAACGAGCGGTAGGCCGCTATTTCATGGCGGATCCGCTCGGACCACGCTGGGGAGTGGTCGAGTAAACACTTGGCGACGGCCGTGCTGCGCCCGGTCGTTCCGACCAGGAGCACGGACCGTCCGCTGCGGCGCAGCACCTGCACCGGAGCGAACTCCGGGCAGATCCGGTGCACCGACGCGATGGCCGTACGCAGCTGGGCGCCCTGGGGGCCGGACAAGTCGAGTCTCCCGCTGAGCGGTTGGGTGCCGAGCCCGGCGGGGCGCCGCGTGCGGCCCGCGCCGATCACCGGGGCCGCCGGGCGCGCGGCGGGGTCGAGGTAGGGGCCGCTGCCCGCCGGGCGGGGGTGCAGCGACCGGGGCGGGGCGGACACGGAGGACGATGCTGCGTACATGGGCGAAACAGATCCCTTCGTGTGCCTGCGACGACGGTGCGCTACCCGGCCCGGTCCCTTGGATGCACCCTGGGGAATGCGTCCTCTGTTTCCAGCTCTGTTTCCAGAAGGCGACCGGGTCGGGGTGGCGCGTTCCTACCTGACACCCGATGCCCAGTGGCACACCATCTGGCGCACCCTGGCGAACCCTGGCGAATAGTCGCCCGGCATCTTTCACCGGGCTACTGTCAACTCAGCCGAGAACCTGGGGGCTTGACGTGAGCGGACAACCCAACACCCGTCTCTCGGACCTGTTCGGCCTGGCCGGCTGGTCCAAGGGTGAACTCGCGAGGCTGGTCAACCGGCAGGCGGCGGCCATGGGCCACCCGCAGCTGTCGACCGACACCTCCCGGGTGCGGCGTTGGATCGACATGGGGGAGATCCCCCGCGATCCGGTGCCGCGGGTGCTGGCGGCTCTGTTCACCGAGCGTCTCGGCCGTGTCGTGACCATCGAGGACCTCGGTCTGGTCCGGCACGGGCGTGCGGGGAAACGGCAGGACGCCGGGAGTGTGGAACATCCCGACGGTGTGCCGTGGGCGCCCGAGCGGACGGCTGCGGTCCTCACCGAATTCACGGGAATGGACCTCATGCTCAACCGACGCGGCTTGGTGGGTGCGGGTGTCGCGCTCACCGCAGGATCCGCACTCAGCAGCGCCATGCACGACTGGCTGCACACCGATCCGGCCCTCAGGGCCGACGCTCCCCGACTCGACGATCCCCTGCATGCCGACCCCGCTGGGTTCGACCGCTACGAGGCCGCCCCCATCGGGTCGCAGGAGATCGAGGAACTGGAGCGCTCGGTCGAGGTGTTCCGCGCCTGGGACGCGGCCCGCGGCGGCGGGCTGCAGCGCAAGGCAGTCGTGGGGCAGCTCAACGAGGTGGGCGGTATGCTCGCCTACCGTCACCCCGACCATCTCCAGCGGCGTCTGTGGGGCGTCGCCGCCAACCTCGCCGTCCTCGCGGGCTGGATGTCGCACGACGTCGGCCTGGAGCCCACGGCCCAGAAGTACTTCGTCATCGCCGCCCATGCGGCCCGTGAGGGCGGTGACCGGCCCCGCGCCGGAGAGGCGCTCTCCCGAGCGGCTCGCCAGATGGTGCACCTGGGCCGGCCCGACGACGCACTCGACCTGATGAAGCTCGCCCAGTCCGGCTCCGGCGAAGAGGTGCTGCCGCGCACCCAGGCGATGCTCTACACCATCGAGGCCTGGGCACAGGCCTCGATGGGCAAGGGCCAGGCGATGCGCCGCACCCTCGGCCGGGCGGAGGACCTCTTCGTCTCCGACAAGGGCGACGTGCCACCGCCGAGCTGGATGCAGATGTTCAAGGAGGAGGACCTGTACGGCATGCAGGCCCTGGCCTACCGCACGCTGGCCGAGCACGACCCCGGAGCGGCCGCGCACGCCCAGCACTACGCGGAGAAGGCCCTGGCCCTCAGGATCGACGGGCGCCAGCGGTCGAAGATCTTCGACTTCCTGTCCATGGCCTCGGCCTGCTTCATCGCCGACGACCCCGAACAGGCGGACCGGTACGCACGCCTGGCCCTGATGTCGATGGGATCGAACTCCTCCCACCGCACCTGGGACCGGCTGCGCCAGATGTACCGGCTCACCGCCGAGTACTCCAGCTACCCGAAGATCAACGAGCTGCGGGAGGAGATCAAACTGGCGTTGCCGAGGACGGCGAAGGACGGCAACACCGCACGGGCATAGGGGGTTCGTGCAACTGCCAGTAGTCTCACGCCGCTTTGGCGTTTCACATCACCCGGCCAAGAGGCCTCACATCACCCTGGCCACGAGCACGCACGCGTCGTCCGCGCGCTCGGCCCGGCCGAACTCCTCCACGACCATCCGTACGCAGTCCTGTGCGGTCCGCGCCTCGGCGAAACGCGGGGCCAGGTCGAGGAGCGGGTTCACGGACTCGGTCTCCGTGCTGCCGTGCCTGCGCATCAGCCCGTCGGTGTGCAGCAGGAGGAGGTCGCCCGCCTCGAGGGTCTCGTGGACCTGCTCGTAGGTGGCGCCCGAGGTCGCGCCGAGCAGGACGCCGTCCGGTGCGTGCAGCCTGCGCCCCGTCCCGTCGCGGAACAGCAGCGGGGCGGGGTGTCCGGCCTGCGCCCAGGTCAGGGTGCGGGTCTCGGGCCGGTAGCGGCAGCACACGGCGCTGCCCAGGGCCGGTTGCACGGTGGCGTCGAGTAACTGGTTGAGCAGGGACAGCAGGTGCCCGGGCTCGGTGCCGGCCATCGCCATGCCGCGCACGGCGCCCAGCAGCGTCGCCATGCCCGAGGTGACGACGACGCCGTGTCCGGTGAGGTCGCCGACGTTCAACAGGGTCTGTCCGTCGGGCAGTTCGAGGGCGTCGTACCAGTCGCCGCCGATCAGTGCGCTCGTCGAGGACGGCAGATAGTGCGCCGCCAGGTCCAGCGTCTCGGGTCCTTGGTGCGGGAGCCGCAGGGAGCCACGCCACGGCGGCAGCACGGCCTCCTGCAGCTCGACCGCGAGCCGGTGCTCGGTCTGCGCACGGTGCTGCTGGCGATGCAGCGAGTCACGGGTCTCGCTCACCGCCCTCTGGCTGCGGCGCAGTTCGCTGACGTCCCGCAGCACGGCCCACATGGAGGCGGTGCTGCCGTCGGCGTCGAGCACGGGCTCGCCCATCATGTGCACGGTCCGCACGTCGTCGTCGGGGCGCACGATGCGGAACTCGCCGTCGATGGGCTTGGCGTCCACGAGGCAGTCCGTGACCATCGCCGTCAGCTTCGCGCGGTCCTCGTCCAGCACCACGGACGGCAGTTCGTCGAGGGTGAGCGGGGGAGCGGCGGGGTCACGGCCCAGGATCTGGTAGAGCTCGCCGGACCAACTCGCCTCGTCCGTAAGGAGGTTCCACTCCGCGCTGCCGACCCGGCTGAGCAGCGAGCCGCTGCGCGCGACGGGCGCCGCGGCCCGGGGGCCGGGTGCCGCCTCCGTGGCGGTCACGGGCGCGGGGCCGTCCCGCAGCTGCGCCAAGTGGGCGTCCAGGTCGGTGAGTTGGTGCAGCGCAAGGTCGCACAGCGCGCGCTGCCAGCGCTCCTGCGGGTCCGAGCCGTCGCCGTGCGCGTCCCGCCGTACGGCGTCCACGTCGCCCTTGAGCCGCCGCGCCTGCGATATCAGCGCGTCGACCGAGCCGCGTCCTGGCGGCTGGGCGGCTGGGCGATCCGCAGAGAGATGGGACGGCATGAAGCACTCCGATGCGGGGACGGTTCGACCGGGGCTGACGGCTCGAGGGACCGTTACGACTCTTGCACAGCCCGCGACGCCCTGTAAGGGATTTGGCAACACACGATACGGTGGTGCTTCTGGCATATGCCACAGTCTTCATGGAGCGCCCGTGCGGTGCGAATGGTGTACCTCACCGTGCAGGTCAAGTCGTAGGCCGCGTACGTGATTTGACGGATCGTCGAGGAGCTGCGGCACGCGTTCAGCCGCGTGTTCGACGACTTCTTGTTCTACGGGATCCGGTGGGCGCGGATCAACCCCGTGACGGAGGTGGGCCGTACCCATTGAAGGTGACGCAGGTCACATAAACTCGCAAGCGCTTCCACGTAATGCAAACGGCATCTGCGGGGTCGTAAGAGCACACCGGTAATCCGGCCGACCTCCGACCGCAGTGGAGACCGACCATGGACATCACGCTCGAGCAGCCCGCCCCCGGCCGTCTGATCACGGCCGACGAGCGGGAGCTCCCCGTTCCCGCCACGCTGCGCTACGTCTCCACGGACCCGCTGGCCGTGCACCTCGACTTCCCGCCCGAGGTCTCCCTCGACGGCACCGGCGTCACCTGGGCCTTCGGCCGCGCCCTGCTGGAGGAGGGGCTGCGCGGCCCGGCCGGCAGCGGTGACGTGCACATCTGGCCGTGCGGCGGCAACCGCACGGTCGTGGAGTTCCACTCGCCCTACGGCCTGGCGCTGCTCCAGTTCGACACCGACTGCCTGCGCCGGTTCCTGCTGCGCACGTACGCGGTGGTCGCGGCCGGGCAGGAGGACATCGGTGCGGCCGTCGAAGAGGGGCTGAGCTCGCTGTTCGGCAACGTGTGAGCGTGCTTGACGGCTCGGTCAGTACCGCAGGATGCCGGCGATGCCGTGCGCGTCGCCCAGCATCCCGTCCGGTACGAACCGGACGTCCGCGCCCGTCTCCAGGCACTGCTCGACGATCTCGTCCACGATGTCCTCGCGGGAGTCGAGGTCGCCGCTCTCGGCCGGGATCAAGTGGTCGCCGTGGCTGTCACGCACCGTCACGCGGTAGTTCTCCTCGACGGCGAGCAGGCGTACGCGGCCCTCGCGGGCGCTCTGCCAGACCTCGTCGACGCCGGCCGCGAACGCCTTGCGGCCACGGGCGGATTCGAGCTCCCGGGCCACGGCGTCGGTGCTTCTGCGGGTCTCGGCGGCGACCATCGGCCGTACCGCCTGCCACACGGCGTCGGGAGTGCCGTGCGTGAGGCCGCCGTGCGGCACGTGCACCGCCTCCTTGGTGACGCTGCCGACCTCGTCCAGCACGGACAGCGCCGCCTGCTCGCCGGTGATGTACAGCGGGCGCGGCTGTTCACGCAGGACCATGCCCATCGCGACATCGGCCTCCCGCAGGAAGTGGCGGGTGCCCTCGTCGCGGAAGGTGCTCGGCATGTCGCCGATGCGTTCCTGCCGCTCGGCGTCGAAGTTCTCCAGCCGCCTGGTCAGGGGGAATCCGCCGGTGCGGTCCTCCACGACGCGATCCAGGCCGCCGCTCCAGAGAGTGGCCCGGTCGGGGGAGACCGACAGCACCCAGAACGGCCGTTCGGCGGCGTGCGCGGAGACCAGGTTGCGGGTCAGGAAGGTGTCCGAGAGCACCACACGCTCCGGCACGGTTCGGGCGAGTGACCACACCTGGTGCTCACCCGGGGCGGCGAAGATCACCAGGCCGTCCTCGGCATGCGCCAGATCCACCTCCCTGAGGGCCTGGTCGAGGTGACGGACCACGTCGGAGCGCCGTTCCCGGGTCACCGAGGGATCGGACTCCAGCTGCTTTTTGGCCTCGGCCACCACATTGCGCAGCCGGACCGGATCCTGGGCGTTTTCGGGCTCTCGGCGATGCGTCGGCGTCAGCACGGACACGGCCGGATAGGCACGCGGACGCCGGAGCTCGGACAGGGTTGAGGGACTCAGGTCGTGCTCCATAACAAGCACGATAGGGCCGTTTCGCCGATCGGGCATTAGGGGCAACCGCGCCGGGCATTCGGGATAATTCATTGCTAATCTCGCTCGGGTCGCCGGATGGCGCTCTTCGCATCGCCGATCAACGCCGATGCCTGACCCTCGCGGGACGTCGAATGACGCAGGTCGAGCAGGAAACCGGGGCCCCAGCCACCGCCAAGCTCTCCCTTCCGACGCTCACCACCATGGTGGTCGGCTCGATGGTGGGTGCCGGTGTCTTCTCCCTTCCGAGCCGCTTCGCCCAGGAGACGGGCGTGGCCGGCGCGCTCATCGCGTGGGCCGTCGCCGGTACCGGCATGCTGATGCTGGCCTTCGTCTTCCAGACGCTCGCGGTGCGCAGGCCCGACCTCGACGCCGGTGTGTACGCGTACGCCAAGGCGGGTTTCGGTGAATACCTCGGTTTTTTCTCGGCGTTCGGCTACTGGGCGAGCGCCTGCGTCGGCAACGTGACGTACTGGGTGCTGATCATGTCGACGATCGGCGCGATCGCGCCCGCGCTGGGCGACGGCGACACCGTGCTCGCGGTGGTGCTCTCCTCGGTGGGGCTGTGGCTGTTCTTCCTGCTCATCAGCCGCGGCGTCAAGGAGGCGGCGGCGATCAACCGGATGGTCACGGTCGCCAAGGTCGTGCCGATCCTCGTCTTCGTCGTTCTCGCGCTCTTCTACCTCAAGCCGACCGTCTTCGCGGACAACTTCGGCGGCGCCGACTACGCCGGATCCCTGTTCCAGCAGGTCAAAGGCACGATGCTGGCCACCGTCTTCGTGTTCCTCGGCGTGGAGGGCGCCAGCGTCTACTCCCGGCACGCGGCGCGCCGCGAGGACGTCGGCCGCGCGACCGTCCTGGGCTTCCTGAGCGTCTTCGCCGTCTTCGCGTCGGTCACGATCGTGTCGTACGGCCTGATGCCGATGGCCGAGATCGCCGAACTGCGCCAGCCGTCCATGGCCGGCGTCCTCGAGAGCGCGGTCGGCACCTGGGGCAAGGTCTTCGTCAGCGTCGGCCTGATCGTCTCCGTGCTCGGCGCCTATCTCGCCTGGACGCTGATGGCTGCCGAAGTGCTGTTCGTGGCCGCCAAGGACGACGACATGCCGCGCTTCCTGAAGCGCTCCACGGCGGCCGACGTGCCCGTGCCCGCTCTGGTGATGACCACCCTGCTCAGCCAGATCGTCCTGGTCGTCACGATGTTCTCGGACGACGCGTTCAACTTCGCGCTCGACCTGACCAGTGCGCTGACCCTGATCCCGTTCCTGCTGGCTGCGGGGTTCGCCGTGCGGATCGCCCTGGCCGGAGACCGGTCGGGAAAGGGCGAGTTGGTGGTGGCCGGGCTCGCCACGGTCTACACCGCGTTCCTCATCTACGCGGCCGGGTTCAAGTTCGTCCTCGTCTCCTTCATCATCTACGCCCCCGCCACGGCCCTGTTCGTGATGGCCCGCAGGGAACAGGGCCGACGGCTGTTCTCGCCGCGCGAACTCGTGATCCTCACCGTCTCGGCCGTCGGCGCCGTGACCGGGATCGTCGCCCTGGCGCTGGGCTGGATCAGCCTCTGACCCGCAGACCTCTCGGAAAGGTGCACCGTGACCAGTCAAGACCCCCCTCCCGCGTACGGCGTCCACTCCGAGGTCGGCAGGCTGCGCAAGGTGCTGGTCTGCGCGCCCGGGCTCGCCCATCGCCGACTCACCCCGACCAATTCCCGCGACCTGCTCTTCGACGATGTCATGTGGGTGGAGAACGCCCAGCGCGACCACGCCGACTTCGTCGCCAAGCTGCGTGAACGCGGCGTCGAGGTGGTCGAGTTGCACGACCTGCTCGCCCAGACCCTGGCGGTCCCGGGCGCCCGGGACTGGCTCCTCGACCGCAAGATCGTCGCCAACGAGGTCGGCGTCGGACTCATCGACACCACGCGCGCCTATCTGGAGTCCCTCGGACCCGAGCGGCTGGCCGAGTTCCTGATCGGCGGCCTGGCCACGGGCGACCTGCCGGAGGAGTACCGCACCGGATACCTCGCGCTGGCCCGGGAGTCGATCGGCGTCCGCGAATACCTGATGCCACCGCTGCCCAACACCCTCTACACCCGCGACACCACCTGCTGGCTCTACGGCGGCCTCACCCTCAACCCGCTGTACTGGCCGGCCCGGCACGACGAGACCCTGCTGATGAAGGCGGTCTACACGTTCCACCCCGACTACGCGGGCTCCACCGTGTGGTGGGGCGACCCCGAACTCGACTGGGGGCAGGCGACGTTCGAGGGCGGCGACATCATGCCGGTCGGGGGCGGTGTCGTCCTGATGGGCATGAGCGAGCGCACCTCGCGGCAGGCCATCACCCAGGTCGCCAAGGCGCTCTTCGCGCACGGCGCCGCGGAGCATGTCGTCGTGGCCGGCCTGCCGAAGCTGCGCTCCGCGATGCACCTCGACACCGTGTTCACCTTCGCCGACCGCGATCTGGTGACCCTCTACCCGGCGATCATGGACGGCGTCCACACCTTCTCCCTGCGCCCCTCCGACCGGGCGCCCGGCATCGACATCACCGACGAGGGCTCGACCCCGTTCGTCGACGTCGTCGCCAAGGCGCTCGGCCTGCCGAAGCTGCGGATCGTGGAGACCGGCGGCGACGTGTACGCCTCCGAGCGCCAGCAGTGGGACAGCGGCAACAACGCGGTCGCCCTGGAGCCGGGCGTGGTGTTCACCTACGACCGCAACACCCAGACCAACGCACTGCTGCGCGAGGCCGGCATCGAGGTCATCACCATCGTGGGCGCGGAACTGGGACGCGGGCGAGGCGGCGGGCACTGCATGACATGCCCGATCGTGCGCGACCCGGTCGAGTTCTGATCTAGGGGCGGGGCGTGCCCGGCGTGTCGATCACCGCGATATTGCCCTGGGCCACCGCGCACAGGGTCTCGGCGCCGCTCGCGTCGACCGTGGTCACATCGCAACGGCAGACGACCCGGGTACGGCCGGCCCGCACCACCTGGGCGTGTGCACGCAGCAACTCGCCGGTGGCCGGGCGCAGATAGTCGATGGTGAAGCCGGACGTGATCAGACCCGCCCCCACGACGGTGCCGGCGGCGAGCGTCAGCGTGTTGTCGGCCGCGTAGGAGAGCACCCCGCCGTGGACGAAGCCGTACTGCTGGAGCAGCTCCTCGCGGATGTCCAGCTCGAGCGTGGCCTCGCCGTCGCCGAACGCCGCCACCCGGGCGCCCAGCAGCCTGCTGAACGGCTGCTCCGCAAGGATCTTCCGGGCCAGCTCCAGATCCATCGTCCCGCTCATCTCCACCTCACTTCACCAGTGAAGTGAGGGTGGCGCGGACCGGTGACCTCTGTCAAGATCGGCCCATGCCCGAGCCCGACCAGCGTCTGTACTTCCTGTTGCAGCGGTCCGCGCACCTCCTGCGCACCACGCTGGACAGGCGCTGTCTGGCCGCCGCCGGCGTCACCACCGCCCAGCTCGGCGCGCTGTTCGCCGTGCAGGAACAGCCAGGCATCACCCAGCAGGAGCTGGCCCGCGTCCTCGGGCTGCGCGAGTCCGGGGTCACCGCACTCGTCGGCCGGCTCACCACGGCGAGCCTGTTGCTGAAGCGGACGCACCCGCGTGAACACCGGGCCGTGGTGCTGGAGTTGACGGAGGCCGGGGCCGCCGCCCTGCTGGCCGCGCAGCCGGAGGTCGACCGCTTCAACGCGGAGGTGCGGGAGCTGCTCGGCGACGACGGGTTCGTGTCGACGGCGGGGGCCCTGCAGCGGCTCGCGTACTGGCAGCCCTGACACGGCTCAGTCTTCGTCCTCGTCCGGGCCGCAGGAGCTGCCGCTCGGCGGCAGCCCGCCGTAGAGCAGGAAGTCGTCGACCTTGCGGTGCACGCACTTGGAGGAGGCGTAACCGGTGTGGCCCTCGCCCCTGTTGTCGAGCACCACGGCCGAGGAGCCGAGCCGTTTCGCCGTCTCCACGGTCCAGCGGTACGGCGTCGCCGGGTCGCCGCGGGTGCCGACCAGGAGCATCTTCGCGGTGTGCAGATCGCGCACCTTGTCGCGGATGAAGTCGGTGCCCTTGGGGCGGCCGTAGCACATGAGGAGTTCGGTGAGGCGGTAGCGGCCGAAGACCGGTGAGGCCTGCTCGTACTCGGCGCGCAGCCGGCCGAGGTCCTCGGTGATCCGGTCGGCGCCGGGGCGATCGGGATCGTCCGCGCAGTTGATCGCCATCAGCGCCGCCGGAAGATTGTCGAGCGGGACGTCGTTCTCGTCGACCAGGCCGGCCCCGGGCGTCTCGTTGCCGCGAGGGGCGGCCCCGCCGGCTGTGAAGCCCATGATCCCGCGGGTGTCGCCGTCCTCGACCAGCTGCGCGAGCGCGCGTTCCAGCGAGGGCCACAACTCCTTGCTGTAGAGCGCCTGTCCGATGGCGCCGACGAGGTCCTGCCCGGAGAACGCCTCGCCGAAGTCGCTCGGCACCGGATCCTCGTCGAGTGAGTCGATGAGATTGACGACCTGGTCCCGGGCGTCGCGCGGGTCCTGTCCGAACGGGCAGGCGATGTCCTTGGCGCACCAGTCGATGAAGTCCTCCAGCGCCGTCTGCTGTCCCTCGGCGCCCGCCACTCCCTGCTCGGACATCGGCTCGGTCAGGGTGTCGACTCCGTCGAGCACCATCCGGCCGACCTTCTTGGGGAACTGGGCCGCGTACACCGCGCCGAGCCGGGTTCCGTAGGAGAAGCCGAGGTAGTTGAGCTTCTTGTCGCCGAGGGCCTGGCGCATCACGTCCAGGTCGCGCGAGGCGTTCACCGTGCCGATGTGGGGGAGGACTGGCCCGGAGTGCTTGGCGCACTGGGCGGCCGCCTTGCGTACCTGTTCGAGCACGGCCTGCGGATGGCTGATGTCGGCGCCCTCGTCCGCCGCTGACGAGACCTCGTCGGTGCCGTCGCCGCAGCTGACCGGGGAGGACCTGCCGACGCCGCGCGGGTCGAAGGTCACCACGTCGTAGCCGTTCGTCAGGCCCATGAAGTCGTCGCCGCCGGCGGCGAGTTCGGGGACGCCCGCGCCGCCGGGGCCGCCGAAGTTCAGCAGCACCGAGCCCCGCTTCTTGCCCGTCGCCCGGTAGCGCGCGAGCGCCAGGTCGAGGGTGCCCGCCTTCGGGTCGGCGTAGTCGAGGGGTACGGTGACCTTGCCGCACTGAAGGTCCTTGGGCATGTCCTCGCCCTTGCATTTCGACCACGCGACCTTCTGGTCGTAGAAGCGCGACAGATCCGGCTCGGGCCCGTGCGAGGCCGCCGCGGGCAGCCCCGCGGCCAGCAGGGTCAGGCTTGCGGCTCCGGTGACGGCACAGCGTCGTATGGCGGGCCGCTTCGACAGCTTGGCCAGCATCAATGCCTCCATGGGCGCCCGCCGGGGACCGGTGGAACGGCGCCCTCGATCACGATAAGCGGACGTTCCGGGCCCCGCCTCCCGACGAGCGGGATCGCACCACGTGACCTACCCTGTGCGCCTTCCTCGCGCCTCCTCCGTGCGTATGCGGCGGTTTTGCCGCTAGTTCGATAACCGTGCCGCTCGATGGGGTGAAAGGCCGATAAGCCATAACTCGGATGGTTCGCCCGCGTTTTATCCCGTGCGGGCGAGTGCCCGCTTCCTCGGCGCGGGCACATGTCCGCGACCATGTCTGGAAGGCAGGGAAACCTATGCGAAGGGTTACCCGAAACGGTGTGATCGCCGTCGCCGCTGCCTCGGGCGCGATGGCCCTGACGATGCCGGTGACCGCCGCCTTTGCGGCCGACGGGGCCTCCGCGGACGGTGCCACCGCCGACTCGGGCGGCGTGCTCTCCGGCAACACCGTCCAGGTCCCGGTGCACGTCCCGGTGAACGTGTGCGGGAACACCGTGAACGTGGTGGGGCTGCTCAACCCGGCCGCGGGCAACAGCTGCGCCAACAAGGGCGGCGGCTCTGCGGAACGCGGCAGCGAGGCCCACGGCAGCGGAAAGGATTCACCGGGGGTCGTCTCCGGGAACGTCGTCCAGGTCCCGGTCCATGCGCCGGTGAACGTCAGCGGCAACACGGTGAACGTGATCGGCGCCGGGAACAAGGCCACCGGGAACGAGTCCACCAACGACTCCGGCCGCCATTCCCGCCCGAAGGCGTCCGCCCCCTCCGGGACGGTTCCGCAGCCGGCGTCCGCCCGGCACACCCCGGCGCGGCATTCGGCGGCCTCCCTCGCCCACACCGGCACCGACCAGACCCTGCCCGCCGCCGTGGCGAGCGTCGCGCTGGTGCTGGGCGGAGCCGCCGTCCGCCGCCGCTTCCGCCCTCGGGTCACGCGCTGACCGTGCCCGCACAGCACGGGACCCAAGGCCCTGCCGGCCGGGTGACCGGCAGGGCCTCCGGCGGTTCGGTCCGACGGCCGTGGACTGCCAACTGCCCCACACGCAGGCCCAGTCGGATCCGGCCAACGACCCGATCGCCCCGTGACGCGCGCCGCAAGATCCGCAAGGATGCTGCGGGCGCGTTCGATCATCGCGTACCGAGTCCGCCGTACCGCCACGGAATGGAGCGCACACATGGCCCCTGAGGCCCTCGAAGACCTCGTCGTCACCCAGGCCGGACCCGGCGACTGGCCGGTGATCAGCGGCTGGGCCGCGGACGAGGGATGGAATCCGGGGCTCTGCGACGGACCGGCGTTCTTCGCGCAGGACCCGGAGGGCTTCTTCCTCGGCCGGATCGACGGCGAACCGGTGTCGGCGATCTCCGTCGTCAACTACGGTGACGACTACGCCTTCCTGGGCTGCTACCTCGTCCGGCCCGACCTGCGCGGCCGCGGCCACGGCCTCACCACCTGGAAGACCGCGCTGGCCCACGCCGGCACCCGCACCATCGGACTCGACGGAGTGGTGGCCCAGCAGGACAACTACCGTCGCTCCGGCTTCGAACTCGCCCACCGCACGGTCCGGTTCAGCGGATCCGCGCCCGCGGTGGCCGAGCCTCCCACCGGCGTGCGTGCCGTGGTGGACGCCGACCTCGCGGACCTCACGGCGTACGACAGCGCCTGCCACCCGGCCGACCGCCCCCGCTTCCTCGCGCACTGGCTGACCGCCCCCGGACACCGTGCGGTCGTGCGCCGCACCGGCGGCCGCGTCACCGGCTACGGAGTGATCCGCCCCGGTCGCGACTCACTCCGTATCGGCCCCCTCTTCGCCGACACCGCCGAGGACGCGAGCGCCCTGTTCGCCGCCCTGACCGCCGACACGGCCGGCAGTGAAGTCGCCGTGGACGTGCCCGAGACGAACGCGGCGGGCATCGCCCTGGCCGAGGCGGCCGGCTTCACCCCCTCCTTCGAGACGGCCCGCATGTACACGGGCCCGGTGCGGCCGTACGCCCGGGAAAGGGTCTTCGGCGTCACCACGCTGGAGCTCGGCTAGCGGGCCGTTGCCGTGAGCAGGACCATCCCGGAGTCGCCGTAGTCCGGCAGGGTCGGGTCGGTGTCGATGCGGGCGATGGACAGGGCGCGGGTCAGCGGCGCGAACACCTTCGTGACCAGGTCCGGGTTCACGGGGCAGCCCGGCCAGTGCGACGCCGGGCCGATCCGGTAGGTGGGCATGTTCTCCATGAAGGCGGCCACCAACGACCCGCCGGGGACCACGCACCGGACGAAGGCGCGGCAGAAGTCGGCGAACTCCGCGTAGTCCTCGGTGGCGCCCTCGGCGACGAAGTGCATCGACGCCAGGTCGTATGTGCCGGGCTCGAGGGCCCGGACGTCGGCGTGGACGATGTTCACGTGCGCCAGCGCCCCGGCCAGGGTGGCGGGCAGGTCGGGGTTGAGGCGTCGGCACAGTGCGTGGAACGGCTGCCAGCTGGCGTCCGGGCCGTACAGGAACTGCCGTTCCAGATAGGCCACGTTGCTCGCGCCCGCCTCGACGGCGTCGATACGGCGGCTCGCGGCGGCTGCGAGGATCAGCGGATACAGGTTCGGTCCCGCGCCGAACTCCACTGAGCGGGCCACGGATCCCGGCGCGAAGCGGCGGTAGAAGGCCGAGTGGTGGGTGATGACCGCGGCGTCCGCCGGGTGCAGGTCGCGGTAGTTCTCCGCGAGGTAGTCCGCCACCGGCCAGCTGTCCCAGTCGACATCGTCATTGTGCGTGATCATGGCCGTCTCAGACCTTCGCCTTCAGCGGGAACCGCGCGGACAGTCGGCTCAGCGTGCGGGTCAGCCGCTCGATGTCGTCGTCGGAGTTCAGCGCCGTGATCTGTAGGCGGAAGCCCACCCGGTCGCGCGGTACGAGTGGATAGGCGGCCAGCGTCACGTAGATGCCCTCCTCCCACAGGAACGCCGCGACCGCGTCGAGGTCGTCGGCGTTCGCCAGCGGGATCTCGATGATCGGCAGCCCGTCCGTGTTGAGCGTGACCACGTCCAGCCCGTCGAGATGGTCGAGCACCTGGGCCGTCCTGCGATACAGAACCGCGCGCAGCTCGTCGCCGCGGCGGTCGTTGACGTCGAGGCCGGCCAGCGCCGTGGCCAAAGACGCCGTCGGGGACGGTCCCGAGTACAGGTAGGGGCCCGCGGTCGTCTTCAGCCGGTTCTTCAGCTCCGTGGGCAGCGCCAGGAAGGCCAGCAGCGACGAGTACGCCTTGGAGAAACCGGACACGAGCACGATCGAGTCGTACGACTCCCCGGTGTGCCGCACCACACCGTTGCCGCGCGAACCGTACGGACAGGACTCCTGCGGCCCGCGCTCGCCGATGACACCGAAGCCGTGCGCGTCGTCGACGTAGAGCGTCGCGCCCCCGGCGCGGCAGACCGAGGCCAGGGCGGACAGGTCGGGGAGGTTGCCGGTCATGCTGTTGACGCCGTCCAGGCACACGAGCCGCGGCAGGCCCGCGGGCACCGAGGCCAGCAGGGCCTCCAGTTCGTCGGGCCGCCCGGCGTGGAAGCGGTGCAGGGTGGCGCCCTGGCCGCGGGCCACGACACAGCCGTCGTAGACCGTCTTGTGCGCCGTCGCCTCCACGAACACATGGCCGCCCTCGGCCAGGACCGGGATCACCGAGGCGTGGATCAGGGTCAGCGTGGGCAGCAGCAGCGTGTCCTGCGCGCCCAGCAGCGCCGCGAGCCGTTCCTCGATCTCGGGGTACAGGCGCGGGCTGCCCAGCAGCCGTGACCAGCTCGGGTGCGTGCCCCAGCGCCGTACGGCGGGATCCACGGCCTGCATGACCTCCGGGTCCCAGTCGAAGCCCAGGTAGTTGCAGGACGCGAAGTCGATCAGCCAGTGGCCGCGGCTGCGGATGTGCCGACCCTGCACCTCGTCCAGGACCGCGTCGGTCATCGGGCTGGTCCGGCGCAGATGCTCCAGGTCCGTCCAGAGCGCCGCGCGCCGTGCCCGGTGCTCGGGCCGCGCCGCGGGCAGGGACGCGGGCGTCCTGCCGCCGTTGGAGGGCGCGTAGCAGCGGCCCTCGTGCTGGCGCAGCACACGCTCGCTCTGCTCCACCGTCATCGGCTTGGCGAACAGATAGCCCTGCCCGAACCGGCAGCCCATGCCCGCCAGCAGGTCGCGCTGCGCCGCGTCCTCGATGCCCTCGGCGATCACCTGCAGACCGAGCGTGTCGGCGATCCGCACGATGCCCTCGACGAGCGCGACCTGCTGGGCGTCGCGCGTGATGTCGTCGATGAACGTCTTGTCGATCTTCAGTACGTCGATGGGGAAGTCCCGCAGGTAGCGCAGCGACGAGAAGCCGGTTCCGAAGTCATCGACGGCGATGTGCACGCCGAGCTCCTTCAGGGACCGCAGCACCGCCTGGATCTGGGTGTCACGGCGCAGCAGCACCGTCTCGGTGAGCTCCAGCTGCAGCGAACCTGGCGCCAGCCCCGGCGTGCGCAGCGCCCGGCCGACCTGGTCGAGGAAGCCGACGTCGCTGAACTGGCGGGCGGACACGTTCACGCTGACGTACGGCGGCGTGGCCGGGCCGGGCAGCTCCTGCAGCCCCACGATGTCGCTCACCGCGTTCTGCAGCACCCACGCCCCGAGTGACGCGATGTGCCCGGTCTCCTCGGCCACCGTGATGAACTGCTCCGGCGGGACCGGCCGGGGCGGCGCCTTCGGCCAGCGGATCAGCGCCTCGAAGCCGACGACCTGGCCCGCGTTGATGTCCACCACCGGCTGGTAGCGCAGGGCGAACTCCTTGCCGGCGACGGCCTCGGCGAGCCGGCTCTGCAGGTCGTGCCGCTCGACCATGCGGGTGTGCAGCAGCGGCTGGAAGCGCCGCCACTGCCGCTTGCCGGCCGACTTCGCCGCGTACAGCGCGAGGTCGGCGTGGCCGAGCAGTTCCTGCGCGTCGGTGCTGTCGCGGGCGGTGGCCACGCCCACGCTGGCCGAGATGGTCACCGACTCCTCCGCGAGGGTGAACGGCCTGGTCAGCGTCTGGATCACCTGGGCCGCCAGCAGCTCCGCGTCCAGCGGTTCACGGGCGTCCTCCATGAGTACGGCGAACTCGTCGCCGCCGAGCCGGGCCGCGGTGTCGGTGCGGCGCAGCGTCTTGGACAGGCGGTTGCCGACGGCGACCAGCAGATGGTCGCCGGCCGAGTGCCCGAGCGTGTCGTTGACCAGCTTGAAGTCGTCCAGGTCGATGAAGAGCAGACAGGTCAGGGACGACTCGCGACGGCCGCGCAGCAGGGCGCGTTCGATGCGCTCCTGCAGCAGCGTGCGGTTGGGCAGCCCGGTCAGCGAGTCGTGGAAGGCCCGCTGCGTCAGCTCGTGCGCCAGCCGGCGCTGCTCGGTCACGTCGCGCAGGGTGACCACCAGCCCCGCCACGGTCCGCTCGTCGCGGAAGTCGCTGCACCGCACCTCCACCTCGACGCGGCCCGCCCGGTGCCGCACCCACCAGTGGTCGTGCGTGGCCCGCGGCCCGGTCTCCCGCACGGCCGTCAGCTCCCGCGCCGCGCGGTGCCGGTCGTGCGAGTCGACCAGCTCCGGCAGCGAGGTGCCCACCAGGTCGGCGGTGCCGAAGACGGTGGCCGCCGAGGGGCTGGCGTACCGGATGGTGTTGTCGTCCTCGACGATGAGGATGACGTCGGAGGTGTTGCGCACCAGGGTGCGGAAGTACGCCTCGCTCTCCCGGCGGACGATCTCCTGGCGCAGGGCGATGCGCTCCATGGCCAGTCCCGCGTGCGAGGCCAGGATCTCCATGGAGCCCCGCGTCTCGGTGAGCGGCCCCGTCGGTCCGGCGACCAGCAGGACGCCCGGGACGTCGCCGTACGGGCGGTCGGGCGGGGTCATCAGGCACACCAGGACGGTCGCCGCCTCGTCCAGCTCGGCACCGGTGTCCTCGCCGAGGTCGTGGGCGGCCACGATCAGCCCGTGGTACTGCGCCAGGTTCGCCGCCCGCTCGGCCGGCAGCAGCAGCGTGTGATGGCTGACCTCGGTGCCCAGGAGCCGGTCGACGGCGACCTCGCACGAGCGGGCGACCTCCTGCTGCCGCAGCGCCGAGACCAGCGAGGCGGCCGCCCGGCGCAGCACCAGTTCCCGGGAGACGGCCCTGCGGTGCGCCACCACCATCCCCGACAGCCGCAGGATCACCAGCAGGAACAGCACGCCCGAGAAGGCGGCGATGACGGCCGCGTCGTGCGCCGATCCTTTCAGCCCCTCGTACAGCAGGATCCCCGGCGCGATCAACGTCGCCACCGCCAGCATCAGAATCCGGCGCCGCGGCGGCAGCAGGGACGCTCGCTGGGACGCGGCTGCCGTCAGGTCCACCATGTCCGGGTGCAGCGCGGCCAGGCCCCAGGCCGTGTAGAAGACGATCCACCCGGAGTCCAGCAGTGTGCCTGCCTGCCAGGAGTCGTTGAGCTGCAGGATCCCGTACGCGATGTCGAAACCGAGCAGCGTCAGCGTGCCGACGACCAGGAACTGCACCGATCTGTTGTGCGCGTCGACCGGATTCGGCGTCAGCAGCCGCGCCAGCAGGGCCAGGACGAGGACGTCGCCCAGCGGATAGGCGATGCTGATGGCCCGCTGCTGCCAGGTCAGCCCCTTCACCTCCGTGAGCGGCTGCACCAGGTACACCCACACGGGCAGGGCCAGACCGGCCGTGATGATCAGCGCGTCGAGCAGGCTCGGCAGATCGTGGCCCACCCAGCGGTAGCGGACCAGACCGGACAACCCGACGACGAACAGCGGATAGGTGGCGAGGTAGCTGGCGTCCGCAGGGGAGGGGAACGGGTTGGAGGCGTGGAAGTACTCCTCCACGACGTTGTAGTACGTGTCGCCCGCGATGAACGTGAACAGCCCCGCCGCGAGCACCCACCACGGCCAGCGCTGGGCCGGGCCGTTGACCTGGCTGCCGACCAGCACGGCGGCGACGCCCGCGAGTCCGATGACGGCCCACACCGGAGCGCGTGCGGCGGGCACCGTCATATAGAGGGCCGTTGCGGCTGCGACCAGCGTGGCATGCGCGGTCATCAGCCGATGTGCCGGCTGCAAGAGCAAGCGCCTCCCCCCGCCTGGAGGAGACCGGGCCGTCCAACCAGGTCTGATTCCTCCTAGATCGTAGGCACTCCGACCGGACGCCTGCATCTTGGGCGGGGACCGCCGTCAGGCCCGCCCCCGGTGGAATCGCCGGTGCAACGCACGCACGTCCTCCACGAGCTCCGGCACCGGGCCCTCCACCACCACGCTCGGTGCCACCTCGTGCACCGGCAGTGTCCGCACCGGCGGCGCGGGCACCCCCAACTCGGCCAGCCAGGCGGCGAGTTGCTCGGAGGACGCCACGTACACGATCCGGCCGAGGCCCACCCAGGCGTGCGCGGCCGCGCACATCGGGCAGTGCTCGCCGGACGTGTACACGGTCGCCGCCGCCCGCTCCTCGGCCGTCATGCGGGCCGCGGACCAGCGGGCCAGCTCGAACTCGGGATGCCGGGTGCGGTCGCCCGAAGCCACCCGGTTGTGGTCCTCGGCGAGCACGGTACCGTCCCCGCCCACCAGGACCGATCCGAACGGTTCGTCCCCGGCCTCCAGCGCCTCGCCGGCCAGCTCCACGCACCGGCGCAGATACGTCAGTTCGGTGTCCTTCACCGCCATGGTGTACGGCCCTCCTCGCCACGCGATCTTCGCCGCGCAGCCTATGCGCGCCCGCGCACGGCCGGGAAGGCGTGCCGGCGGGCGAGGGCCACCACGGCGAGGGCTGCGGTGATCAGGGGCAGCGCGGTCCAGGGCAGCGCTGCCGGGCCCAGGCGCTCCAGGGCGAGGCCGCCGGTCAGCGAGCCCGCGGCGATACCCGCGTTGTACACGGTCGTCTGCAGAGAGGTGGCCACATCCGCGTGGGCGGGACCCGAGGCGTCGACCAGCGCGGTCTGGATCAGCGTGGGCGCACCGCCGAACGCCGCGCCCCACAGCGCGACCGAGCCGAGCAGCACGACGGGCGTCCCGGCATACCGGCCGAGCACGAGCATGACGGCCGCGCACAGCGCGAGCGCGCCCAGCAGCACGGCTCGCAGACACCGGTCGACGAGCAGCCCGGTGACCCAGATGCCGGCCACCGTCGCCACCCCGAACACCAGCAGCACGACATCCGTACGGCCGAAACCGGTGTGGGCGGCGAACGGGGCGACGTACGTGTACATCACCTGGTGTCCGAGGAGCAGAAACAGCGTCACGGACAGGACGGCGGGCAGACCGGGCAGCACCGCCACCCGCACAAGCGGCACGCGCGTGTGCGCCGGCTCGCCCGGAAAGCCGGGCACCCGCCGGCACACCCAGCCCACCAGCAGCACCGCGAGCCCGGCCAGCACCCCGAAGGCCGTACGCCAGCCCAGCGCGCCCGCCAGCGCGGTCCCCGCGGGTACCCCCAGCGACAGAGCCAGCGTGATCCCGGCGAGCACGACAGCGATCGCCCGGCCGCGCCGCTCGGCCGGCACCATCCGGGCCGCGTAGCCGACGAGCATCGCCCACAGCAGCCCGCCCATGCACCCGGCGACGAGCCGCGCGCCGAAGGTGAGTGCGTACGACGACGACAGCGCGACGACCGCGTTGCTCACCGCGAACCCGAGCAGTGCGCCGGCGAGTACAGGGCGCCGCGGCAGCCCCCGAAGCAGCGCGGTGAGGGGTATGGCGGCCGCGAAGGAGGCGACCGCGTAGGCGGTGACCAGGAACCCGACGCGGGCCTCGGAGACGCCCAGGGCCGGTGCCATCTCGGGCAGCAGACCGGCGGGGAGCAGTTCGGTCATGACGGCGGTGAAGGCGGCCGTGGACAGGGCGAGCAGCCCGGACCAGGGCAGCGGGGCGGGCAGGGTGGTGCCCTTGGCCATGGATGCGGTGGACATGCGACCATGCTCGAACCCTCACATCAGTGTGAAGGCAAGGGCGACTTGTGGAGGCGGCCATGAAGATCGGCGAGCTCTCCCGCCGCACCGGTGTCCCCACCAGACTGCTGCGCTACTACGAGGAGCAGGGCCTCCTCAGCCCCGAACGCACCGAGAACGGCTACCGTGACTACGGCGAGCCGACGGTCCGGGACGTCCAGCAGATCCGTGGCCTGCTGGACTCGGGCCTGACGACGGAGATGATCCGCGCGATCCTGCCGTACCTCTCCGGCCCCGACGAGATCCTCCTGCCCGCCGACCGGCTGACCCCCGAGACAGCCGCCCTCCTCCAGTCCCACATCGACCGCATCCAGTCCCGCATCGACTGCCTGGCCCGCAACCGGGACCGGCTGAGCGCATATCTGGCGGCGGTGCGGCCGGAGGGTGATTCGTAAAGGCGTTGCCACGGGTTCCCCCGGATGCTGGAGTGACCCCATGGATCATGCAGCGGTGCTCGCCCTCTTCGACCGTGACATGCGCGAAGGCGCCCAGCCGGACGGGCCCGACGCGCGGGTGGAGCGGGTCGGGGGTGTGGTGCGGCAGGTGGCCTCCGCGCGTGGGTGGAACGGTGTGGTCTGGTCCGATCTGGACGAGGCGGGCGCGGATGCGGCGATCGCCGAGCAGGTCGCGTACTACTCCGGGCTGGGCCACGCGTTCGAGTGGAAGCTGTACGGGCACGACCTGCCGGTGGATCTGGGGCAGCGGCTCAGGGCCGCCGGATTCGAGGCCGAGCCCGAGGAGACCGTGATGATCGCCGAGGTCGCCACCCTCGATCTCGACGCCGAGCCGCCCGAGGGCATCCGCCTGCTGCCGGTCACCGACGCGACGGGCGTCGACCTGGTGGCGGACGTGCACGAGAAGGCTTTCGGCACCGACGGCTCCCGGATGCGGCACCAACTGCTGGCCCGGCTGACGGAGGAGCCGGACACGGTCGTCGCCACCGTCGCCCTCGCCGGCGACGTGCCGGTGAGCGCGGCCCGTATGGAACTCGTGCCCGGCACCCGGTTCGCCGGGTTGTGGGGTGGCGGCACCGTCGAGGCCTGGCGCGGCCGAGGTGTCTACCGCGCCCTGGTCGCGCACCGGGCCCGCGCCGCGGTCGACCGCGGCTACCGCTACCTCCAGGTCGACGCCTCGAGCCAGAGCCGCCCCATCCTCGAACGCCTGGGCTTCGAGCCGCTGACCACGACGACGCCGTACACGTACGCCCCTTAGCGGCAGCCGGTACCACGTACGTCCCGTCGCGACAGCCGGTCAGTCCAGGCCGAACGCGTCCGCCAGCAAGTCCAGTTGGGCCGTGAGCAGCGTGCCTCCGTTGTGGCCCATGCCGGTGAACTGGCCGGACACCTCCAGGCCGATCGCCCCGTGCATGTGCGCCCAGGCGAACACGGCCCCGGCCAGCGCGACCCCCTCCGCACCGGCGGGTACATTCCCGCGCGCCCACTGTGCGACGGCCTCGTCCGCCTCCGCCCAGGCCGTCATCTGCCCCACCACGGGCCGCACCGCCGCCGACGGCTCGCCCTCTGCGAAGACCGGCAGGAACGGCCCGAGCACAGCCCGTGCACTGTCGAGGGTGTCCGCGGGCGCGGTGTAGCCCGGCACCGGTGTGCCCTCGATCAGCAGGTAGCGGTGCGGCTGTGCGACGGCCCAGTCCCGGCAGGCCCCCGCGAGCGCCTGCAGCCTGGCGCGCCCCGACGTGCCGGGCGGCAGTGCGCCCGCGGTCGCGGAGACGGCCGCCGCCAGGTCGGCATAGGCGTCGCGGATCAGATCCGTCAGCAGGGCGTCGCGGCTGTCGAAGTAGCGGTAGAGGGCGGGTCCCGAGAGGCCGACCTCCTTGGCGATCCGGGTCAGGGCGACGGCCGCGCTACCACCTTCGGCGAGCTGCCTGAGGGCGATCTCCTTGATCTCCACGCGGGTCTGCTCGCGATAACGCGCCCTCGGGCTCTGTGTGCTGCCGGCCACCGGCGGCCCCCTCTCCTGATCTCGCGAGACACCCTAACGAAAGGCCGGGCATCCTGCCGTTGCGAATGACTATCGCAAGAGTTACAGTCTCTAACAGAAGTGAGAGTCAATCAACGCCACGAGGAGTTCGTCATGACCGCTGCCACCTCTGCATCGCGCGACCTGCACGCCGTCCTGGGTTCCGGTCCGGCCGGAACCGCTCTCGCCCGCGAGCTCGTACGCCGCGGCCACCCCGTCCGTCTCGTCGACCGCAACGCCACCGGGCCCGCGCTCGAAGGAGTCGAGCGGTTCGCCGCCGACGTCAGCACGGCGCAGGGCGCCCGGGCCGCCACGGGCGGAGCCGCCGTGGTCTACCACTGCGTCAATGTCGGCTACCACCTCCAGGTCGAGGTGATGCCCCGGATCCAGGAGGCCGTCCTCGAGGCGGTCGAGGACTCGGGTGCGCGGCTGGTGGTCCTCGACACCCTGTACCCGTACGGCGAGACCGGGGGAGCGGTGATGACCGAGGACACCCCGTGGAAGGCCACCAGCCGCAAGGGCCGGATGCGCGCCGAACTGGACGAGAAGTACCTCGCCGCGCACCGCACGGGGCGCGCCCGCGTCGTCCTCGCCCGCTCCGCCGACTTCGTCGGTCCCGGCGTGCTCAACTCCACCCTCGGCGCGGCCGTGTTCCCCGCCGCACTCACCGGCGGGGAGGTCCTGGGCATCGGCGACATCGACCTGCCGCACAGCTACACCGACATACGGGAGGTCGCGGCCGGCCTGGCCACCCTGGGCGAGCACCCCGAGGGCGACGGCCGCGTCTGGCACCTGCCCACCGCGCCCGCCGTCACCACCCGCGAGATCCACGCCATGATCGGCAGGCGGGTGGAACAGCCGCTCAACGTCGTGGTCCTGAAGGAGGCCAAGCCCTTCGGGCCGTTCGACGAGCAGTTCATGGCCGAGTACGCCGAGATGTTCTACCAGCACACCGAGCCCCAGATCGTGGACTCGACCGCCTTCGAGCAGGCCTTCGGCGTCACGCCGACGCCGCTCGCGGAGACGGTGGACGCCGCGCTGACCTGGTACGGAGAGTGGCTCGCGCAGAAGTGACCGCGGTCGCGCCCACCGCGATGTCACATCCGCGGCCGCCCGATCCGTCGCATGGTCATGACGACGAACCAGAAGAACCAGAGCATCCTCCTCGCCGGCGCCAGTGGCGTCCTCGGCGGACACGTCACCCGCGCGCTGACCGAGGCCGGCCACAAGGTAACCGGGCTCGGGCGCGGGCCGGCGAACGGTGTCCGGGCCGACCTCATGGACCGCGACGCGCTGCTGCGAGCGGTCGACGGACAGCACTTCGACACCGTCATCCACGCCGCCACCGCGCTGAGCAAGGCGCCCATGCGCCACCGCGACATGCACGCCACGAACAAACTGCGCATCGACGGCACCGCCCACCTATTGGAGGCCGCGCAGGCCACCGGCGCCCGCCGCTTCGTGAGCGAGTCGATGGTCTTCGGCTACGGCTACGGCGACTTCGGCGCCCGCCCGATCACCGAGGACGACCGGTTCGGCCCGCGCGGCACCACGGCAGAGCTCGAGAAGCACGTCGAGGGCATGCGCATCAAGGAGCAACTCACCTTCGAGGCAACCGGGTTGGAGGGCATCTCACTGCGCTTCGGCCTGTTCTACGGCCCCGGCGGCACCGACGCCGTCCTGCCCATGCTGCGCAAGCGCCGGCTGCCCGCCCCCGACGACCACGGCAGGGTCCTGCCCTGGATCGAGCTCACCGACGCGGCCCGTGCCGTGCTCGCCGCCGTCGAGCGCGGCCGCCCCGGCCAGGCGTACAACATCGCGGACCGCACGCCGCTCGGATTCCGCGCCCATGTCCTGTACGTGGCCGAGGAGTTCGGCCTGCCGAAGCCGATGACCGTACCGCTGTGGCTGACCCGGCCGATGTCGTACGCGCACACGATGATGTCGACGAACATGCGGGTCTCGACGGCCAAGGCCGAGCAGGAACTGGGCTGGACGCCCCGGTACCCCTCCAGCCGCGACGGCCTCGCTGCGCTGGCAGCCGGGCGTTGAAGGCACAACTGGGGCCGTTCGGACCAGCGTTGAGGGCCGAACGGCCCCCCTTCGCCGACCGGTGCGGCTGGGACTCTCGTCCGTGGGGCGCGCGAAGCCCCACGGGGGAACTGCCTCCCGCACGTCCGATCTCCCGCTCAGGGCGCACGGTCGAGGCGGCAGGCCCGCCGATTGCCGAGGGGAGCCGTGTCGGCGGGCCTGATTCCGGGCCTCCCGCGTACCGCCACCGTAGTCCTGCACGCAACGCAGCGGAATGCCGAATTCGGCTACCGGGCGCGAGCGGCAGAGCAGCACCTATCGCGGCCGGGCGAGGCACCTGAGGGCCTCCGCCCGGCCCGAAATGGTTGCTGTGCCGCCAATGAACGTTGCGTCAGCGGTGTGCCCTCGTCCGGTCCAGCGCGGCGATACCGAGCGCGGCGAGACCGATCTGGATCAGCCACTCGATCCAGTCGATGCCCCTGGTGTCCGCCACACCGACCGCCGAGGCGATCGCCGCACCGATCAGCGCGGCCACGATGCCGACGAGGATCGTCAGCAGAATTCCGATGCGCTGACGGCCCGGCACGACGAGCCGGCCCAGCACACCGATGACGATGCCGATCACGATGGCACTGATGATGCCCGTAATCTCCATCTCCGCCCCTCTTCTCCAGACCCCCGCACCATCCGGATGCCCGCTGGAGACGGGGACAGTCCGTTCCGTTTCAACCAAGGGTCAACGGCCGGTCAATCTCCGTTCCGGTGGGCCTGTTGGGGTCGGTGATGCCTGTTCAGGGCCCGTTCTGCCATGTACCGTTCAAGCGATCGGTCGCACGAGTGTCGACCGACCGAATGTCTACGCGCGCTGATGTCCTGTGTCTACGCGCGTAGGTCCGGGCCCCGCACCGCTCTTCCCCAACCCCACACGGAGGTACGCCGGATGCACGGACGCACCAGATCCCGCCACAGACTCAGCACGGCCCTCGCCGCGTTCGGTCTGCTCGCCACGGGCGCAGCTCTCCAGACCGCGGTCGGCGCCACCCACGCCCACGCGGCCACCACCCACCGCATCCTGTTCGACGACGGCCACGCCGAGGAGGCCGGCAACGCCGACTGGATCATCTCCACCAGCAAGCCCGACCCACTCGCCCAGGACTCCTCCCCGTCCGCCGAGACGGACTGGACCGGCGCCCTTTCCTCGTGGGGCGTCGACCTGCAGAAGACCGGCAGCTACAGCCTCAAGACCGCCACCAGCGCCCTCACCTACGGCGGTTCGTCCTCGACCGACCTGTCGAACTTCGACACGCTGGTCCTGCCCGAGCCCAACACCCTCTTCACCACCGCCGAGAAGACGGCGATCATGACCTTCGTCAAGAACGGCGGCGGACTGTTCATGATCTCCGACCACACCGGGGCGGACCGCAACAACGACGGTGAGGACGCGGTCGAGATCCTCAACGACCTGATGACCAACAACAGCGTCGACTCGACCGACCCGTTCGGCTTCTCCATCGACTCGCTGAGCATCAGCTCCGACTACCCGTCGGCCATCAGCGACAGCAGCGACCCGGTGCTGCACGGCTCCTTCGGCACCGTCACCAAGAGCCTCATCGCCAGCGGCACGACCGCCACGCTGAAGCCCTCGGACAACTCCAGCGTCAAGGGCCTGCTCTACCGCACCGGTTACTCCGGCAACACCGGCGCCTTCTTCGCCACCAGCACCTTCGGCAGCGGACGCGTGGCCTTCTGGGGCGACAGCTCGCCCATCGACGACGGCACCGGCCAATCCGGCAACACCCTCTACGACGGCTGGAACGACTCCGGCGCCACCAACGCCGCCCTCGCCCTGAACGCCACCGAGTGGCTCGCCGGAGCGAGCAGCAGCGGCGGCGGGGACGGCGGCGGCTCCGGCACCTGCACCGCCGCCCAGCTCCTGGGCAACAACGGCTTCGAGTCGGGCAACACCACCTGGAGCGCCTCCAGCGGCGTCATCACCAACTCCAGCAGCGAGTCGGCCCGTTCGGGCTCGTACTACGCCTGGCTGGACGGCTACGGCACCGCCACCACCGACACGCTCTCCCAGTCGGTGACGATCCCGTCCGGCTGCACCACCGCCGCGTTGAGCTTCTATCTGCACATCGACACGGCGGAGACCAGTACCAGCACGGCGTACGACACGCTCAAGGTCCAGGTCCTCAACAGCTCCGGGACCGTCCTGAGCACCCTGGCGACCTACTCCAACCTGAACGCCGCCAGCGGCTACACCCAGCGCAGCTTCAGCCTGGCGAGCTACGCCGGCCAGACCGTCACCCTCAAGTTCACCGGCACCGAGGGTTCCACCCTGCAGACGTCCTTCGTCATCGACGACACGGCGCTGAACGTCAGTTGACGTTCGTGGGGCCCGGCTCCCGCGCCGGGCCCCACGCGGTCATCGCGCCGATACCGTCCGCTCCGGCGTGTTCCAGCCGGAGACCCTGATGCGCGGCCCGGACCCGTGCAGATCCGAGGTCCGGTACGTGGCGGTGAGCGTCGCCGACTCGCCCGGCCACAGGCTGACCTCGTTGTCCGACCACCGCACCGGCAGCACCGGATCCCCCTTCGCATCCACCAGATGTACGTCGGTCAGCAGCGCCGGCGTCTTGCCGCTGTCCGTGTTGCGCAGGGTCACCGTCGTGGTGGACGTGCCGTCCGCCGACTCGGTCGAGGCCGTCGCGGTGACCGGCACCTGTGCCATCGAGCTCAGGCCCTTGAGGTCGGCGTAGCTCGTGGTCGGCGTGTAGTACCAGTCGGTGTTGGCCCAGTCGAGGGTGTCGGGCTTGGTGGACAGCCAGTAGACGTTTCGGCTGACCTCCTTGCCGGAGGCGTCGGTCACGGTCAGGCGCGCCAGATACGTCGTCGACAGACCGGTCACCGAGGCCGGCAGCGTGAGCGCCGTGCTGTGCGCGCCGTCGCCGCCCGCCTTCACGCCGGTGACTGTCTTGTCGTACTTCTGCGTGCCGTCGGGGTTGAACAGCGTTGCCCGGACCGTGAGTTGGGAGGCGGCCGCGTGCCGGTTGTTGACGACGGCCACCGAGCGGTCGCCGTAGGAGTACTGGACGTGCAGCGGTTCGTTCGCCTTCTTCGCCCCGAAGTAGGCACCGCCCTGGTCGAGGTAACGGTCCATCAGCTGCCAGTGCAGCGAGGTCCAGCCGCTGTTGAACATCCAGTACACGACTCCGGTGGAGGGCTTCGAGGAGTCGGTGGCGTTGCGTTCGTACGCCTCGAACTGGGCCCGGACGTTCTCGTACTGCGCGAGCTGCGCCTTGCGGACGTAGTCGGTCAGGCTCGTCGGGGCGCCGTAGCGGCCGGTGAGGGCGTTGTCGTAGAGCTTGAGGGTGCCGAAGGTCGACGACGGCGAGCGGTGGTACTGCTTGGCGTTCGGGTTCTTCCAGAGGGTGTCGAGTTCGGCCGGCGTCATCATGCGGCGCAGGGTGTCGAGGGTGGGGATGTCGGGGCCCGCGCTGGTCTCGGAGTTGAAGCCGGAAGCGCCGCCCTCGCGCTTCGCGTACCAGTAGTTCGGCGGGATCCAGTCGTAGGGGCCCGTCATCTTCATGCCTGAACTGCCCAGCTGCGGCGAGGAGTTGTCGGAGGCGGCAGGGACCACCGGGTTCGGCCAGTCCGCCGCCTTCAAGGCGTCGAGGTAGTTCTTCTCGATCGTCGCGTCGGGTGCGAAGTCGCTTCCGATCAGGAAGGAGATCACGCTCGGGTGGTCGCGCAGCCGGGCGGCCTCGGCGGCCATCGAGGCCTTGGCCACCGGGTAGTCGGCGGCGGTCCACTTGTCGCCTCTCTCGTCGCCGTTGACCTGGCCCTCCCACTTGTCGCAGCACTCCCAGCCCGGCAGGGTGAGGATGCCGTAGCGGTCGGCGAGGTCGAAGAACTCGTCGGGTTCCAGGTGGCCTTCGAGGCGGATGGTGTTCAGGCCGAGGTCGAGGGCGTACTTCAGCCGGTCCTCGACGTACGTCCGGTCCCAGCGCAGGAACTCGTCCGGCGACCAACCGCCGCCCTTGATCAGCAACTTGCGGCCGTTGATGCGGTACTGGCGGGCGCCGTCCGAGTCCAGCGGCGCCTGGACGTCACGGATACCGAAGGTCTCGTGCGCAGTGTCCGACGTGGTGCCGGAGACGGACGCGGAGAGGCTGAGGTCGTAGAGGGGCTGGCCGCCCATGCCCGCCGGCCACCACACCTTCGGCGAGGTCAGATGGAGGCCGGGCACGTCGAACGGGGTGAAGGTGACGGTCCTTGTCTCGTGTGCGGCCAGCGTGACGCTCTTCTCGAATGTCGTCGTGCCGATGCTGCCGGAGACCTTCGTCGTCACGGGGGCGTCGGAGTCGTTGCGCGCCTGGGCCTTGACCGTCAGGTCGGCCGAGGCCAGTGACGGCACATCCAGCTTGGTCACCACGTGCGCGTCGCGCAGGGCCACCGGCCCGCCGCGGCGCACCACGACGTCACGGACGATGCCCATGTTCTCGTCGGGCGGCGGCTGGAGCCAGTCGATCCAGCCCATGGTGAGGTTCTTGTTCGGGTCGTTGGGCTGGATGCGGAAGGCGACGGTGTTCGTGCCGGACCGGACGAGCGAGGAGACGTCCAGCTCGTGGTGGGTGTAGGCGCCGGAGACGTCCTTCGCCGCCGCGATCTGCTTGCCGTTGACGTAGACATCGGCCGCGGAGATCACGCCGCTGAAGTCGAGATACGTGCGCTCGGCGGTGTCCGTGACCGCGAAGTCGGAGCGGTACCACCAGGGCACCTGGAAGTCGGCCTTGGGGATCTTCTGCTGGTTCGTCGAGTAGAAGGGGTCGGCGTACACGCCGTTCGAGAGCAGGGCCGCGAGGACGGTGGAGCGGGGGCCGGCCGGATACCAGCCGGTCGCCGGGTAGCCGGGGGAGGAGACGTCCGCGGCCGGATCGGAGACCTTGGCCGTCGACTGGATGCGGTAGCCCGACAGGGCGGTCGTGCTGCCCGGCGCGGAGGAGACCCTGGTGGCGCGGGTGGGCGGGGTCGGCCCGCTGTCGTGCGCTCCGGCCCAGGCGCCGGTGGTGAGGGAACCCAACAGTCCCAGGACCACCGCGACCATGGCGAGACGGTGCCTGCTCACAGAGCCTCCAGCCTCATTGTAAAGTTAGGAAACTTTACTAACTCGAGGCAGGCTAGGGCGGTCCATGGACCATGTCAATCACCGTGCCCCGTGCGGGACTTGTTCAGGAAGCTGCCGACCGGCGCTCGAACACCACGTCCCGCGCGGTCCCGAGGGCCGTGGCCACCGCACCCAGGAGCACCGCGTCCTCACCGAGCCGGCTCGGAACGACCTTCGGTCGCAGCGGGGTCAGCGCCCGGACGTGGTCGCGCACCGGCTTCAGCAGCAGATCCACGCTGTGGCCCACCCCGCCTCCCAGGACCACGAGATCCGGATCGAGTACGGCTGCGGCCGCCGCCACTGTGTGGGCGATCCGCTCGCCCTCCAGCCGAACCGCCTTGACCGCGGCGTCGTTTCCCTGCCGCGCCGCGTCGAACACGGCCTTCGCGGTGAGCTGCCCGCTCATCCCGAACCGGCGCGCCGCCTCCACGACGGCCAGCCCCGACACCGCGTCCTCCAGTCGCTCAGGCTTGTGCTGCCCCGGCCACGGCAGGAACCCGATCTCCCCGGCCAGGCCGTGCGCCCCCGTGAACAGCCGCCCGTCACTGACCACGCCCATGCCGAGGCCGGTGCCGATCAGGATGTACGCGAACAGCCGACTGCCCGCGCCGACGCCGTACGTGTACTCGCCGAGCGCCGCCAGATTGGCGTCGTTGTGCACCTCCAGCGGGACGCCCAGCTCCTCGCGCATCCGGTCGAAGAGTCCGGCGCGCCCCCAGCCCGGCAGGTGCATCGCATACCGCACCCGGCGCTGCTTCTCGTCGTACACACCGGGTGTGCCGACCACCGCGTGCACCACCTCGTCCGGCGCCACGCCCGAACTCGTGACCACCTGGCGGGCCGTCGCCACCACCAGGTCCGCCATCGCGCCCGAGCTGCGGGCCCGGTTGCGCACGTCGGACCGGGCGACGACGGCGCCGTCCAGGTCGGCGACCGCCACCCGCAGCCAGCTGCGGCCGACGTCGATGCCGAGGGCGTAGCCGGCCGCCGGGTCCGGCGCGTACAGGACGGCGGTGCGGCCCCGCTCGGGGGCGTGGGTGCCGACCTCGTGCACGAGCCCGGCCGCCTCCAGTGAGGCGAGCGCGCTGGAGACCGTCGGCTTCGACAGACCGGTCTCGCGGGCGAGTTGGGCACGCGACGCGGCGCCGGCGGCGCGCAGCCGGTCGAGCAGCAGCCGCTCGTTGGTGGAGCGCAGCCGCTGACGGTTCCAGGGCTGTTCCTGCTGCGCTGCGACGTCACCGGCGGTCATCGCACCATTGTCACGCACGCGGACTCCCCTCTTGACGCATCAAGTAAGGCTCCTTAACTTTATCGGCCAGTCAAGCTCGCCGGGCGAGTCACGTCCCGCTTCAGGAGTCTCCATGTCCGGTAGTCCGCCACCAAGCGGTGGCTTCGTCCGTCGCGTCGCCCTGTTCCAGGCCACCGCCATCAACATGAGCCAGATGTGCGGCATCGGGCCGTTCGTCACGATCCCGCTGATGGTCGCCGCGTTCGGCGGTCCCCAGGCGGTGACCGGTTTCGTCGCAGGGGCGATCCTCGCCCTC
This sequence comes from Streptomyces sp. NPDC001663, assembly GCF_042893105.1. Lineage (NCBI taxonomy): Bacteria > Bacillati > Actinomycetota > Actinomycetes > Kitasatosporales > Streptomycetaceae > Streptomyces > Streptomyces sp. NPDC001663. The sequence continues at coordinate 38,541 of NZ_JBIAUR010000009.1, read as the reverse complement.
GCCGACGGGCTGGTGTGGGCCGAGCTGGGCGCGGCGATGCCCGGTTCGGGCGGCAGTTACGTCTATCTGCGCCAGGCCTTCCAGTACCGCACGGGCCGGCTGATGCCGTTCCTGTTCGTCTGGACGGCGATGCTCTTCATCCCGCTGATCATGTCCACGGGTGTGGTCGGCTTCGTCCAGTACCTCGGCTATCTGGCACCCGACCTGACCCAGACCCAGGGCGACCTGATAGGCCTCGGCATCATCGCGCTCGTCGTCATGCTGCTGTGGCGGGGCATCGAGAACATCGCCCGGATCACGGCCGTGATGTGGGCGGTCATGATCACCTCGGTGGTCCTGGTCATCCTGGCCGCGGCGACGAACTTCAGCACACACCTCGCCTTCACCTACCCGGCACACGCCTTCGAGCTGGGCAGCAGCCACTTCTGGGTCGGTTTCGCGGCCGGCCTGACCATCGGCATCTACGACTACCTCGGCTACAACACCACCGCCTACATGGGCGCCGAGATCAAGGACCCCGGCCGCACGATCCCGCGCTCGATCGTCTTCTCGATCCTCGGCATCATGGCGATCTACCTGCTGCTGCAGATCGGCACGCTCGGAGTGATCGACTGGCACCGCATGACCGACGCGAACGACATCGCCTCCACCTCGGTGGCGTCCGCGGTCCTGGAGAAGACCTGGGGCAAGGGCGCGGCCGACACGGTCACCGTCCTCATCCTGATCACGGCCTTCGCCTCGGTCTTCACCGGCCTCCTGGGCGGCTCGCGCGTGCCCTACGACGCGGCCCGCGAGCGCGTCTTCTTCCGCCCCTACGCCAAGCTGCACCCCCGGCACCGCTTCCCGATGCTGGGCCTTGCCACCATGGGCGTGATCACCGCGATCGGCTTCCTGATCGGCCGGCACACCGACCTGGCGACCCTGATCCAGCTCCTGACGACGGTGATGGTGATCGTCCAGGCACTGGCCCAGATCATCGCGCTCACCGTGCTGCGCAGGCGCCAGTCGACACTGAACCGCCCCTACCGCATGTGGCTCTACCCGCTGCCGAGCATCGTCGCCTTCGTCGGCTGGTGCGTGATCTACGGCTACGCGGACAAGAACTCACCGGGCCGCCACCCCATCGAGTGGTCCCTGGCCTGGCTCGCCCTGGGGGGTGTCGCCTACGTCCTGTGGGCCCGCTTCGAGAAGGTGTGGCCGTTCGGCCCGAAGGAGATCTCGGAGGAGTACCTGACGCCCGCGGCACCCGATGCGGAGCCGGCGGGCGCGTGAAAGAGCCGGTGCAACTGCCGTACGTACGCTAGAGTTTGATCATTCATGAGGCCTCTCCGGCCGGGCATGCGTCCGCCGGGGAGGCTTTTCTCATGCCCGAAAACCGGTCGGCGTCTTCCAGGAGACCGGTTCCGTACCGAGGAGTTCCATGTCCGATGTGACCGTCCGCCCCGCCACCGCCGAAGACCGTCCCGTCCTGGAGCGGTTGTGGCTGATGTTCCGCCATGACCTGTCGGGCTTCATGGGCGTACTGCCCAATCCCGACGGGACGTTCCGCAGCGACCGACTCGACTCGGCCCTCACCGAGGCAGGTTGGGCGCCGTACCTCTTCCTCCGCGACGAACGGCCGGTCGGATTCGCGTTCGTCCGGAGCCTCGACGGTCCGACACGCGTACTGAACAGCTTCTTCGTGGTCCGCGGGGCACGACGGGAAGGCATCGGGCTCACGGCGCTGCGCGCGGTCGTCCTCCGGCATCCCGGCCGGTGGGAGATCGCCTTCCAGTACGACAACGAGCCCGCCGTCCGCTTCTGGCGCCGAGCCGCCACCGAACTCGTCGGTGAGGCCTGGTCGGAGGAGACGCGGCCGGTACCGGATCGGCCCGACCTTGCGCCGGACGTGTGGATCTCGTTCCGGGTCGGGCCGGGGGTGAAGGACGGCGCCTGAGGGCCCTCCGGTCGATCAAGTCGGCCCTGATTCTCGAGAATTGGCACCGCCCGAGGCCCACGGGGCCCGATCGCCCGACCAGTCGCCGATCGGCTTGCGGTAGCGCACGTACTCGTTCTTCCGCCGGAAGCCACGCTCTCGCACAGGTCGTAGGAGCGGTGTCGCCGTCCCGGTGTACAGGCGGGCGGTCACCGCGCCGTGCCGGCGCAGGCATCGCAACCGTTCCTATCGTGATTGGCCACTGTTGGCCGAATCAATGCAAACCGGATCGGTGATCCGGTGACCTTGCGAACGGTCTTCGAGGTCGGGGAACAGCACGAGCTGGTCACCTTGGCGCAGTCGGGTCTTGTCGCCCCCGTTTGGCGTGCCCGCTGTCCTGGGTGGGCTCGTGGCCCTGCGTGGCATGGGAACGAATACGGTCTGGCCAGTAGCTCTCCGTCGAGCGATCCTCTGGTCGCTGGCGGTCACACTTGGCCGACGCCGAATTCTGTGTCCCAGGCCACGCCTGCCGATAGTCACTGCGGCACCATGGTGCCGAGTGACCGTGGTCTGCGATCTCCGCTTGCGCCAACCAGAGATCCTTGACGAGTTGGTCCAGCACCGGACCGGCTGAAGTGTCGTCACCGCTCGGCCGTGCGACCGTGCCCTTCTCGACCTGTGAGGCAAGGAGACAACAGCGCCGGCCGCGCGCTTCCCCAGGATCCCATGGGACGAGTCTCTCAACATGACTTCGCCGCTCAGTGAGTGGTGCGCAGACTCCAGGTCCGCAGTGTGACCGTGCGGCCCCGGGACTCGCGCACCACCGGTGGATCGTCCGTGAGCGCGAAGCCGGACGACCGGGCCACCGCCTGGCTCGCTGCGTTCTCGGCGTCGATGCACAACACCACGCGCCGGGGCCCGAGTTCCGCGAGGGCGTGGTCGGTGATCAGGCGCACCGCGCGGACGGCCAGGCCCTGGCCGCGGTGGGCGGCTCCGACGCCGTAGGCCAGTTCCACGTCCCGGGTGTCGGCCTTGCTGGGGAACAGGAGCACTTCGCCGAGGGGGTGGAGGCCGTCCGTCGTGATGGCCAACTGCAGCTTGTTTCCGGACGACTTGGCCTCCCGGGCCGCGGCGAGGTACGCGTGGGCGGCCTGGGCGTCGAAAGGGGATGCCACCGGTGTCCAGCGGGCGATCTCGGGATCGTCGTAGAGCGTGACCAGTTGAGGGATGTCGGCGTCCGACCACTCGCGCAGTCGGATGCCGTACCCCTCCAGTGGCAAGGTCGCCGGCGGGAAGGCGAAACTCCCCTTGCTCCCGTTACTCCCGATGTTGTCCATGTGTTGATCCTGCCGCGGGTGCGGGATCGGTCCAAGGGGGCGTCCGCGTCGGTGGGGTCAGGTCGTGGTCGTCGGCGTGTCGGACCCGCTCGGCGCGGTGGTGGCCGGCGTGTCCGGGGTAGCCGGCGCGAGTGGGGCCGGCGTGTCGGTCTCGTCGGGCTGCGGGGTCGGGTCCGGGGCGGGGGTGTCGTCGACCCACGAGCTCAGCCTGCCGTCCGGCTGCAGGGTGACGTGCAGGCCGTTGTTCTCGCCGTAGGCCGCGCGGCCGTTGGCGACGAGGGTGTCGAGCTTCGTGCCGTGGGCGTAGATGTCGGCCTCGTAGTGGTTGGCCGAGATCCTGTAGAGCTTCGCCGTGGACGAGCCGTCCGCCAGCGGCGCGGTGGAGACCAGGACCCGCTTGACGACCGGCTTCGGCTTGGCGCGCTCGACCCACGACGTGACCTTGCCGTTCGGGTGGAGGGCGATGTGCAGGCCGTTGTGGTTGGCGTGCGCGGTCCTGTGCTTGGCGGTCATCGTCCCGTACTTGAGGCCCTTGGCCCAGATCTCCGCCTCGTAGCGGTGCTTGCCGGTCTTGAAGACTTTCGCCTTGGAGACCCGGTCCGCGAGCTTCACCGTCTTCACGTAGACCCGATTGGTCTTCTGGCAGTGGCCGTTCGCGTGCGAGGCCGACGCGACGGTCCGGGCCTCGGGTGCCGGCTGGGCGAAGGCGCCGGCGGCCGAGACGCCGAGGGCGGCGGTGACGCCGGCGGCGACGAGGGCGGTACGCAGGGTGCGGGGAGCACGCATCAGTGAGCTGTCCTTCGGCGGTGGTTCGTGATTACGCATTCGAAGTTACGGACCGTTGATGAAGGGGTCCCATACGTCGTGTAACAGCCATGCAGAACAAATGGCTCGAAACGGTCGATAATTTCCCGCTCAACGGCCTCCAGAGGCGAAGAAGTGCGGCGTGAGCCCCTCCGGCATTGACATGCAAGTAATTGCCTGCATAACGTTGAGTGTGCAATCAGAGAGCGACTCCGAGATGGACAAGGTCTTCAAGGCGCTGGCCGACGAGACGCGCAGACGGCTGCTGGACCGGCTGCACGAGCACAACGGCCAGACGCTCGGCGAGCTGTGCGAGCGCATCGCCATGACCCGTCAGTCCGTCACCCAGCACCTGGCCGTTCTGGAGGCCGCCAACCTGGTCAGCACCGTGCGGCGGGGGCGGGAGAAGCTGCACTACCTCAATCCGGTCCCGCTCCACGAGATCCAGGAGCGGTGGATCGACAAATTCGAGCGCCCGCGCCTGAGCGCGCTCAGTGCCGTGAAGCGACGAGCCGAGGAAACCACCATGAGCGACAAGCCCACATTCGTGTACGTCACCTACATCCGCAGCACACCCGAGAAGGTCTGGGACGCGCTCACCGACGCGGACCTGACCGCCGCCTACTGGGGCCACAGCAACGTCTCGGACTGGCAGCGCGGCTCACGCTGGGAACATGTCCGTACGGACGGCTCCGGCATCGCCGACGTGGTCGGCACCGTCGTGGACAGCGAGCGTCCGACCCGTCTGGTCACCACCTGGGCCGCACCGGAGCACGAGGGGCAGGAGGACAGGCACTCCCGCGTCACCTTCGACATCCGGCCGCACGAGGACATCGTCCGCCTGACCGTGACCCATGAGGACCTCTACGACGAGGGCGAGCTCGGCGACGTCTCCGGCGGCTGGCCGGCGGTGCTGTCGAACCTCAAGTCGCTCCTGGAGACCGGCAGTCCGCTGCCGCAGGAGCCGTGGCTGGTCCCCGGCCACTGAGGGGCGCAGGGGCCACGGGGACAAGGGACGGCCGGTCCGCGCAGGTTGCGGACCGGCCCGCTGTAGTCCCTTCGTGCGGTGCTGTGCGGTGTGCCTACGGCGTGGGGGCGCTCCTCGCCGCCGTGCCGGCGCACATCAGTCCCAGGATCACGGCGAGCGCGCCGATGATGATGTTGTTGAGGGCCACACCGGTGTCCGGGCTGTCGCCGACGACCCACGGCGCGATGATCATCCAGATGCCCATCGCGCAGAACGCCCAGCTGAGGCCGTACATGCGCTCAGGTGCCCGGGTGAACCCGAGGCCCAGCAGACCGATCGCGATACCGACGATCAGGTTGTGCGTCACGAGTGCGGGCTGACTCGTCGTGTAGTGGAGTATCCACGGAGATACGGCGCAGTACAGACCGAGCAGAAAGACCGGTCCGTCCACGAGCGCCACATCACGACCGCCGAGCATGCGGGCGTAGCGGTCCCGCATTTCGGAAACATCAGGGTGAGTGGTTATGTCACCTCTGCTGGTGGGCGAGACGTTGGCCATGTTCGTCTCCTTTGACTCGCAGGCCTGACCGCGTCTGGTGCGGTATGCGGTAAGCGCCGCGTACCTATATTCTGCGCTTATTTCATCTTTATGTGTAGTGGTCGACGGGCTCGCTGGGGCGTCAGGGCGCCCCTGAGGCAGCCCGCGTGCGTCCTGCTGCAGCCGGCATCGCAGCCGGTGCAGGCCCCGCCGTGTATGGCTCTTGACCAACGGCCTTCCCTGACCGGATCTCAGCGGCTCCGGCCGGCCCTCATTCAAGACGCCGCGCCCGCCGGAACCGGCCGAGCCCCTCCGCAAGGTCGACGATCGGTTCCGGATAGTCGACGCCAGCCCGCTCCGCGCCCCGCAGTTTCCATGGCTCATGCACGAACGGCCTCTCCAGCCCGGCCAGTTCGGGCACCCAGCGCCGTACGTACGCGCCGTCCGGGTCGTACCGCTTCGCCTGGGCGACGGGGTTGAGGACCCGGTTGGGCCGGGTGTCGGTGCCGGTCCCTGCCACCCACTGCCAGTTGAGCTGGTTGTTGGCGAGGTCGCCGTCCACCAGCAGGTCGAGGAAGTGCCGGGCGCCGACGCGCCAGTCGACGTACAAGGTCTTGGTGAGGAAGCTCGCCGTCAGCAGCCGCCCGCGATTGTGCATCCAGCCCTCGCGCTCCAGCTGGCGCATCGCCGCGTCGACCAAGGGGTAGCCGGTGCGGCCCGCCCGCCAGGCCGCCACGTCCTCCCATGCCTCGGCGTCGGAACGCCAACTGTCGTGTCGTGTGCGGTAGTCGGCGGTGGCCGCCGTCGGGCGTGCGGCCAGGACCTGGCGGTGGAAGTCGCGCCAGGCGAGCTGGCGTACGAAGGCAGCGGCGCCCGGGCCGCCCGTGTGCCGCGCGCAGTGGACGAGTTCGACGGGGGAGAGGGTGCCGAAGTGCAGGTGGGGCGAGAGCCGGGAGGTCGCGTCCGCGGCCAGGTCGTCGTGGCCGGTGTCGTAGGAGGTGATGCCGGAGCGCAGCCAGGCCGTGAGCCGGGCCCTGGCCTCCGTCTCGCCGCCCCTGGCCAGTCCCGCCGAGAGTCGGGACAGGCCGTCGCGGCTCGGTAGCGGCTCGGAACCGATGCCGTCGGGCACGCGTACCGTGCGCGGCGCGGCGAGCGCGTCGCGCAGCGGCTGCCTCGACCAGTGGCGGAAGTACGGCGTGAAGACGGCGAAGTGGTCCGAGGCCGCCGGCGTCACCGTGCCGGGCGCGACCGCCGTCGTCACCGTGTCGTGGACATGCAGTCGGCGCCCCTCCGACTCCAGGGCCCGGCGCAACCGGTCCTCCCGCCGTCGGGCGTAGGCGCTGACGTCGGCCGCCAGGTGCACCTCGTCGGCGTCCGCCTCGGCGGCCACCCGGCACACCTGGTCGACGGCGTCACCGGAACGGACCACGAGACGCCCGCCCCGTTCACGCAGGCCCGCGTCCAGGTCCCGCAGACAGTCCGCGAGGAACGCCAGCCGGTTGGGCGCGGCGAAACCGGCGTCCGTGATGGCCTGGTCGCGCACGAACAAGGGCACCACCAGGCGTGCACCGTCGAGGGCCGCCCGCAGCGGCGGGTGGTCGTGCAGGCGCAGGTCGGAAGTGAACAGGACGACCGAGGCGTTCAAGGTGCGACTCCCGGGAGGGGAAACAGAGGCTTCAGTCTGCTTCCGGTGCGGACCGGCAGACGGATGCAGCGCGCCGGGACATGTCTGCGTCGATCGCGGGCATGCGCACCATGGAGGAGTCGTAACCGCAAGTCGCAGGTGGAGGTGGCTGCCGCTATGGGCGCGAAGGTGTTGGAGCGGTTTCCTGCGGGAGCTCCGCGCGGATCGTGGCCGGCGGAGGAGTACGCAGCCAGGCGCCGCGCCGAGGGGCAGCCCGCGACGGTGATCATGGACCTCAAGTCGGACGCGTTCCTCGTGGTGGTGCCCGCCGACGACGACTGACCCGACCCGCGGTCACGCCAGGGTGCCGCCCAGCTCGCGCGCCCTGCGTACGAACACCTCATGGAGGTCCTGCGTCGCCCGCGGCACCGACTCGGCGCGGCGGCGCTGCAGCATCAGCAGCACCCGGGTCGTGTCGTCGGCGATCGGCCGGTAGGTGATCGTGCCCTGCCGCTCCAGCGGATCCCCGATCACGCTGAAATCCGGCAGGACCGTCGCGCCCAGGCCCTCGGCGACCATCAGCTTGCCCATCTCGGCGCCGTCGGTGGAGTAGGAGAAGGCCGGGCCGCGGCCGTGCAGGAACCGGTGCACGTAGCGGTTCATGACGTAGCCGGAGCGCATCGCGATCACGGGCTGGGCCAGAAGGTCGTCCGCCGTCACCGTGGTGAGGGAGGCGAGCGGGCTGTCGGGGCGCACGCACACCACCGGCCGCCCGCTCAGCAGTTGCGTGGACTCGAAGCCGGCGGGCACGTCGTCGCCGTCCAGGTGGTTGACCAGACCGAGGTCGAACCCGCCCTCCGACAGGGCTCGGTGGATCTCCGTCTGCTGGGCTGCGACGACCTCGACCTGTGTGAGCGGGTGCGCGGACCGGAACTCCCGGACGACCGGGATCAGCAGGGGCACCGTCGCCGCGTTCACCGTGCCGACGCGCACCATGCGGCTGATGCGGTGCTGTTCGCCGGCCGCCGAGCGCAGCCGGTCCACCGCGTCCAGCACATTGATGATGTGCGGCAGCAGTTCCCGGCCCTCCGTACTCATCGTCGCCCCGGACCGTTTGCGTTCCAGGAGGTCGACTCCCAGCTCGCGTTCCAGGTTCCGCACCGTCTCGCTCAACGCGGGCTGGGAAAGGCGCAGTTCCTCCGCGGCCCGGCGCAGTGAACCGAGCCGGGTCACGGCCGCTATGTATTCCAGTTGTTCGGTCCGCACGCCCAGCAGAATGCGGCTCGTTTCACGGCGGGTTCAAGGGTTTCCCTGTCACACGTTCGTGAAATTCAATGGTCCGCGATACGAGACCGGTCGGGTTTTCCTTGACGGTCCTCGCCGCCGACTGTCACGATCGACGGCATGAAGATGCGACTGGACCTCACGCGGCGACGCCATGTCGACCTCGCGCGCGTCTCCAGCGCCTCCTGTTGCCCCGCGGCCTGATCAACTCTCGGCGATCCGCCGCGCCTTTCTTTGTTTCATGCTGAATTCATCGCGTCTGCGCGCCTATTGAGTTCGGCATGCCCCAAAACATTCCGCAACAGGAGTTCCGCATGCCCGCAGAGCCCGTGAAATTCGCCTACTGGGTCCCCAACGTCAGCGGGGGGCTGGTCACCAGCAAGATCGAGCAGCGCACCGACTGGGGATACGAGTACAACCGCGAACTCGCCGTCCTCGCCGAGAACAACGGCTTCGACTACGCCCTCAGCCAGGTCCGCTACATGGCCAGCTACGGCGCCGAGTACCAGCACGAGTCCACCAGCTTCAGCCTCGCCCTGCTGCTCGCCACCCAGCGCCTGAAGGTCATCGCCGCCGTCCACCCCGGCCTGTGGCACCCCGGCGTCCTCGCCAAGCTCGGCGCCACCGCCGACCACCTCTCGAACGGCCGCTTCGCCGTCAACGTCGTATCGGGCTGGTTCAAGGGCGAGTTCACCGCCCTGGGTGAGCCCTGGCTGGAGCACGACGAGCGCTACCGCCGCTCGGAGGAGTTCATCCGCGCGCTGCGCCAGATCTGGACCGAGGACCACACCGAACTCGCCGGTGACTTCTACCGGTTGCGCGACTTCTCCCTCAAGCCCAAGCCGCTCAACACCCCCGAGCGCCCCCACCCGGAGATCTTCCAGGGCGGCAACTCCACCGCCGCCCGCGCGATGGCCGGCCGGGTCTCCGACTGGTACTTCTCCAACGGCAAGGACTTCGACGGAGTCACCGAGCAGTTCAACGACGTACGCAAGTCCGCCGCCGAAGTCGGCCGCAGGGCACCGAAGTTCGGCCTCAACGGCTTCCTCATCGCCCGTGACACCGAGGCCGAGGCGCGCGAGACGCTCCGTGAGATCGTCGCCAAGGCCGACACCGAGGCCGTCGAGGGGTTCGGCGCGGCGGTGAAGCAGGCCGGGCAGTCCACGGCCGACAAGAAGGGCATGTGGCAGGACTCCTCCTTCGAGGACCTCGTCCAGTACAACGACGGCTTCCGTACGGGGCTCATCGGCACCCCCGAGCAGATCGCGGAGCGCATCGTCGCCTACCGCAGGCTCGGCGTCGACCTCCTGCTGCTCGGCTTCCTGCACTACCACGAGGAGGTCGAGTACTTCGGCAAGCGTGTGCTGCCGCTCGTGCGCGAACTGGAGGCCCAACTCCCGGACACCGAGCCCGAGTCCGTCCCCGTCCACGCCTGAGCGCCCGCACCGCGAAGGAGGCCGTACGACATGAGCACCGCCACGCCCACCGACTGGACCACCCGCCCCGCCCCGCAGACCGCCCAGGACTGGATCGCCCGCGCCGCCGAGGTCGCCGCCGTCCTGGCCACCGACGCCGCCGAGCGCGACCGCGCCGGAGCCACCCCGTACGCCGAGGTCCAGCTGCTGAAGGACGCCGGCCTGGTCACCCTGCTCGGCCCCACCGAGCACGGCGGCGGAGGCCAGGACTGGCCCACCGCCTACCGTGTCGTCCGCGAGGTCGCCAAGGCCGACGGTTCCATCGGCCAGCTCCTCGGCTACCACTACCTCTGGTTCTGGGCCGCCCGCCTGGTCGGCACCCGCGAACAGTGGGAGCACGTCGAGGCCGAGGCCAGCCGGGGCCGCTGGTTCTTCGGCGGGGCCGTCAACCCGCGCGACAAGGACGTGACCGTCACCGAGGACGGCGACGACCTGCTGTTCACCGGCCGCAAGTCCTTCTCCACCGGCAGCAAGGTCTCCGACGTCACCGTCCTCGAAGGCGTCCTGGAGGGCACCGACCAGCACGTCTTCGCGATCGTGCCCTCCGACAGCGAGGGCCTGACCTTCCACGACGACTGGGACAACATCGGCCAGCGGCTCACCGAGAGCGGCGGCGTCACCCTCGACCGGGTGCGCACTCCCTGGTCCTCCGCGGCCGGCTACGTCGACAGGCAGTTCCGGCCTCGCACGTACAACACCCTCAACGTCCCCACCATCCAACTCGTCTTCGTCAACTTCTACCTGGGTATCGCGGGCGGCGCCCTGGAGGCGGCGGCCACCTACACCCGCACCAAGGCGCGGTCCTGGCTGCACGGCGGCCACGAGCGCGCGGTCGACGAGCCGTACGTCATCGACACCTACGGCGACCTCACTGCGAAACTCTGGGCGGTCGAGGCGCTGGCCGACGCCGTCGCCGCCGAGGGGCAGAAGCTGCACGACGATCCCGACGCCGTCACCGAGCAGTCCCGCGGCGACTTCGAGGTGCGGGTGGCGGCCGTCAAGGCCCGTGCCACCGACGTGGCCCTGGAGATCGCGAACCGCATCTTCGAGGTGACGGGTGCCCGCTCCACCGCCTCCGCCGAAGGCCTCGACCGGTTCTGGCGCAACGTCCGCACGCACACCCTGCACGACCCCGTCGCCTACAAGCGGCGCGAGGTCGGCCGCTGGGTCCTCGAGGGCGAACTGCCCGAACCCACCTGGTACTCCTGACCGCTTCCCCGGGGGCGCCCGCCGCGCGCGGGCGCCCCGCCTCCTCGCAACGAGGACGCATTCCCGAAAGAGGACCCATGGCCACCGTCCTGTCCGTCTCCGGCAGCCCCTCCGCCTCCTCCCGCACCAACCGTCTGCTGCGCCACCTGGACAAGCGGCTGATCGCACAGGGTCACGAGGTGATCCCGCTCGACGTCCGCACCATTCCGGCCGAGGCCCTGCTCGGCGCGGACTTCAAGCACCCCGCGATCGTCGAGGCCACCGAACTGTTCGCGCAGGCCGACGGCGTCGTCGTCGGCACCCCCGTCTACAAGGCGTCCTACTCCGGGGTCCTCAAGGCGCTGCTTGACCTGCTCCCGCAGTATGCGCTGGCCGGCAAGACCGTGCTGCCGCTGGCCACCGGCGGCTCCACCGCCCACGTCCTGGCCATCGACTACGCGCTGCGCCCGGTCCTCAGCTCCATGGGCGCCGGCCACATCGTGCAGGGCTGGTTCACCCTCGACAAGGACATCACCGTGCACGAGGACGGCTCGCTGACCGTCGCGCCGCCCGCCACCGAGGCCCTCGCCCAGGTCGTCGACCAGTTCTCCACGGCCCTGGTCCGCACCCCGCTCCTGGCCGCGGCGAGCTGAGCGCCGTGAACGCCCACGTCATCGCCGACGACGCGGAGGCCCTCGCCGTCGCGGGCGCCCTGGCCGAGGAATTCCGGGCCGGCGCCTGCGCCCGGGACACCGAACGCAGGCTCCCGCGCGAGGAGTTGGACCGGCTGTCCGCCTCCGGACTGCTCGCCGTCACCGTCCCCGCCGAGCACGGCGGCGCCGACGTCACCGCGCCGACCCTCGCCGAGATCTTCCGGCTGCTCGCCGCGGCCGACGGCAGCCTCGCCCAGATCCCGCAGAGCCACTTCGCCTACGTCAATGTGATCCGCCGTCAGGGCACCGAGGAGCAGCGGAAGTTCTTCTTCGCCGAGCTGCTCGCCGGCCGCCGCTTCGGCAACGCCCAGTCCGAGGCGGGCACCAAGCACGTCCAGGACATCCGCACCCGGCTGCAACCGCAGCCGGACGGCTCGTACCTCCTCACCGGCGTCAAGCACTACTCCACCGGGGCCCTCTTCGCCGACTGGATCCCGGTACTGGCCCGCGCCGACGACGACAAACTCCACGTCGCCTACGTCCCCGCGGACGCCCCCGGCCTCACAGTCATCGACGACTGGGACGGCCTGGGCCAGCGCACCACCGCCAGCGGCACCGTCCGCCTCGAAGACGTCCCGGTGCCGGGCGACCGTGTCCTGCCGCACCACCTCACCTTCGAGGGACCCCAACTCCACGGCGCCGTCGCCCAGTTGCTGCACGCCGCGATCGACACGGGCATCGCGGCGGGCGCCCTCGCCGAGGCCGCCGAGTTCGTCCGCACGAAGAGCCGGCCCTGGTTCGAGAGCGGAGCCGAAACGGCCGCCGAGGACCCGCTGCTGATCCAGCGCTTCGGTGAACTCGCCCTGCAGGTACGGGCGTCGGAGGCGCTGCTGCGCGAGGCCGCCCGCGCGGTCGACGCGGCGCGCGCCGACCTCACGGACGACACCGCGGCCGAGGCGTCCATCGCGGTCGCCGCGGCGAAGGTGCAGGCCGCGCAGACGGCGGTCGAGGTGGCGAGCGCCCTGTTCGAGGTGTCCGGCACCCGGTCCGCGCTCAACTCCCTCAACCTGCACCGGCATTGGCGCGACGCCCGCACCCACACCCTGCACGACCCGACCCGCTGGAAGATCCAGCACATCGGCCGGTACGTGCTGAACGGCACGCGGCCGCCCCGCCACGGCCTCCTCTAGCGCGATCCGCGACACCAGCGACACCTCTGATCGGAGACCCCACGTGTCCCTCACCTTCCACTGGTTCCTCCCCACCAACGGCGACAGCCGCCACGTGGTCGGCGGCGGCCACGGCACCCCCGCCACCGTCTCCGGACGGGACCGGCCGCCGACGGTGGCCTACCTGAGCCAGATCGCCCGCGCCGCCGAGGACCTGGGCTTCGTCGGCGCGCTCACCCCGACCGGCGCCTGGTGCGAGGACGCGTGGCTGACCACCGCCATGGTCAGCCAGAACACCGAACGCCTGAAGTTCCTGGTCGCCTTCCGCCCCGGCTTCGTCTCGCCGACGCTCGCCGCCCAGATGGCCTCCACCTTCCAGCGGCAGAGCGGCGGACGCCTGCTCCTCAACGTCGTCACGGGCGGCGAGAGCCACGAGCAGCGGGCCTACGGCGACTTCCTCGACAAGGACGCCCGTTACCGCCGTACCGGCGAATTCCTCGAAATCGTACGGGGATTGTGGGAGGGCAAGACCGTCGACCTGCACGGCGAGCACCTCCAGGTCGAGGACGCCAAGCTGGCCCGCGTGCCCGACCCGGTCCCCGAGGTGTACTTCGGCGGGTCCTCGCCCGTCGCCGGGGAGGTCGCGGCCAAGTACGTCGACACCTACCTCACCTGGGGCGAGCCGCCCGCGCAGGTCGCCGAGAAGATCGCCTGGATCCGGGGGCTCGCGGCCGAGCAGGGGCGCACCCTGCGCTTCGGCATCCGGCTGCACGTCATCACCCGCGACACCTCCGAGCAGGCGTGGGCGGAGGCCGACCGGCTCCTCGCGGGCTTCGACCCGGAGACCGTGAAGTCCGTGCAGGCCGGGCTCGCCCGCAGCGAGTCCGAGGGACAGCAGCGGATGCTCGCCCTGCACGGCGGCGGCAACCGCGACGGCCTCGAGATCCACCCCAACCTCTGGGCCGGCATCGGCCTGGTACGCGGCGGCGCGGGCACCGCCCTGGTCGGCAGCCACGACGAGGTCGCCGAGCGGATCAAGGAGTACCACGCCCTCGGCATCGACGAGTTCGTCCTGTCCGGCTACCCGCACCTGGAGGAGGCGTACTGGTTCGGCGAGGGCGTGCTTCCGCGCCTGGCCGCGCAGGGGCTGTGGCAGCACCCGTTCGGCAACCTGGCCGTGCCCTCGGCGCAGGTGCCGTTCGCGAGCTAGTGGTATGTCACACGCCACCGCCGAAGAAGACCTGCACCTCCCGAATGAGCCCGTCCCGGACGGTGATCGCCTCGACATTGCGATACCGGCCGCCAGTCGTGAGCTCGTACTCGTAGTGGACGAGTACGAGCTCCTCGTCGGCCGGCACGACATGCAGCAGCCGCTGCTCCGCGAACCGGTCCGCGGTCGGGAAACACCGCTCGAAGAAGGCCGCCTTGTCGATGTGGTCGTCCCGCGGACTGGTGAAGGTGAAGCCGTCGGCGTAGAGCGCGTAAGCCGCCTCGCGGTCCTGTGACCGGTAGTGCCGGAACGCCTCTTCGACGACGTCGGTCGGACTCTTGATCATGAGGACTCCCGGATCTCCGTGAGTGCGTCGAGGTGCGCCCGCCGCACCACCGACGTCTGCCCCTGCACCAGCAGGAACATCCCCTCGCGGGCCAACCGCTGGGCAGGATGGCCCACATCCATGGTGCGGCCGCCACCGGCCACGACCGCCGCGGTCGTGGCCGCACGCATGAGGTCGTACGACCGCGTCTTGAGCGCCAGCCGTTCCTCGACGTGCTCGTGGGGGACCGGGTGGTCGGCCAGCTCGTACGCCTGCCGCCGCACCTCGTCGAGGCGGTCGCGCAGCGGCCGGGCCGTCTGTGCCTCCCCGGCTTCCTCCAGCACGCGGAGCGCTGCGTACGCCACCCCGAAGACGGCGGGGGAGGTGTTCGTGCTGCGGGGCAGGTCGATGAGGGCGAACTTCTCCTGCGGGGTGCGCAGTACCACGCTCTCCTCGGGCAGCCGCAGGCCGTCCAGCTGCAGGGAGACCGTACGGGCGGCGGTGAGCGCCGCCAGCCGCATCGGCTGCGAGGCGCGCAGCCCCGGCTGCTCGCGCGCGTCGGCGAACGCGAACACGATCTCGTCCGAGTCGGTCACGCCCGCGAGCAGCATCACGTCGTTGAGGCCCCACCCCGTGTACCAGGGCACGGTGCCGTCGAACCGCCAGCCGTCCCGCTCCGCCGTGGCCCGCACGGGGACGCGGGGGAAGGCGCGGACGTGGGCGTAGGCGATGCCGGCCAGCAGTTCGCCGGACGCCAGCGGGCGCAACATCCGCTCCCGTACGGGGAGTTGGGACTTCGCCAGCAGCCGCACCGGAGTGTGGTGCTGGGTCTGTACGAACCAGGTCGAGCAGCACGCCCCGGCCAGGATCTCCTGGACCTCCCGCGCCACCGAGTCGGGGGCGCCCGCACCGCCGTACTCCTTGGGCGCACTCACCCCGAGCAGCCCCGACCGCCTGACGGCCTCGATGTGGCTCGCGGGCACGCCCTCCTGGTCGACGCGCTCCGCGTGCGGGGCGAGGAGGTCGTCGGCGAGGGCGCGGGCCGTGGCGACGAGCGGATGCGGTGCGGCGGTCTCGGCGGTCATGGACAAGATTCTCCCGATCCCATCGCGCGCGGTGTCGATCCGGGGGTGTGCCGTTCGTGTAGGAGGTGAGAGAACGAGACGACGCCAAGGAGGACGTCATGCAGTACTACCTGCTCAGCGTGATCACCCCGACCGATGGGACGCCGCCCGGGCCGGAGGCCATGGCGGAGATCGTCCGCAACCTCGACACCTTCCACGCGGAGCTGCGCGAGGCCGGTGCCTGGGTGTTCGCCGGCGGGCTGCACGGCCCCGAGACGGCCACCGTGCTGCGGCCCAGCGACGGCGACGTCCTGATCACCGACGGGCCGTACGCCGAGGGCAAGGAGTACCTGGGCGGCATCTGCCTGATCAAGGCCCCCGACCTGGACGCGGCCCTGGAATGGGGCAAGAAGGCGACCTGGGCCACCACCCTGCCCATCGAGGTGCGCCCGTTCATGCACCAGGCCGAGGAATGACGGCGCAGCCCGTCGACGTCGAGGCCGTCTTCCGCGCGGAGTACGGCCGCGCCGTCGCCGTCCTCGTCCGCTTTCTCGGCGACATCGACCTCGCCGAGGAAGCGGTGCAGGACGCCTTCACCACGGCACTGCAGCGCTGGCCGGAGACCGGCGTACCGCCGAGCCCGGCCGGCTGGATCATCACCACCGCACGCAACCGGGCCGTCGACCGGCTGCGCCGGGAGGCGAAACGCGACGCACGACACGCCGAGGCCGCCCTGCTGCACACCCCCGACGCACCGGCCGAGGAGGGCCCCGTGCGCGACGACCGGCTCCGTCTGATCTTCACCTGCTGCCACCCCGCGCTCGCGCCCCAGGCCCAGGTCGCCCTGACCCTGCGGCTGCTCGGCGGACTCACCACACCCCAGATCGCCCGCGCCTTCCTGGTGCCCGAACCGACCATGGCGCAGCGCCTCGTCCGCGCCAAGGCGAAGATCCGCGACGCCCGGATCCCCTACCGCGTACCGCGCGACGCCGACCTCCCGGACCGGCTGAAGGGCGTCCTCGCCGTCATCTACCTGATCTTCAACCAGGGGTACGCCGGCACACCCGACCTGACCGCGGAGGCCGTACGCCTGGGCCGCCTGCTCGCCGAGCTCATGCCGGACGAGCCCGAGGTCACCGGCCTGCTCGCGCTGATGCTCCTGGTCGACTCGCGCCGGGACGCCCGCCAGGACGAGCAGGGCGAACTGGTGCCGCTGCCCGAGCAGGACCGCGCCCGCTGGGACCGGGAGCTGATCGCCGAGGGCCAGTCGCTGGTCCGCCGCTGTCTGCGCCGGAACCAGCCGGGGCCGTACCAGATCCAGGCCGCCATCCAGGCCGTCCACAGCGACGCGCCGACCGCGGACGCCACCGACTGGGGCCAGATCCTGCAGCTGTACGACCAGCTCATGGCCCTCGCCCCGAGTCCCGTCGTGGCGCTGAACCGGGCGGTCGCCGTGGCCGAGGCCGACGGCCCGCGCCCGGCCCTGGAGCTGGTCGACGCCCTGGACCTCGACGGCTACCACGTCTTCCACGCCGTACGCGCCGACCTGCTGCGCCGCCTGGGACGCGGCACCGAGGCGGTGCGGGCGTACGAGGCGGCCATCGCGCGCACGGACAGCCAGGCCGAGCGGGCGTACCTGGAACGCCGCCGGCTGGAACTCCTGCGTTCGTGACGGAGCGGTCGCGGAAAGTAGTCCTTCCGGCACCGGAATTTATTTTGGTGTATGAAAGGTTGCCATATACACCCGACCGTCGAGACCGCACCCGCGACCCGCAAGGCCGCACCGCACCAGCAGCGAGGCACCGTGAACCAGCCCACCCCCGAGCAGCCCGCCGACACCGTCGCCCGGCTGCGCGCCACCTTCCGCACCGGCCGCACCAAGCCCGTCGAGTGGCGCACCGCCCAGCTGCGCCGTCTGCGCGAGATGCTCACGGACAACGGCCCCGACCTGGCCGCCGCCCTCCACGCCGACCTCGGCAAGAGCGCCACCGAGGCGCACCGCACCGAGATCGACTTCACGATCCGCGAGATCGACCACACCCTCGACCACCTCGCCGACTGGCTGCGCCCCGAACCCGCCCCCGTTCCGGCCCACCTGGGCGCAGACGCGAGCGCCTGGACGCAGTACGACCCCCTCGGCGTCGTCCTCGTCATCGCCCCCTGGAACTACCCCGCCCAGCTCCTGCTCGCCCCGCTGGTCGGCGCGCTCGCCGCGGGCAACGCGGTGGTCGCCAAGCCCAGCGAGCTGGCCCCCGCCACCTCCGCAGCGCTCGCCCGGCTGCTGCCCGCCTACCTCGACACCGAAGCGGTCGCCGTCGTCGAGGGCGGCATCCCGGAGACCACGGCCCTGCTCGCCGAACGCTTCGACCACATCTTCTACACCGGCAACGGCGCCGTCGGCCGCATCGTCATGCGCGCCGCCGCCGAACACCTCACCCCGGTCACCCTCGAACTCGGCGGCAAGTCCCCGGCGTTCGTCGACCGTGACGCCGACCTCGACGTCGTCGCGGACCGGCTGGCCCGCGGCAAGTTCCTCAACGCCGGCCAGACCTGCGTCGCCCCCGACTACGTCCTGACCGACCCGGCCACCGCCGCCGCCCTGGAGCCCGCGCTCGTCCGCGCCGTCGAGACGCTGTACGGCACCGATGCAGCCGCCTCCGGCGAATACGGCCGGATCATCAACGAACGGCACTTCGACCGGCTGACCGGCCTGCTCGACTCGGGCCGCGTCGTCGTCGGCGGCGGCAGCGACCGCACGACGAAGTACATCGCACCGACCGTCCTGGCCGACGTCGACCCCAAGTCGCCCGTCATGCAGGAGGAGATCTTCGGCCCGATCCTGCCCGTCGTCACCGTGCCGGACCTGGACGAGGCGATCGACTTCATCAACGACCGCGACAAGCCCCTCGCCCTGTACGTGTTCTCCGGCTCCGAGGAGACCCGCGCCCGGATCGCCGCCGAGACGTCCTCGGGCGGCCTCGGCCACGGCCTGCCGCTGGCCCATCTCACCGTCTCCGACCTGCCGTTCGGCGGGGTGGGGGAGAGCGGCATGGGCAGCTACCACGGCCGCTACTCGATCGACACCTTCAGCCACCGCAAGGCGGTGCTGGAGAAGCCGCTCGGCTGAATCCGGCGAGGAGAACGCCCGGCCGTCGACGCGGCCGGGCGTTTTTCATGAGCTAAGTATCGCTTGCTCCTTATATAAGCAGAAGCTGATATAGTCGCCGCATGCACGCCTTCGATGTGCTCGGGGACCCGGTGCGCCGGCGGATCCTGGAGCTGCTGGCCGACGGGGAGATGACCTCGGGCGCGGTCTGCGAGGTCATCGGCGAGGAGTTCGGGATATCGCAGCCCGGGGTGTCGCAGCATCTGAAGGTGCTGCGGGAGCACGGCTTCGCGACCGTACGCCCCGAAGGAACCCGGCGGCTGTACGCGGTCAATGCCGAGCCGTTGCAGGACATCGACGCCTGGCTCGACCGCTTCCGTCGCTTCTGGACCCCCCATCTGGACGCCCTGGCCACCGAGCTGGCTCGCGGCAAACGCGCACGCCGACTCCGGGACGCCGACGAAACCCCGAGGAGCACCCCATGACCGACGTGACACATGACATCAGCGCCGTACGCCGGCAGGTCGGCACGCGCACCTTCAAGGCGGGCGAGGCGCGCGTGGTGACCGTGACCCGGTCCTACGACGCCCCGCTCGAGGACGTGTGGGACGCCTGTACCAACCCCGAGCGCATTCCCCGCTGGCTCCTGCCGGTGACGGGAGAGCTGCGGCTCGGGGGCCGCTATCAGCTCGAGGGCAATGCCGGTGGAGTGATCGAGCGCTGCGACCCGCCCAACAGCTTCGCCGCCACCTGGGAGTACGGCGGCGAGGTCAGCTGGATCGAGCTCAGCCTGACGTCCGAGGAGAGCGGCACCAGCTTCCAGCTGGAGCACATCGCCCACGTCGACGACACGAAGTGGGCGGAGTTCGGCCCCGGTGCGGTCGGCGTCGGATGGGACCTGATGGTCAGGGGTCTCTCCCTGCACCTCGCGAGCGGCGCCGCCCTCGACCCGAAGAAGTTCATGGCCTGGATGGCCTCGGACGAGGGCCGTCTGTTCATGACATCCAGCAGCGAAGCCTGGTACGCGGCCAATGTCGCCGGCGGCGAGGAAGAGAAAACGGCACGTGAGGCGGCGGACCGGACCACGGCGGCCTACACGGGAGCCGGGGATGGCGGGGACCGGAACGAGGGGGACGCAAGCTGACCGCAGGGGATCCGGCCCGAGCCGGACTCCGGCCCTTCAGGCGCCCGGCGTGCACTGCACGCCGGGCGCCTGTGCGCAACGTTCCGGCCGGAGAAGGGGATTGACTGGTCTACACCCTTGACTGGTACAGACCAAAGCGGTTGAGTGTGGCAGCACCACAACCCCCCACCACGGCCGCCCCCACGCCGTGGCCGGTCCGACCGGCGCGTGCGCTCAAGGCCGGGCGCAAGCCTGCCCTTGACCGGGAGCGGCCGTGCTCCGCAAAGGAGTTCATCCCTTGTCGAGACGCCGCATCGCCGCACTCCTGTCCTCGCTCGCCCTCGGCGGCGCCCTCCTGGCGCTCCAGCCGGCCCCCACCGCCTCAGCCGCGGGCTTCGTCGTCAGCGAGTCGCAGTTCAACCAGATGTTCCCGAGCCGGAATTCCTTCTACACCTACGGCGGCCTGACCGCCGCGCTCGGCGCCTACCCCGGCTTCGCCAACACCGGCAGCGACACGGTCAGGAAGCAGGAGGCAGCCGCCTTCCTCGCCAACGTCAGCCACGAGACCGGCGGCCTGGTCTACGTCGTCGAGCAGAACACCGCCAACTACCCCCACTACTGCGACTGGAGCCAGTCGTACGGCTGCCCGGCAGGCCAGGCGGCCTACTACGGACGCGGCCCGATCCAGCTCAGCTGGAACTTCAACTACAAGGCCGCGGGCGACGCGCTCGGCATCGACCTCCTCAACAACCCCTACCTGGTGCAGAACGACGCGTCCGTGGCCTGGAAGACCGGCCTGTGGTACTGGAACACCCAGTCGGGCCCGGGCACCATGACCCCGCACAACGCCATGGTCAACAGTGCGGGCTTCGGCCAGACGATCCGCAGCATCAACGGCTCCCTGGAGTGCGACGGCAAGAACCCCGCACAGGTCCAGAGCCGCGTGGACGCCTACCAGCGGTTCGCCCAGATCCTCGGGGTGTCGCCGGGCGGCAACCTCTACTGCTGATCCCCTCGCCGGGTGTGCGAGACTCCGCCGATGACCTCCCACATGATCACCGCGGACGCCGCAGGCACCTGGACACTCGGCGACCTGACCGTCAGCCGCATCGGCTTCGGAGCGATGCGGCTGACGGGCAGCGCCGCCTTCCACCACGGCACACCGAGCGACCGCGACCGGTCGATCGCCGTGCTGCGCAAGGCGGTTGAGCTCGGCGTCAACCACATCGACACGGCCGCCTTCTACTTCTCGTCGCTGCGCTCCGCCAACGAGCTCATCAACAGCGCACTGGCGCCGTATACGGACGACCTGGTCATAGCCGCGAAGGTGGGTCCACTGCGCGACTACTCGGGCGAGTGGGCCGCCTGGGCCCGCCCGGACCAACTGCGCGGCCACGTCGAGGAGAACCTGCGCCAGCTCGGCCGCGACCACCTCGACCTGGTGTACCTGCGCAGGTCGGAGCAGCGCTGGGACTCGATCGCCGAGCACTTCGGCGCGCTCGCCGAGCTGCGGGAGGCAGGCCTGGTCCGCCACCTCGGCATCTCCGGCGTCGAACCCCGCCACCTCGCCGAGGCGCAGGCCATCGCACCCGTGGTGAGCGTGCAGAACCGCTACGGACTGGGCCACCACGCCCCGGACACGGACGAACTGATGCGGATCTGCGGTGAACAGGGCATCGCCTTCGTGCCGTTCTTCGCCGTCGCGGGCGCCGGCGGGGCGAAGGCAGCGAGCACCGACCACGACGAGGAAGTGCTCGCCATCGCCCGCGCGCATGACGCAAGCCCCAGCCAGGTCCGCATCGCCTGGACCCTGCACCAGGGGCCGCACGTCCTCGCCATCCCCGGCACGGGCAACCCCGACCACCTCGCCGAGAACGTCGCAGCGGGCGCGCTGCGCCTGACGGCCGACGAGCTGGACCGGCTCAACGCCGTGCACAACAAGGCGGATTGAGGACGAGGGGGCCGGCCGTCCGCCGGCCCCTCAGCCCTCGGCCCGCGTCAGCTCACACCACCCACGCGCCCTCCCGCATCAGATGCCGACCGGACAGCTCGTGCTGCCCGCGCCACGCCTGCACCGCACGCGGCCGCACCCGGAAGAACGCGTACGACGCGCTGTCCTTACGCGGATCCCACCCCGTCTTCGCCACGAACGCGTCCGCGGCCCCGGCGGGCACCTCCGGCCCGGTGAACGTCTCCACGTCACCGTCGACGAGCACGACGTCCTGCGTGTCACCGAACGCCAGCCGGGTGCGCCCGCCGTCGCGCAGATTCCGGCCCGTCGGATTGGTGACCCGGGTGGACACCCACACCGCCTCCCCGTCCCACACGAACCACAATGCGACCAGACAGGGCAGCCCGTCCGCGTCGGCGGTGGCGACCCAGATGTCCAACTCCCCATCCAGGCGGGCCAGTACGTCGTGCTTGCGCTGCTCGGGACTGCGGGCGGGTTCGGTGATCTTCATGGTCACGAAACTAGCGGCCGACGCGGGAGAACTTCGTCAGGGCGTCGCCGGCTACCAGTTCAGCCATGCCGAACCCGACGCGGCGCTCCTGGGCGGCAGCCTCCACGCCGACAGCTCCGTACTCGATCACGGCTGCCCGGGTCTGGTACTACCTGACCGACACCTCCACCTGGGAGCCGTACTACGACAACGTCGCCGACATCTCCTTCCCGCAGGGCGGCGGCCCTGAGCTGAAGGGCGACCTGGCCTTCGGCTTCGGTACCTGGACGGTCGAGCAGGACGGCACCCCCGAGGAGCGGCTCGACGTGCTGCACGCCTGGCTGGTGGAGGACCTGCCCGGCGGCCGGGTGCGCATCCTCACCCAGGAGACCCAGATCGGCCGGCCCGCCGCCGAACTCGCGAAGCAGACGCCGAACTCCATGCTCAACGGCCACCAGGCATGGCTGGACGGCCTGATCCGCGCCGCCTCCGACCGGACGCCGTCGGCCTGACCCCGAACAGGTCCCACGGGTGCGTCACGCCCGTGCCGGCTCGGCCGCCCGCTCCAGACGGACGATCACGCTCTTCGACGTCGGCGTGTTGCTGATGTCCGCGACGCTGTCCAGCGGCACCAGGACGTTGGTCTCCGGGTAGTAGGCGGCGGCCGAACCCGGGGGAGTGGGGTAGGCGACGACGCGGAAGGCGTCCGCGCGGCGCTCCGAGCCGTCGGTCCAGGTGCTGACCAGATCGACGAGGCTGCCGTCCGCGAGATCGAGTTCGGCGAGGTCGGAGGCGTTCACGAGGACGACGCGGCGGCCTCCCTTGATGCCCCGGTAGCGGTCGTCCATCGCGTAGGGGATGGTGTTCCACTGGTCGTGCGACCGCAGGGTCTGCAGGACCAGGTGGCCCTTGGGGGCCTGGAGCATGGTGAAGTCGTTGACGCTGAAGACGGCCTTGCCGCTCGGGGTGCGGAACACCCGCTCGTTGACCGGGTTGGGCAGGCGGAAACCGCCGGGCTGCCGTACCCGCTCGTTGAAGTCCTGGAAGCCGTCGACGACTTGGGCGATATGGTCGCGGACGAGGTCGTAGTCGGCCTCGAAGTCCTCCCAGGGGATGTCCGGTTCGGTGCCCAGGACCCTGCGGGCGAGGCGGCTGATGATGGACACCTCGCTGAGCAGGTGTGGGGATGCGGGGGCGAGGCGGCCGCGTGTGGCGTGGACCTCGCTCATGGAGTCCTCGACCGTCATGAACTGCTCGCCGCCCGCCTGCACGTCGCGGTCGCTGCGGCCGAGCGTGGGCAGGATCAGCGCGGTGCGTCCGCACACCGCGTGGGACCGGTTCAGCTTGGTCGAAATGTGCGCGGTCAGACGGCAGTTGCGCATCGCGCGCTCGGTCACTTCGCTGTCGGGCGTGGCCCGTACGAAGTTGCCCGCGACACCGAGGAAGAGCTTGGCCCGCCCGTCGAGCATGGCCCGGATGGAGTCGACGGAGTCCAGTCCGTGCGCGGTCGGCGCGGTGAACGCGAACTCCCGCCCCAGCCGGTCCAGGAAGGCCTGGGGCATCCGCTCCCAGATGCCCATGGTGCGATCGCCCTGGACGTTGCTGTGCCCGCGGACCGGGCACACTCCCGCGCCCGGTCGGCCGATGTTGCCGCGCAGCAGAAGGAAGTTGACGACCTCCCGGATGGTCGGCACACCGTGCTTGTGCTGGGTAAGCCCCATCGCCCAGCAGACGATGACGCTGCGGCTCGCCAGGACCCGCTCGTGCACCTGCTCGATCTCGTCCCGGCTCAGCCCCGTGGCCTCCAGGACGGCATCCCAGGACGTTTCGCGGATGTTGGCCGCGAAGGCCTCGTAGCCGGTGGTGTGCGCCTCGATGAACTCCCGGTCCAGGACGGTGCCCGGTTCCTTGTCCTCGGCCTCGAGCAGCAGCAGGTTCAGCGCCTGGAACAGCGCCAGGTCGCCCCCGGGCCGTATCTGCAGGAACTGGTCGGCGATGTCCGTGCCGCGGCCGATGACACCGCGCGCCTTCTGCGGGTGCTTGAAGCGCAGCAGCCCCGCCTCGGGCAGTGGATTGACGGCGACGACATGCCCGCCGCGGCGCTTGGTCTCCTCCAGCGCGGACAGCATGCGCGGGTGGTTGGTGCCCGGGTTCTGCCCTACGACGAAGACGAGGTCGGCGTTGTAGAGGTCGTCGAGGCTGACGCTGCCCTTGCCGATGCCGAGGGTCTCGTTGAGTGCCGAACCGCTGGACTCGTGGCACATGTTGGAGCAGTCCGGCAGGTTGTTGGTGCCGAAGGCCCGCGCGAACAGCTGGAGCAGGAAGGCGGGTTCGTTGGCCAGCCGTCCGGAGGTGTAGAAGAGCGCCTCGTCCGGGTGGTCCAGGGCGCGCAGTTCGCCGGCGAGCAGATCCAGGGCTTCGTCCCAGCCGATCGGCTCGTAGTGACTCGCGCCCTCGCGCAGCACCATCGGCTCGGTCAGCCGGCCCTGTTGATTGAGCCAGTAGTCGGACTTACGGCTGAGCTCGTCGACCGAGTACTGCCGGAAGAAGTCCGCGGTCACCCGGTGGGAGGTGGCCTCGTCGCTGATGTGCTTGGCGCCGTTCTCGCAGTACTCGTTGCGGTGGCGCTGCCCCGGCGCGGGCTCGGGCCAGGCGCAGCCCGGGCAGTCGAAGCCCTTCGCCTGGTTGATGTTGAGCAGGGTCAGCGCGGTGCGCTTCGGCGAGGTCTGGCCCAGCGCGTACTTCAGCGCGTGGACGACGGCGGGAGCGCCGGTGGCCCACGTCTTGGGAGCCGTCACCGACAGCTCGGCCTCGTCCGGTTCGTCGAAGTCCCGCATCACGCACCACGCCCTCTCGTCCGCACGACACTCTTGGCCGACGCGTCGGGCCAGGTCAAAGCGGAAGTTCTTATCGCATGACAGGCAGCACCGATCAGTGCAGCGTGATCGGGGACCACCGGCGACGGACGGGTCGGGCGCGAGGGATCATTGGAAGGTGCTGCTGCGCCAACTCGAGTACCTCGTCGCCCTCGCCCGCGCCCGCCACTTCGCGAAGGCGGCGCAGGCCTGCTACGTCTCCCAGCCGGCCCTGTCCGAGGGCATCCGCAAACTGGAGGAGGAGCTCGGCATCCCCCTGGTCCAGCGGGGACGCAGGTTCGACGGGCTCACACCGGAGGGCGAGCGCGTGGTCCTGTGGGCCCAGCGCATCCTCGCCGACCGCGATGCGATGCAGGGCGAGATCCAGGCACTGCGGGCGGGGCTCAGCGGCCGACTGCGCATCGGGACCGTCCCGACCGCGGCCACGGCGGTCGCGCTGCTGACCCAGCCGTTCTGCACCGCGAACCCGCTCGCGACCGTCCAGGTCTTCGCCGACCTGCAGGCCGAGGACATCGTGAACAGACTCCGCACGTACGAACTCGACGCGGCCGTGACCTACCACAGCAGCGTCGTGGCCCACGGCTTCAAGTTCGTCCCGCTGTACCGGGAACGCTACGTCCTGCTGACCCAGCGCACCGCCCCCGACTCCGGCCCCGCCGACATCTCCTGGGAGGAGGCGGCTCAGTACCCCCTGTGCCTGCTGCACCCCATGATGCAGGGGCGCCAGGTCCTCGACGCCGTATTCGAGGCAGCCGGCGTCTCGGTGACGCCGCGCGTGGAGACCGACTCCATCGCCTCACTGTTCGCGCAGGTCAGAGCCGGTCACTGGGCGAGCGTCGTGCCGTACGCCTGGCTGCACGTCTTCGGCGTCCCCGCGGGCATGCACGCCGTTCCCCTGGTCCGCCCGATCCGTACGGAACGCATCGGGCTGGTACTCCCGGCACGCGAGCCCGTCCCGGTGATCGGCCAGGCGCTCATCGACGTCGTCGACCGGGCCGGCATCGCGGAAGCGCTGGAACGGCTGCCGGACCAGCACATCGGCCACTGACGCCCGCGGCTTCGGGCGCAGGTACCGGCGGACCTCAGCTGTCTTCGACAGCCTGTCTGTCGGTCCCGCCGGGCCGGCCGGGGTGATGGCCGTCGACCTGGACGAGCAGGCCCAGCAGAGAGGTCACGGTGAGCCCGGCCTCGGCCGGGTGACGCAGCGCTGTTCCTGGTTCGATCTGGTACGCATTGCCCCGCCCTTCACGCGTGTGCGACAGGTAGCCGCTGTCCTCCAGATCGGAAATGATCTTTTGGACCGCGCGTTCCGTCAGCCGGCAGTGTGCGGCGATGTCGCGGACCCGCGCGTTCTGGTTCTCGGCGATGGCGGCAAGCACCCGCGCGTGGTTGGTGATGAACGTCCATCCTGTGTGCGATTCCGGTGCTCCTCCCATAGGTGGATCGTACGCCTGGTGGTTCACGCAGGAAAATACCTGAATCAAATTTCGCGTATCTATTGACGTGAGTTTGGGTGCGAGCGAATCTGGACGCGGAGGATCCAGCCCAGGGGAGAGGACTCATGTCGGATGCGGCGGCGCAGTCCGGGGCCGGGGAAGTCCACGGCTGCACAGCACTTGCCGGTTCCAGTGGCGGGCAACGGCCGACCTGGCTGACGGTCCGCACTAGCCCCGACGGCGACCGGATGGTCGTCACGCTCTCCGGGGACCTCGACCTCGCCGCGGATCAGGAACTGCAGCAGGCGTTGCGCTCGGCGCTAGCCCGCTCGGAGAACGGCATCGAACTCGACCTCGGCGAGGTCCGGTTCTGCGACTGCTCCGGGCTCAACATCCTGTTGGGCATACGGCAACAGGCTCTGGGCGAGTCCAAGACGGTCACGATCCGCGGGATCAGCCCGGCTGCCGAGCGCGTCTTCGCACTCACCGGCACGATGCCCCTGTTCGCGCCGGACGGCGACGGAAACCGAGGCGACGGCGACGATCCGGCCCGGGCCGCTGCGGAGGGCTCCGATGGCCCCGATCCGGACCCGCGGGTGGAGGTCGTACAGCTGCGACGGGCGATGCAGACCCGGGAGGTCATCGATCTGGCCCGGGGCATCCTCATGGCCGCCTTCACGCTCAGCTCCGAAGAAGCGTGGAACGTCCTGGTGATGACCTCGCAGAACACCAACACCAAGCTGTATCGGGCTGCTCAGCAGCTGGTGGATTCCATCCAGGGCGACCCCTTGCCCGAGTCGGTGCAGAACCAGCTGTCCGCCGCCGTCGCCCACGTCGCGGGCTCCCGCGCCGCAGCGGCGGACCCGGAGTAGGCGGACCTCGCCCAGGGCTCTGCGTCAGTCACCGCTTGCCATCGGAAACCGATCGGTTTACTGTGCTGTAAACCGATCGTTTTCCAACGTGGAGATGGAACATGACTTCGATCAAAGACGCCGTAGTACTCGTCACCGGCGGCAGCCGCGGCCTCGGCAAGGCTCTGGTGGAGGAGCTGTACGCACGCGGTGCCGGCAAGGTCTACGCCACGGCCCGCGACCCGCGCACCGTGACCCACGCCGAGGCGGTGCCGCTCGCCCTGGAGGTCACCGACCCCGACTCGGTGGCCGCCGCAGCCGCGCAGGCTTCGGACGTCACCGTCCTGATCAACAACGCGGGCATCTCGCTCGGCGCCTCCTCCTTCCTCGAGGCCCCGGTCGACGACATACGCCGGGAGTTCGAGACGAACTTCTACGGACCGCTGCTGGTCACCCGGGCCTTCACCCCGATCATCGAGCGCAACGGCGGCGGCCACGTCCTGAACGTCCACTCCGTGCTCTCCTGGGTCGGCCTCGCCGGCTCCTACAGCGCCACCAAGGCCGCCCTGTGGTCGCAGACCAACTCCCTGCGCCTGGAACTGAGTTCGCGGGGCATCGGGGTCACCGGACTGCATGTCGGATACGTCGACACCGACATGGCCTCGAGCGTGGACGCACCCAAGTCCCGCCCGAACGACGTCGCCGCCCTCGCGCTCGACGGCGTCGAAGCCGGCGCCTACGAGGTACTGGCCGACGACATCTCCCGGACCGTCAAGGCCGGCCTCTCCGGCGATCTGGCAGCGCTGTACCCGCAGTTGGCGGGCCAGACCGCTGCCTAGAAGCCGTATCGCGCACCGTATCTGCTCACGGTCGATGCACGCTGTGCGCTACGGCCGGTCCCGCAGGATCGGGGTGAGCGCGTCGAGGACGGCGGCGTCCTCGATGGTCGGCGGCACGGGCTCGTCCCGTCCGTCGGCGATGCCCCGCATCGTCCGGCGCAGGATCTTGCCCGACCGCGTCTTCGGCAGAGCCGGCACGACCGCGACGTCCCGGAAGGCCGCCACCGGACCGACGTCGCGCCGCACGGCCGCGATCAGCTCGGCCCGCAGCTCGTCGTGGTCCGGCGCGGCACCGGCCTTGAGGACGACCAGCCCGAAGGGGACGCTGCCCTTCAGCTGGTCGGGGATCCCGATCACCGCGCACTCGGCGACCGCCGGATGCGTGGCAAGGGCCGCCTCGATCGCGCCGGTCGACAGGCGGTGCCCGGCCACGTTGATGACGTCGTCGGTGCGGCCCATGACGAACAGATAGCCGTCGTCGTCGAAGTACCCGGAGTCCCCGGTGTGGTAGAAGCCGGGATACCGGCTGAGATAGGAGTCCACGAACCTCTCGTCGTCTCCCCACAACGTCTGCAGCGCGCCCGGAGGCAGCGGCAGCCGGATGACGATCTCGCCCTCCTGCCCGGGCTCCAACTGCCGACCTTCGGCGTCGACGATCCGTACGTCCCATCCCGGCACAGGCACCGTCGCCGAGCCCGGCTTCGTCGGCAGCGGCTCCAGCCCCCGCGGGTTCGCCGCGATCGGCCAGCCGGTCTCCGTCTGCCACCAGTGATCGGTGACCGGTACGCCCAGGGCGCCCGAGGCCCAGTGCAGCGTCTCCGGATCCAGCCGCTCACCGGCAAGGAACAGCGAAGTCAGCGAACCCGTGTCGTACTTGGCGAGCTCCGCCGCCTCGGGGTCGACCTTCTTGATCGCCCGGATCGCGGTCGGCGCGGTGAAGATCGTCTTGACCCCGTACTCCTCGACGATCCGCCAGAACGCGCCGGCGTCCGGCGTACCGACGGGCTTGCCCTCGTACACCACCGTCGTCGCCCCGACCAGCAGCGGCCCGTACACGATGTAGCTGTGCCCGACGACCCAGCCGACGTCGGAGACCGTCCAGAACACATCACCGGCATGGACGTCGTAGATCGCCCCCATCGACCAGGCCAACGCGACGGCATGCCCGCCCGCGTCGCGCAACACCCCCTTGGGCTTCCCGGTCGTACCCGACGTGTACAGGATGTAGAGCGGATCAGTGGCCGCCACCGGCACGGGCTCCACCGGCTTCGCCAGCGGCACGACATCGTCCCAGTCCAGATAACCGGGCCCAAGATCCGCCCGCAACGCCGCACGCTGCAGCATCACCGTGTGCTCCGGCCGGTGCACACTCATCTCCAGTGCCGCGTCGAGAATCGGCTGATACGCCACCACCCGCGTGGGCTCCAGCCCGCACGACGCCGCTACGACGACCTTGGGCCGCGCATCCTCGATCCGCGCCGCCAGTTCCTTCGGCGCGAACCCACCGAACACCACCGAGTGCACGGCGCCGATACGAGCACAGGCCAGCATCGTCATCACGGCCTCGGGCACCATCGGCATGTAGACGACGACACGGTCCCCCTTCCCGACCCCCAGAGCACTCAACGCACCGGCCACACGGGCCACTTCGTCCCGCAGCTCCCGGTAGCTGAACGACCTCTTCGCCGGCACCATCGCCGAGTCCCAGATCAGCGCCGTACGATCGCCGAATCCGCCCTCGACATGCCGGTCGAGCGCGTTGGCACAGGTGTTCAACTCCCCGTCGGCGAACCACCGGTAAAAGGGCGCGCGCGTGTCGTCGAGCGCACGTGAGGGGCTGACGACCCAGTCGATCAGCTCCGCGGCACCGAGCCAGAAGCGGTCCGGATCCGTAAGGCTGCGTTCATGGATCCTTGCGTGTTCTCCCACGTCAGGTCCTTTCCAGGCCTCGGGCACAGGCTACGGCGCTCGACACGCCACCGACCACCAGTTCACCACCTTCGGGCTAGGGTCGACACATGGCCACCTGGGACGATGTCCGCCGACTCGCACTCGCCCTCCCCGAAACCGACGAAGGGCTCTCCCGCGACCTGTCGCAGTGGCGGGTCAAGGACAAAGGGTTCGTCTGGGAACGGCCACTGCGGCCCGCGGACTACGACGCCCTCGGCGACGCCGCGCCGGAGGGACCGATCCTCGGGGTGCGGGTGGCGGATGTGGGGGTGAAGGAGGCGTTGCTGGCCTCTGATCCTGACGTGTACTTCACGACGCCGCACTTCGACGGCTACCCGGCCGTCCTGGTCCGCCTCGACCGGATCGACGCCGCGGAGCTCGGAGAACTGATTGTGGAGGCTTGGCTCGCCAGGGCTCCGAAGCGGCTGGCACAGCAGTACCTCGACGCGGGCGGGGAGTGAACCGCCGCGAACGGGCTCACCAGCTGTGTTTCACAGGCGAAGGACGATCAGCGCGGTGTCGTCGGTGTTGCCGGTGCTGGGGAGCAGGTCGGACAAGAGGGCGTCGGCCAGGGCCTCGGGGTCGGCGTGCCCATGGCGGGTGAGGGAGTCGGCGAGACGGGCCAGCCCGGCGTCGATGTCCTCGGTACGGCGTTCGACCAGGCCGTCGGTGTAGAGGACCAGGGTGGAGCCTTCGACGAAGGGAGCCTTGGCCTGCGGGCGGGGTACGTGCTCGGGACGGGCGCCGAGCGGTGGGTCGGTGGCCTGGTCGAGGAAGCTGACGGTGCCGTCGGGGGCGAGCAGGGCGGGCGGCAGGTGTCCGGCACAGCTGTAGGTGATGCACTGGTCGTCCCAGTCGATGAACGTCGCCGCGGCGGTGGCCGACTCGGCGCCCTCCACGGAGCGGGCGTACAGCCCGAGCGCTTCCAGGGCCTCGGCGGGCCCTTGGGCGACGCGGCAGGCCGCGCTCAGGGCGCTGCGCAGCTGTCCCATGACGCAGGCGGCGGCCAGACCGTGGCCGACGACGTCGCCGAC
The DNA here is from genome assembly GCF_042893105.1 of Streptomyces sp. NPDC001663. Classification (NCBI taxonomy): domain Bacteria; kingdom Bacillati; phylum Actinomycetota; class Actinomycetes; order Kitasatosporales; family Streptomycetaceae; genus Streptomyces; species Streptomyces sp. NPDC001663. The sequence goes on along the minus strand of NZ_JBIAUR010000009.1, from coordinate 7,332 downwards.
CGCGATCGCCAGGTTCTCGCCGGGCAGCTCGACCAGGTCGTACCAGTCACCGCACACGTTCAGCGCACCGATGGCGGGCCGGTAGCGCACGGCCGCCCCGTGCTGTCCGGTCGGCCCGGGCGGCGGCAGCATGGCCGCCTGCAGTGCCAGGGCGACCTCGCGTTCGTGGGCATGGGCCTTGCGCAGCCGCTCGTTGACCTCCTGCAGTTCACGGGCGCGGGTGTACAGCTCGGCCTCCAGCACGCGGGCCCGGCTGTCGTCGCCGGGCCCGCCGAAGGCGCGGATGAGTTCGGTGACCTCTTCCACCCGGTGCACGATCAGCGCCACGCGGCCGTCGGGGCCGAAGACGGGCGCGTTGACCGGACTCCAGTAGTGCTCCTCCCAATGACCGGGCCGCTGGACGTCCTCGATGTCGTAGCGGAGCAGCGCCATCGTGTCGCGCTCTCCGGTGTCCACCGCACGGCGCATCGACGCCTCGGTCTCCCGCATGCCTGCCGCGGCCGGCTCATTGGGGTTCTCGGGGAAGACGTCGAAGATGTAGCGCCCCAGCAGCTGCTCGCGGGTGCGGCCGGCCAGTCGCAGGAAGTCCTCGTTGGCGTCGGCGTACACCAGGTCGGGGGTGAGCAGTGCCACCATGCCGGGCAGGGCGCGGAAGACCGTCGCATAGTCGATCTGCGGTTCCCACATGTCCTGCCTGCCTCGGCGCCGAGCGTCACTGTGCCCCTCCACGATAGGAGCGAACACGCCATGGGGCCCGCGCGCGGATGCTCGCGGAGTCCGGTCGCCGGGCACATGTGCGTACGGGGGACTGGCCGGACGGGCGGCTCGTGCTACACCTGAATTGGGGAAAAGCAATCCAGAGGTTGACACATCCGGACAGCAACTTGACCGCGATGGATGGGGGTGTAATCTCGCTGCCTCTCGGCGCTCGCACAGAGGGCCGAGCGTCAGCCGTCAGCACAGAGAGATCGCCAATGCGAATCGTAAAGCGCCTTGACTCGGTGGATACAATCGAGGGCCGCTGTAATTCAGAATTCAACTGTCCGGCTGTGTTCGAACTTGACAGTGGTGATCTCGCTTTTATCGGGGCCGACAACACGGAGGGCTTGAGGTCGGAGCTTCCGGTGGGTTCTGGCGTCGGCCCTGACGAACGCTTGGTTGTTCTCCCGCGATCGGTTCTGATCAATGCTGGTTGGCGGCTTCCAGTGGATGAATGACGATGAGGCGTTTCATGCGTGCGCTCACTCGGTGCCTGCGTATTGCTGGAAAGCGAGTTCTGCCAATTCGTAGAACTTGCGCATCGAGCCACCGTACGGCGTGACCCTGTTGCGGGTCTCCCGCGTCTCCGCCCAGAAGTCGTGGATGACGGGGCTGCTGAAGAGGTGCTGCATAAGCTCCAGCACCTCGTCATCCGTGTTGTACTTGAGTTGATACGACATGCACTGGAACGAGATGATCAAGTTCGCGTAGCGATACTGCTTCGTGCGCACCGGATCGAATTCAGCACCGTATCCAGGCCAGACGGCAGAGAGATCAGCGTCCTCGATTGCCATCCGGGTCAACATCACATGCTGCCCCCGGACCGACGCCTCCGCCGCGCGGAAGGCACTCTCGTGCCCCAACCGCGCATCCTCTCGATTCGCCCGCAGCTCCTCGCACTGGGCCGCCATCTCCACGCGCCGCATCCGGAATTCTTCGGCCTGCTGATGGAAGCTCCGCGCGGCGTAGAGGAGCACGAAGAAAGAGGCGCAAGCGGCCGCGGCACCAAAGGCCTGCCCGGCGTTGCCGCTCGCACTGGACTGAAGTCCGGGGACATGGACGAGCGCCAGAGTCAACGCAATGGAGCCGACGCAGGATACGGTGCCGACTCCGATTAATGACCACACGCGCCGCACGTGCCCCTGGTACGCCATGACCGCCCCCTGTGAAAGCCGGGAAAATGAGGCAAGGCGCAGATGTCAGAGTGCTCGCGCACCCGCTGGCGTGCTCATCCCCCGATTCTCGTTGTTGCCTGGAGCAATACCGTCAAAACGTGCCGCCGCGGGGGCGCATGGGGGCGCACCGGGGCATGGACTCCACGATTCCAGAAAGCGGGTATGGGACCGTGTCAGCTGTGCACCAATGTTTCGATGATGTCGTGCCAGCGGAGGTCGGCCGTGGCCGGGTCTTCCTCGGCTGTGATCTGTACGGGGCGGTAGCGGGCGGGGTATCCGGCGAAGACGAAGAGACGGTCGACGACGTGCGAGTTGATGCTCCAGGGGTAGTCCCATGAGAGCCATTTCTCGTGGAGTCGGTCGACGCTGGAGCGATCCGCCTGGCGCAGACCGAACGCCACTTTGCCCGTGAACTCCCGCCACCCACTGCGGCCCGATGTCGTCCGGATGATGCTCTGCGTCTGGGCCATGATGTTGTGGCCGGCGGCGCTGTCGTCCGCCCGGCAGATCAGCTTGGCGGCGAGAGCCGTCCGCATGGTGAGGATCTCGCCGAACCGATCGGCCTCGGCGAGTACGACGTCGCATTCGCTGGGGGTGCTGCGGCCGAGGAGGGTCCTCCGCCACAGCGCTGTCGCCTCGTTGTCCAGCGCCATCTGGTGCCTGCCCTGCTCCCGGAGGTGGGTGCCGCGGGCCGTGGGCCCGGCGATGGACTCGCTCAGCAGCCCGCGTGCGTAGGCGAGGTCGCTGGTGATGCGCAGTGCCGCGGTGGCATCGTCGAGGGGGTGGCGGGACAGGTGCTGGTGCAGTTCGGCGAAGTCCCCTTTGATCTGGAGGGAGCGCGCGACCTGGTAGCGCAGGAGCTGCGACTCCGGATCCTCGGCCAGCAGTTCCGTCAGCAGGCGCAGCGAGGGCTCGAAGTCCGAGCGGTTCCGATGCAGATAGGCGAGCTGCAGCTGGGCATGGGCCCGCACGGCGGACCGCAGGGGAGCGGCGAGGAACTCCTCGAGGCGGGTGACCCGCCGCTTGCCGACCGTCCCGTGGCGCCATGCCTCGAACATGCCGGACAGCTGACCCATCCAGGTGGCATTCGTCGTCGGCGGCAACCGTTCGGCGGTCTTGGCGAATCCCGGCAGATCGGTGAGGGCGTCGGCCAGCCAGGGAGCGGTGAGGTCGTGTTCCGCGCAGAGAGCGGCCGCCAGTTCCAGTACGTCGAGCCGGCGATTGCTGTCGTCCAGCAGCGCGTCGCTGCGCAGCCTGAGTGTCTCCACCAGCCCTCGTGCCATGGCCGTTCGGTCGGCGGGGGCCCAGGCTCCGGGGTCGGTGACCGGTTCATGGGCGATGGCCGAGCGCACGGCGTCGTGCAGCCGGTAGGGGAAGAGCGGGTGGTCGTCTTCGGTGACGAGGGTGCGCAGGCACAACCGGTGCGCGTCACCGAGGAGTCCGCCGACGGCCTGGGCGATGAGGTCTTGATCGAAGCGCGGCACCAGGGCGGCGGCGCGGGCCAACTCCCGTTCCCGCTCGGGGAGGTTGGCGAAGACCCGGTTGGCGAGTTCCGGCAGGGGACCGCCGAAGGCGTCCGGCGTGAGAGGGCTTTCGCTCGCGGCACGGGCGATGGAGAGGGACAGGCTGAGATAGAGAGGCAGGCCGTGCGCGCCGGCGCGGATGCGACCGACGACGTCCGGTGGCAGGTGCGGATTGCCTCCGGTGCCCGAGGCCGCCTGGAGATACTGCTCTACGTCGGTGTCGGAGAGGTTGCCCACCAGATGCTGACGCGGGTCCTCCTCCGCCTCCCGCCGCAGTCCCGGCCAGACGCCCGGACCCGTTGCAGGGAGCACCTGGTTGAGGTGTGGACTGTCCCAGTCCAGCCGGTTGCGGGAGGTGACGACCCACAGCACTCCCGGCGTGAGATGGACGATCCGGTTGAACAGGCGCTCCTGCGCGCGGTCGTCACCCTGGATGTACTCCGCAGCGTCGGCGAAGGCCACGGTGACGGGCCGTTTGTCGGCCGGCAGATTCTCGAGGTCCCAGGACAACAGGCCGGCGAGTGTGGCGGCGACGTAGTCGGACGGATCCTTCTCGGCGCGCTCGACGATCTGGACGAGTTCTTCGCACCTGCGCAGCGTCAGGCTGCGCAGCCGTTTCTCCCGTACGGCTTCCACGATGCGGATGCCCGTCCGCACGGTGAGCGGGCCGAGGCCGAAACGGGCCCCCGCGTCGCTGAGGATGTCATTCAGCGTGTCGGTGATCTGCCCCCGTACGTCGAAACCGCCGGCGGCCACATCAGGCAGGGGAGTGCCCGGACGCGCCAGCGACCACCAGGCGGCCAGTCCGAGATCGAAAGCGGGGAAACGACGCCACCGCCCGGCGACGGCCGCGCGCAGCCGCAGCACGGTGTCCGCCGCATGGACGACCCGGCTGCCGTGAAAGTCGAACCGCACGGTGCTCAGCGGTGGCTCGAAGGCCACTGACTCCGTCCAGTCCCCGAGGTCCTGCAGGTCCCCGACCGCCCAGGACTCCAGACGCCGCGACAACTCGGTCTTGCCGATGCCGCCGACGCCGTAGAACGACATGACGTTGAGACGGGCGGCGTGCGTGAGGGTCGCCGAACCGGCGCGCACCCGGGCGGTGTGGCGGCGTAACGCGGTGGAGAACGCCGTGTATTCGTCCACCCGGTTGGTGAACAACTCGGTCGCCGTGTACTCCGGCCCGAAGATTCCGTCGAAGTCGGTCATGCTCCCCCTCAGCCTTGGCCGGACGAACACCAGGCCATCTCGCCCAGCACACATGAACTCGGGCGCATCCGGAAGTCAACGCGCCCGAGTTCAGCCTCTGTTGCTGAGCGCCTCGAGGACATGGGACCAGGCCGACCTACCCAAAAGGGCGTCTCCATCGGGCGTGCCTCCGTACTGGAAGCGCGGCGACGCCGGCGCCGGGCCCTCGCCGGGGAAACGCGGTCGGTGGCCCGCGTCGTGACGAGCGATCAGTCGCACCGAAGCGCCAACTGACCGTCGACGTAGAGCCAGTTGTTCGGCGAAGGGCACGGACGGCCACATCGCGTCGTCGCCGCCCGCGACCAGCAGCAGATCGGCCCGCGCCTTGTCCACGGGGATCTCTGCGGCAGCGAGCCGATCGGCGAACGTCCGCTCGCTGAGTTCGTACCACCCACGGATGGCGACCGGATCGCCGTCCGCCTCCGCAGGCGCCCAGGATTCGTCCAGCGGGACGAACGGCAGCGCCTGCCTCTGCCAGGTCCAGGACGAGCGCCAGGGACGCTGTGCTCCGTCGAGCCCGGGGCCGACGTTGCACCAGACCCGCGAGGTGGGGGACAGCGCGATGACGACGTCCACGCGCGGATCGTGCACCGACGTGAGCAGAGCTGCCTCGGCGCCCTTGGAGACGCCCAGGATGCCGATACGTCGTGCCTTGTGCCGTCGGAGGAAGTCGATGGCGGCGGTGAAGGTCTCCAGGGGGATCTCGCAGATGCCCGGCGGCTGTCCCGGCCCGCCGAACCAGCGGATCGAAAGGGCCGTCATGCCCTGCCGGGCAAGGAGGCGTGCTCTCTCGCGTTCGATACGTCCGCTGGAACCGGCCAGGACCAGCACGCCGATGTCGCTGCCGCGGGCGGGGGCGAACAGAACGCCTTCCCAAGGGTCGGTCGGGGCGGCCAGCTCGCGTTCGGTGACGTCCACGGGTCTCCCTGTCCGGCCGCATCAAGGCGTCTGAGCAGCCTAACCTCGACCGTCTGTCCGGCTCAGGCGATCGGCCTCCCGATGGCCGGCACCCCGCACCGAAGGCGGTGACGGACGGAGCCGATCACGAGAACAGGGCGTCCAGGTCGGGCTTCTTGCCGCCGAAGAGGCCGTCCTTCTCGCCGAGGGAGGCCAGTTTCTCGAGGGAGGCCATGTCTACCTGGGGCGGCCAGCTGGGCAGGGTGAGGTTCTTCAGGACGTCGCCGCTGATCTTGGTGTAGGTCGTGAGGACCTGGCGTGCCTCGTTCGGGTGGCTGGAGGCGTACCGCAGCGACTCGGTCATCGCCGCGGTGAACTTCTTGACCAGGTCCGGGTTCTGCTGGGTGAGTTGGGTCGAGGTGAAGTACGTGGCGACGGTGAGCTTCGGGTCGGTTTCGGCGAACGGCGAGGCTATGACGCGGGCGCCCTGCGCCTTGGCGATCGTCTGCGCGGGTTCGCCCATCCAGGCGGCGTCGACCCGTCCGTCGTCCAGGGCTGCGGGCATCTGATCGAACGCTATTTCAACGAACTTGACCTTGGACGGGTCGCCGCCGGCCTTGCGGACCGACTCGCGCACCGTCGTGTCGCCAATGTTCTGCAGCGTGTTGACCGCGACCGTGTGGCCGGCGAGGTCCTTGGCCGACTTGATGGAGCTGTCCTTCTTGACCAGCACACCGGTGACGTCGCTTCCCACTTTCCCGTTGGAGGCCGCGCCGTTGACCACGGACTTGACCCCAACTCCCTTGACCTGCGCGAGCATCAAGGACGTGGTGTTGCTGAACCCGAACTGGAACTGACCGCTCACCACACCGGGGATGATTGCCGCCCCGCCCTGCGCGCTCACCATCTGCAGCTTGAGGCCACGGTTGCTGAAGAAGCCCTTCTGCTGCCCCAGATAGAGCGGAGCCACGTCGACGATCGGGATGATGCCGACCTTGACCGTCGTGGTCTTGTTCCCGCCCGAGGACGACGAACCACCGGAACCTGAGTCCGACGACCCGCACGCGCCCGCGCCGACGGCGGTGATCAGCACGGTGGCAATCCCGAGAACGCGCCTTCGCATGGCCCCTCCTGACGGAAAGTACTCTGCTCTTCCTGGCGTACGAGACACCCGGGCCTTCTGGCCCAAGCCTTGACCTGGGCTGGTCAAATGGCTGATGGAGCAAGGGAGTTGGACACCGAAGCGCGACTGCCCGGCTGCGGCTCGACCGCCCGTTTGACGTTGCGCAATTTGTTGACGGCCGCAATCTACACGCCTACTTTCGCGCTGTCAGTACTCCGGACACAGGAGGTTGTGGTCGCCGCGATAGCGTGGCGATCATGGTGGAGTGGGGTACACGGCCGGCGTCGATGTCGGACGTCTCGGCAGTGGCGGAACTGCGTGCCGTGGTGATGCGACCGGATCTGGAACGGCTCGGACGCTACGACGAGGAGCGCGTACGGCAGCGGCTGCTGGACAATTACGAGCCGACGCACACTCGGATCATCGAGGTGGACGGCGAGTTCGCCGGTTGCGTGGCGCTGCGCCAGGCCGAGGACGCCCACTGGCTGGAGCACTTCTACCTGGCCCCACATCTTCAGCATGATCTAGCGCGGAACCCCGGGCGTTCACGCCCGGGAGGAAGCGCTTCTCAAGATAGGGGTGACCTGCACGGGCGCACGGGTTGGCA